>CAZATR010000032.1:0-19306 GCA_964488035.1 uncultured Natronomonas sp.
TCGCGCCGCCCGGCTCGGGTTCGGGCGTCCCTCGCGCGCCGTTGTCGACCGCCGCCCGGTCGACGCGCGCACGCCACGGCCAGCCATTCGGTCTCCTGGTGGACTGAAAGGGCGAGGCGTGCGTGGCGGCCGCAGGCCGCCACGGTATAGGCGGTCGGCTCCGCCGACCGCCCGGCTCGCGCCGGAGCGGAGTCGCTGCGTGGGCCCTATCCGACCGGAGGGAGGATATCCTGCGTGGTTCGAGAGACGCCTGTGGCGTCTCTCGTCATCCCGAAAATCTCCGATTTTCGGAGACAGCGACCGCGAGCCCGCCGAGGGCTTTCGAGGTGTTCTCCACTGCTCACTCAAGAAAACCGGAATCGCTCCCTAAGCAAGTAAGTTCTTACAGCTAATTCAGAAGACGGCGTTGAGAAACAGACGCTGCTCTGGTGCTGACTCGATCCGCCGTATACAGCCCGCGGCCCCATCAATTTTCGAGAGACTCAACCGTGCCGAGTTGACGTGACGCGGCCGTGGCCGACCTGACGCCGAAATAAAATACGGGGCTGTGACTCCGGTCCGCCTACTGGTGCTGGGCCCGCTCGTACTGCTCGGCGACGTTGTCCCAGTCGACGACGTCGAAGAAGTTGTCGATGAAGCTGCCGCGGTCCGGACCGTAGTCGTAGTAGTAGGAGTGCTCCCAGACGTCGAGCGCGAGGATCGGGTGGCTGCCCCACAGCGCGCCCTGGTCGTGCTTGTCCACGACGAGGTTGCGCAGCTGGTCGGCGACGGGGTCGTAGACGAGGAGCGCCCAGCCGCCGGCGGCGCCCGCGGCGGCCTCGAACTCGCCCTTCCAGCCCTCGTAGGAGCCGAAGTCCTCCTCGATGCGGTCGAGCAGGTCGCCCTCGGGTTCGCCGCCGCCGTTCGGGGACATGTTCTCCCAGAACAGCGTGTGCAGGTAGTGGCCCGACCCGTTGTGGGTGACGTTCCGGATGGCGGCGGCGGAGCCGTCGAAGTCACCCGCCTCGCGGTTCGCCGCCAGGGTCTCCTCGGCGCCGTCGAGGCCGTTGACGTAGCCCTGGTGGTGGGTGTCGTGGTGCCACGTCACGACCTGCTCGGAGATGGACGGTTCGAGCGCGTCGTAGTCGTACGGGAGCGGCGGCAGTTCGGGGTTGGAACGTTCGGACATTTATATCGACCTCCAAGTGTACAACTCTCCGCGATAGCTGTTAAAACTTCGCCGTCGCGTGGTACCACGTCGCATGGAAATACCGCCGGACGGCGCTCGGTTCGTTGTCATTCGTCCTCGCTGTGCGCACGTGGGACGGCCCGCCGGCTGATCGTTCGGCCCGCGTCCGTGAGAGGCCGGAGTGGTCCCGGTTCCAGGAGACGGCCTCGACGTCGTGGGTGTCGGCGAGGTCGACGAGGACCGCGGCGGGGTCCCCGTGCCGGACGAGGAGTTCCGAGCCACGTTCGCGGTACGCCTTCCGGAGCGATTCCAGGCGTCGAGCACGAAGGCGACCCGGGGCGGGGCGGCGTGGGCGAGGACGTCGTCGAGGACGAAGACGCCGACCGGGTCGTCGGGGGCTTCGGCGAGGCCGACGTTGTCGGCGAGTCGGAGGTCGCGCCGGTGCCAGTGGAGCCGCATCGTCCGATGGTCTCGCCGTCGTCGGGTAAACCTCCGGGAGGCCCGCGCCGGCTGCCGGTAGCCGGCGCCCGCCGTCGCTGGGCGCGAAGAGAACGAGACAGCCGGGGACCGCGCTACTTGTGGGCGTCGAGCAACTCGTAGCTGCGCTCCCACTCGTGGTCGTCGTCGTGGTACCGCTCGGCGAGCGGCGCCTCGGGCATCTCGCCGACCTCGCGCTTCTCCTGGCCGTAGGAGGGCCGGTCGGCCTCGTGGTAGAACCGGCCGGTCAGCACCTCGCCCTCGTACAGCGACGCCTCGGCCTGCTGCATCATCGAGGCGGCCTCGCTGCGGTCGCCGGTGTCGAACTCGTAGTCGTCGTCCTCCTGGACGTCGATGTAGGGGACGTACTGCTTGGCGTCCTTGTTCCAGGTCGGACACTGGGTGAGGAAGTCGATGTGCGCGAACCCGTCGTGCTCGATGGCCTCGACGAGGATCTCCTGGGCCTGGTTCGGGTTGACCGCCGCGGTCCGTGCGACGTAGGTCGCACCCGCGGTCAGCGACGTGGACATCGGGCGTATGGGCGACTTCGCCGAACCGTGGGGCTGGGTTTTCGACTTGTGGCCCTTCGGGCTGGTCGGGGAGGTCTGGCCCTTCGTCAGCCCGAAGATCTCGTTGTTGAACACGATGTAGGCCATGTCGTGGTTCTCCCGGGCGGTGTGGACGAAGTGGTTGCCGCCGATGCCGTACCCGTCGCCGTCGCCGCCGGCCGCGACGACCTCGAGGCCGGGGTTGGCGAGCTTGGCGGCCCGGGCGATGGGGAGCGACCGGCCGTGGATGGCGTGGAGGCCGTAGCTCTCGAAGTAGCTGCTGAGCTTCCCCGAACAGCCGATGCCGGAGACCAGGAGGATCTCCTCGGGGTCCTTCCCGAGGTCGGCCATGGCTCCCTTCAGGGACTTCAGGACCCCGAAGTCGCCGCAGCCGGGACACCAGGTCGCCTGGGGTTCGATGCCGGGCGTGTACTCCTCGCGCGCTACCTCGCGGTCCTGTCCGATGGCGTTGAATGCGCTCATTGTCAGTCACCTGCCGCGGGGACGACCCGCGTGGTCGGCGCCGGTTCGGCCCCGTCGACGATCGTCTCGTACCCCTCGACGATCTCCGCCGGTTCGAAGGGGTTGCCGTTGTACTTCAGGAGGCTGTGCATCCGGTCGCCGAAGCGGCCCAGTTCCTTCTGGACGAGGCCGCGGAACTGCCCGGAGGCGTTCATCTCGACCACGAGGGCCTCGTCGACGGACTCGAGGAACGCCGTCACCTCCGCCTCGGCGAACGGCTTGAGTTCCGAGACGCCCAGCGACTTCACGGCGTGGCCGTCGGCGGCCAGCCGGTCGACGGCCTCCTCGACGGTGTCCTGCTGGCTGCCGAACGTGAGGACGCCGTAGTCGGCCTCCTCGGCCGGGGCGTGCAGCGTCTGGTGGGTCGAGTCGCGGCCGTCCAGCTCCTCGCGGATCGCCTCGAGCTTCCGCATCCGGCGGTTCAGCTGGGCGACGCGGTTGTCGGGGTCCTCGCTGATGTGGCCCTCCGGGGTGTGCTCGTTGCCGGTCGCGAGGAACCGGCCGCCCTCCTGGCCCGGGATCGAGCGCGGGGAGACGCCGCGGTCGTTGTCGGGCTCGTGCTGGAACCGCTGGAACTTGCCGGAGGCGTGGTGGGCGGCCTCCGCGATCTCCTCCTCGGTGAGCGTCGCGCCGAGGTCGGGGCTGGGTTCCCGGTCGAAGAACGCCTCGTCGACGTTCCGGAGCTCTCCGGAGAGCTTCTGGTCGTACAGGAGGATAGCGGGCAGCTGGTAGTCGTAGGCGAGTTCGAACGCCGTCCGGGTCTGGTCGTAGGCCTCCTCGACGTTACCGGGCGCCAGCACGACGCGGTTGGAGTCGCCCTGGCTGGTGTACAGCACGTGCTCGAGGTCGGCCTGCTCCGGTTTGGTCGGCATCCCGGTCGAGGGGCCGGCGCGCATCGCCTCGACGAGCACGACCGGCGTTTCGGTCATCTCGGCGAGCCCGAGCGGTTCGGACATCAGCGCGAACCCGCCGCCGCTGGAGCCCGACATGGCCTTCACGCCGGCGTGGGAGGCGCCGAGCGCCAGCGAGGCGGCGGCGATCTCGTCCTCGACCTGTTCGGAGATCCCGCCGACCTCGGGGAGGTGCTGGGTCATGAGCGTGAAGACCTCGGTCCACGGCGTCATCGGGTAGCCGGCGATGAACCGGCAGCCGGCGTCGAGCGCGCCGTAGGCGACGGCGTTCGAGCCGGACAACAGCACCTGCTGGGCGTCGTGACTGCCCCCGGGCATCCGGAGGTCGTGGGTGAACTCCATCGCCTCGACCTGGTCGTAGGCGGCCTCGATGATCTCGAGGTTCGTCTCCAGCACCTCGCCGGACATCGCGTCGGCCATGAGGTCCTCGATGTGGCCGACGTCGTACTCGAGGAGGGCGCCGGTGGCGCCGACGCCGGCGGTGTTCCGCATGACCTCCCGGCCCCGGTCGCGGGCCATGCCGCGGAGGTCCAGCGGGTAGACGTGCCAGTCGTTTTCCTCGACGCGTTCCTCGAAGTCCGGGACCTCCGCGACGTCGACGAGGCCCTCGTCGTAGACGATGACGCCACCCTCCCTGAGGTCGTCGAGGTTCTCCGCCAGGGGTTTGACCTCCTCGTTGCCGTAGTAGGCGTCCTCGGCGGGGTTCCGGGCGAAGGAGTCCCCCAGCGCGAGGAGGAAGTTGTAGCCGTCCCCGCGGGACCGGACCGGCTCCGGCGCGGCCCGGACCTCGACGTAGGTGTGGCCGCCGCGGATCCGGGAGGGGTAGTGCCGGTGGGTGAAGACGTCGAGTCCCGAGCGCATCAGCGCCTTCGCGAAGTTCTGGCTGGTCGAGTCGATCCCGTCGCCGGAACCGCCAGCGATCCGCCAGACGAGTTCCTCGGACATGGTGGTATTACTGCGCCCACGCGGGCGCCTTGTCGGTGGTTCGACTGCGGTGGATAAAAGGGTTTGCTACGGGTTAGCATGGATTAATAATGATATAGGTGTTAATACGCGGATGCCGTCACTCGGTTTTCCCGCGCGTCGGGACGGTTAGGCGGGCCGAGAGGTCGGCCACAGCTTTTTACACGGGAGTGTCCTGGAACCGCGTACGCCGCATGTCGCTCACCGAGCTGATCGCGGGCGTGGAGGAGCACGAGAAGACGCTGACGGTCTTCAACGCCGACGAGGCCGACGTGGCGACGCTCCGCGAGCAGTTCCGCGACCGGAACCTGACGGTCACCGAGGCCGACACCGACAGCGGCAGACCCGCCGCGTTCGCGGTGCTGGCCGAGGACGGCGCGTTCGTCACGGCCGCCGCCGTCGAGGACGTGATCGCGCCGGCGGCCGAGACGGACCCGGCGTTCGACGACGAGTCGTACTCGCCCATCCTCGACCACCTCGACGAGACGATGTTCATCTCCTACGACATCGAGCAGATGATCGCCGCCTCGCGGGAGATCGAGGACCGCGCCTGGCGGATCGGCTCGGGCACCCTCCACTCCGGCTTCCAGCGGCTCTCCATCCTCGCGGACCAGATCGACGTCTACGAGCGGCTCGCCGGGAAGGGGGAGCTGGCCGTCCACGCCTACGCGGCGCCCGACGCCGACGTGCCGGACCACGACAGCGACCTCACGATCCACGTCGAGCGGGCCGACGAGATCGCGCGCTCGTGGTTCGTGGTGTACGACGGGGCCGGCATCGACGTCAACAAGTGCGCGCTGGTGGCCGAGGAGCGTGAGGATCGGGGCTTCTACGGCTTCTGGACGTACGACCCCTCGACCGTCGACTGGATCGTCGACCACCTCGAGTCCACCTACGGCCTGCTCGAGTCCCCCTGACCGTCACCCGCCCCGGCCGGGTCAGTCGGGCTCGACGAACAGGCCGTCCACGACGACGTCGACGAGCAGGGCCCGGGCGTCCTCGTAGAGCTCGACCGCGCCGGCCGGCTCGAACAGCTCCGAGCGGGCCGCGATGGTGAAGCCGAGCAGGCGGAACAGCGCCTGGAGTCGCTCGGGGTCGTCGACGCGGAACGACTCGTCGGCGATCCACCGCTCGATGCGGTCGTCGCTGGCCGCCATCTCCTCGCGGTGGTGCGCCGACAGCACCTCGTCGGCGACCGACTCCCGGAGCGTCCGGAGCTCGTCCTCGATGAGCAGCCGGTAGTACAGCGGGTTCGAGGCGAGTTCGTCCAGGAGGTGCTCGACGGTGGTCCGGACCTCGGCCCGGACGTCCGACGTCCCGGCGAGTTCGTCGTCGAGGTCGGCCTCCACGCGCCGTCGTTCCCTGGCCAGGATCGAGAGGTAGAGCGCCTCCTTGGAGTCGAAGAACTGGTAGAAGGTGCTGGTGCCGATGCCGACCTCGTCGGTCAGGTCCGCGATCCGGGTCCGCTCGAGGCCGAACCGGGAGAACAGCTCCCGGCCGACCCGGTGGAGTTCCGCCCGGATGCGCTCGCGCTCCTCGTCGGTGAACCGCGTCACGCGGTCCTCACCCCAGGCTGGTCCGGCCTGATCCTCACGATCGGCTCACGGTTCCGGATGATGAACTCAGGAACAATAGGTTTATCCATTCATGGATTCATCTTCGGGTAATGTCACGCCATCTCGCGACCCCGTGGACCGACCGCCGCCACAGCCACGCGGGCCCACCGGACGACCGTGCGACCGCACGCCGCCAACGGGGGCGGTCGGGTGCGACGTAGCGCCGTTCTCGCACTCGCGGCGCTGCTTGCGCTCTCGTCCGTCGCCGGGGTCGTCGCCGCCCAGGAAGCGGGCGGCGGGGCACCCAGTTCGGGCTACGGTGGGGAGCCGGACCTCGACGTCTACGCGCCCGCCCCGACGGTCTCGCCCGGCAACCAGGGTCCGCTCACCGTCCAGGTCGCCAACGACGGCGAGGTGACCGAGGGCGTGCCGCCGTCCCGAGAGGCGGTCACGACCGCCCGGAACGTCCGCGTCGACGTCGACGCCGACGGCACCCCGCTGTCGGTCACGAGCGGCACGCGGGCCGTCGGGTCCGTCACGGAGAACCAGCCGCGGTCGCTCGACGTCGCCCTCGAGGTGCCCGACGACGTCGAGCCCGGCACCTACGAGCTCGACGTCGAACTCGCCTACTCCTTCACGGACCGCGTCTACCCGACGCTCGTCACCACCAGCGAGCAGTCCCGCACGGTCACCCGTAGCGTCGACGTCG
The DNA here is from genome assembly GCA_964488035.1 of uncultured Natronomonas sp. Classification (GTDB taxonomy): domain Archaea; phylum Halobacteriota; class Halobacteria; order Halobacteriales; family Haloarculaceae; genus Natronomonas. The sequence goes on from CAZATR010000032.1 coordinate 6,855, forward strand.
TCGTCGAGGAGGGCCCACGCTTTGCGGTCCGCACGGTCGAGACCGACGCCCAGGTCGGCGGCTCCGGCCCCGCGACCGTCGAGGTCGAGAACGTCGGGACCGAGACCGCCAGCGACGTGACCGTCGGGCTGTCCTCACGGAGCCAGCAGCTCACCTTCGACGAGACGGCGTCCGGCCGCGCGGCGGTCGGCGAACTCGCGCCCGGCGAGACGGTGACACTCGAGTACGGCGTCGACGTCAGGCCGGACGCCACCCGGCGCGCCTACCCCGTCGACGCGACCGTCAGCTACGAGGACGCCGACGGGTTCGCCGGCGTCGACGAGCAGCCCTCCCTCGCGATCACACCGCTCGCCGAGCAGTCCGTCTCCGTCGAGAGCGTCGACTCCTCGCTCCGCGTCGCCCGGGAGGGAACCCTTGAGGCCACCGTCGTCAACGAGGGCCCCGGCGACCTCACGAACGCCGTCGTGACGCTGCAGCCGCCGACGGCCAACGCCGAGGTCATCGAACCCGAGCTCGCGATCGGCGACCTCGCCGCCGGCGAATCGACCGCCGTCAGCTTCGACGTCTCGGTATCGACCGCCGCCCGCGCCGGGCCCCGCCAGTTCACCCTCGCGACCGAGTACGAGGGCCGCGAGGGCGGCACCCGGACCGCCGACCCCGTCCGGTTCCGGGCCGAGGTCGGACAGGAGCGTGACGCCTTCGGGGTCGACACCGGCAACGCCACCGTGTCCGCGGGCGGCGGCAGCCGGATCGTCCTGCAGGTGACCAACCAGCGAGAGGAGACGGTGACCGACGTCTCGGCGAAGCTGTTCGCCTCCAGCCCGCTGTCGGCGGACGACGACGAGGCCTACGTCGCCTCGCTCGAGCCCGGCGAGACGGCCGAGATCCCGTTCCGCGTGTCCGCCGCCGGCTCCGCGCTGGCGAAGGACTACCCGATCTCCGTCGACTTCCAGTACGTCGACGCGGCCGGCGAGACCCGCCTCTCGGACAGCTACCGGCGCCCGGTCACGGTCGTCGAGAGCGACGGCGGGTTGTTCAGCTTCCTCCCGTCGCTCCGGCTTCTGGCGGCCGGCGCGCTCGTCGTCCCGCTGGCCCTGTACCCCCTCCGACGCCTGTAGATGGCGGTGGACTACCAGCCCGCCATCGACTGGATCGACGGCTACATCACCGACCGTCCCGGGACGGTCGTCGTCGCGTTCCTCCTGGTGACCGGCGTGTTCGCGGTCGGCGCGACCGGCATCTCGACGGAGGCCGGCACCCAGCAGTTCACGGAGGACAGCCCGGCCCAGGAGGCCCTCGACGAGGTCAACGCGAAGTTCACCCCGACGTTCGGCGCCGACACGGGCAGCACCCAGCTGATCCAGCGGAGCGGCAACGTCCTCTCGAAACCCGCGCTGCTCAGGATGCTGGAGCTCCAGGAGCGGATGGCCGAGCGGCCGGGGATGCGGGTCGAGACGACCTCCAGCGCCGCCGGCATCGTCGCCCGCCAGCTCGACCCCGACGAGGGGACGCTCGCCGCCCAGCAGCGCGCCATCGAGGCGGCGACGCCGACCGAGATCGCCGAGGCCGTCCGCCGGGCCGACGAGACCAACCCGCGGTTCTCGGCGCTTCTGTCGACGGACTTCAACCGCGAGTCGGCGTCGGCCTCGGCGACGATCGGCGTGGTCACCCACGAGGTCCCCGGTGGCCTCTCCGGGGCCGCCGGGCAGGGCGGTTCCAGCCCGCTCACCCCGATCCAGACGGAGGCCGCCCACATCGCCGACGGTGTCGGCGGCGACATCACCGTCTTCGGCGCCGGCACCATCAGCGCCGAGTTCAGCGCCGTCATCAACGACACCCTCGCCATCGTCATCCCGGCCGCAGTGCTGCTCATCACGCTGTTCCTGTCGGTGGCGTACCGCGACGTCGCGGACCTCCTTCTCGGCGTGGTCGCGCTGTTCATGGCGCTCGTTTGGACCTTCGGCTTCATGGGGTTTGCCGGCATCCCGTTCAGCCAGATCCTCATCTCGGTGCCGCCGCTGCTGCTCGCCGTCGGCATCGACTTCGGCATCCACGCGGTGAACCGCTACCGCGAGGAGCGGGCCGAGGGCCACACCATCGCCGAGTCCATGACCGCGACGACCGACCAGGTCGTCGTCGCCTTCTTCATCGTCACCGGCACCACCGTCATCGGCTTCGCGGCGAACCTGACGAGCAACCTCCCGCCGATCCGGGAGTTCGGCGCCGTCGCCGCGGTCGGCATCGTGTTCACCTTCGCCGTCTTCGGGGTGTTCCTCCCGGCCGCCAAGGTGAAACTGGACCACGCCCGGCAGCGCTACCCCATCCCGACGTTCGGCACGACCCCGCTGGGGAGCGGCAACTCCGTGCTCGGCCGGTTCCAGGGGGCCGGCGCCCGGATCGCCGGCACCGCGCCGCTCGCGTTCGTGGTCGTGCTTCTGGTCGCAAGCGGCGCCTCGGCCGGCTACGCGACCGGCGTCGACACGACGTTCTCGACGGAGGACTTCCTGCCGCCGGAGGACCGATCGGAGCTCTACGACGAACTCCCGGAGCCGTTCCGTCCCGGCGAATACGACGTCACCGGCACGCTGAACTTCCTGGAGGCGAACTTCGAGTCGAGCCAGTCGGACACGGTCACCGTGTACGTGGAGGGCCCGATGGAACGCGGCTCCGCGCTGGAGTCGATCCATCGGGCGGGCCGGGACCCGCCATCGGCGATCGTCCGGGACGGCCGACGGGCCGAGGCGACGAGCATCGTGACCGTCATCCGGGACCAGGCCGCCCGCGACCCCGAGTTCCGGCGGCTCGTCGACGGCAACGACATCGACGGCGACGGCGTCCCCGACCGGAACCTGCCCGAGGTCTACGACGCGCTGTTTTCCTCCCCGGCCGGCGACCGCGCGGCCGAGTACCTGACCGAGGACCGGCGGAGCACGCGCGTCGTCTACACCGTCAAGGCCGACGCGACCCAGAGCGAGATCACGGCCGACGCCCGGACGCTCGCGGACAGACAGCGGTTCACGGCCACGGCGACCGGCAGCATCGTCGTGTTCGAGGTCATCGCCTCGACCATCCTCGAGTCGGCCGTCGTGAGCCTCACGGTCGCCCTGGTCGGGTCGGCGGTGTTCCTCCTGTTCGTCTACTGGCTGTTGCTCGGCCGGGCTTCCCTCGGGGTGGCGAACGTCGTCCCGATCGTCGTCACCGTGGCGATGGTGGCCGGCTCGATGCGGGCGCTGGGGCTGTCGTTCAACGCCTTCACGGCGACCATCCTCGCGATCACCATCGGGCTCGGCATCGACTACTCGGTCCACGTCACCCACCGGTTCGCCGACGAGTTCGTCGAGAACGACGTGCCGCTGTACGAGGCCATCGAGCGGACGGTCCGGGGGACCGGCGGCGCCCTGACCGGGAGCATGCTCACCACCGTCTTCGGCATCGGCGTGCTCGTGCTGTCGCTGTTCCCGGCCATCGGCCAGTTCGGGCTCTTGACCGCGTTGAGCGTGTTCTACGCCTACCTCGCGTCGCTGTTCGTCCTGCCGTCCGTGCTGGTCGTCTGGGCCGGGGTCACCGGCGCGGCCGACGTCGAAACGGCTATCGGTCGCGGGGTGTAACGACTGCCCGTGGCCGACTTCGACGACTGGCTCGGTGGGGCCTCGGGGAGTTTCGTGGTGCACGCGCCGCCGCTGTCCGGCACCACCCGGTTCGTCGACGGCGCCGGCCGGCGCCGTGACGGCCGGACGCTCCTGGTCGCGGCGACCACCGGGCTCGCGCGGACACCGCCGACCGCGCTGGACGCCGTCGACTCCGTCGTCGACTGCTCGCCGACGGAGTCCGGCGGCACGGGCTCCATCTCCTCGCCCGGCGACCTGACCGGCGTCTCGATGCCGGTCTCGGAGTTCCTCAAGGCGACCGACGAGCCGGTGCTCGGCGTCGACTCCGTGTCGACGATGCTGTACTACGCCGACGAGGCCCCCGTCTTCCGCTTTCTCAGCGTGCTGTCGGCGCACGTCCGGCGGCGCGACGGTCTCGGGTTGTTCGTGCTGACGCCGCCGGCCCACGACGACCGGACCGTCCACACGCTCGCCCAGGTGTTCGACGGTCGCATCGACCTGGAACGGAACCGCGTGCGTGTCGACGCCGACGACGCGCCCGACGGGTGGCACGACCGGTAAGCGAGCCACGGACGCCTCGCCGCCGGCACTGTCAGGGCCGGTCGGGAGGTCCGCTCAGAGGTCGTTCCGGAGGCGGTCGAACTGGTCGGGGTCGTGACCGTAGACGACGCGGGCGTCGTGGCGGCGCTCAAGCTCCCGGAGGAACGAGAGGCTCTCCCCGGCCGCCCTGGAGTCGGCCAAGAGGCTGGCGCCCATCGAGCGGCCCTCCTCGTAGTTCGCCTCGAGGAACGCCGCGTCGCCGGCGACGAGGAGGTCCTCGGCGTCGTCCCGTTCGAGGAGCGCGCCGAGGAGTCCGGGCGTGTGGCCGGGCACGTGGAGCAGTTCGACGCCGTCCAGGAGGGTGTGGCGGTGCCGGTCGACGACCTGCCAGTCGAGGTCGTGGTCGAAGTCGCTGGCGAGGTAGGCGTCGCCGCCGGCGGACGAGTTCGCCGAGAGGTAGGCGTGTTCGAGCTCGCGTCGGTGGACGTACACCGGCACGTCGGTGCCGGTGAAGTGCCGGAGGCCGCCGGCGTGGTCGAGGTGGAGGTGCGACTGGACGACGCAGTCGACGTCGTCGACGCCGTAGCCGACCTCGGCGAGCGCCGTCTCGAGGTCCCGCTCGCCGGCGTCGGGGTGGGCGAAGGCCTCGTACAGCGGCGTCGGCCAGTAGCCGTCGGCCGCCTCCGGGTGGGAGCCGGTGTCCCAGAGGACGGTCGCCTCGGGGTGGTCGACGAGCAGGTTCCAGACCGCGAACTCGGCGTACTCCAGGTCCGGGTCGGGGGCGCTGTGGGTGGCGGCGACGCTGCCGTCGAGCGCGAAGTTCAGGTCGGCGTGGATGCGGCCGCGGTCGAGGAGGTGGAGGTCCATGCGGCCGCAATCGGCCCCGCGCCCCAAAGAACCACCCGTCGGTCCGTCAGCATCTCGGTCCCGTCGGCGCGCCGACCCGCCGTCGGCTCGTTAGCACGTCCGTCTCGACTGCGCGCCGACCCGTCGTCAGTCCGCCAGCACGTCCGTCTCGACGGTGGTGTTCCCGGCGAGGAACTCCATGTCGACGCGCTCGGTGTCGCCGTCCGTCCCGACGGTCCCGGTCGCGGTCCGGGAGAGCGTCGAGGTCTGGCCGCGTCGGACGTGGGTCGGCCACCACGCGGCCATCCGGGAGTTGTTCAACACGAGGGTGAACTCGACGGTGCGGCGCTCGCCGGGCTGGAGGGTGTGGGTCTCCGGTGCCGTGCGGTCGGCGAGCGCGACGTCGTTGAGCGCGACCGTGTAGTCGACGTCCCGGACGGTCACCGACGAGAAGGGGTTCTCGTTCTCCAGGTCGGCCCGCACGACCACGGTCGCCTCCGAGGCCGTGGGATCGACGTACTCGGCGTTCGTCGAGTGGACCGTCAGGAATCGCTGGCCGGTGTCCTCGCTGCGGACCGGCCGCGTCGAGTCGTCGTTCAGGTCCCCGAGCGTGTCCGTCTCGACCGTCGAGGTCCGGTCCTCGAGGTCGAGCGGGAGCGTCGTGATGCCGACATCCGCCGCGGCGTCGAGTTCGGTCCGGCTCCGGGAGACCTCGCCGTTCCGGAGGTGGGCCGCCCACCACTCGGGGACGCGGTCGTGGGGCATCGTCGACGTCGCTTCGACGGTTCCCGTCCCCTGCGGGAGGTCGCCGATGCGGTCGGTCCCGTTCGCCGCCACCACGCCGGCAAGCGTCGTGCGCTGCTCGACCCGCACGGCCAGCAGGTCGGCGTAGGCCTCGTCGGTCGGGTTGTCGACCCCGACCGTGGTCCGGATCGCCGTCCCGTCGTCGCCGACCGCGCCGAACTCGCTGTCCGAACCACGGACGGTCGGCCGGGCGAACCCGCCACCGCCGTCGGTGTCGTTGCCCGCGACCTCGACGGAGGTCGCGCCGCTCCCCAGGAAGTCCGTCTCGAAGACGGCCCGACGCTCGTAGACCGTCAGCGGGAGGCGTTCGCGTTCGCCGTCGACCTCGGCGACGGCGAACACCTCGACGCGGAGGTCCGTCGTCTCGTCGTTCCGGAGGTGGGACACCCACCACTGCTGCATCCGCTGGGTGTCGATGGCGGCCTCGATGTCGTAGGTCGCGGACTCGCCCGGCGCCAGCGTGATCCCCTCGGTCGTCTCGCCCGCCCCGACGACGACGTCGTTCATCCGGATCTCGTAGACGGTGCCGGCGATCTCCACGGGGCGCTCGTGGACGTTCTCGAGCTCGTTGCTCACGACGAGCGGCGTGCGCTCGGCGTCGGCCTCGCCCCAGCGGCCCGACTGGTTCCCGACGCGGAGGATCTCGGTGTCGTTCAGCGCCAGCCGCGCGGGCTCGTCCCGTTTCAGGGCGCCGAGGAAGTCCGTCTCGACCTCGGTTCGTCGGACGGTCAGCGTCGGGCCCACGGGCAGCCCGGCGAGGCCGACGTCGGCTGTCGTCCGCATCGTCGATGACTCGTTGCGGTTGACGTGGGTCACCCACCAGGCCGGGATCTCCGTGTTGTCGAACGTCGCCGTCGTCTCGATCGTCGTGTTGCCCGGCGGGATGGCGACGCCGGCCTCGTGCCCGCGGGCGACGCGGACGTCGTTGAGCCGGACGACGTAGGTCAGGTCGACGCCGCCGGGGACCGCGACGTCGTTCGGGTTCCGGACGACGATCTCGGAGTCGACGGTCGCCGCGTCCGACTCCACCGTCGCGAACTCGCTGTCGGTCGACAGCGCCTGCGGGGCGTCGAAGGCGACCGCGACGCCGGCCGACACCACCAGCAGCAGCCCGACGACGGCGGCCGCACCGACTGCGAGGCGTCGTCGCGTGAGTTCCGTCTCCACGACCGTCGTGTCACGCTCCACGAACATATGGGCGCGGGTCGGAACGGCGGCCGAAACGCCGGCGGCACGCGGTCACGATCGGGCGGGGTCGCCGGCGCGGATGGCGTGCGTTTAGGTGGCCCCGGCACCCTACGGCCGGTATGGTCGCGCTGGATTCCGAGGCCGACGCGCTCGACCCCGGCGACCGGGCACCGGACTTCGAGCTGCCCGGCACCGACGGCGAGACGTACGCGCTGTCCGACTTCGACGACCACGACGCGTTGCTCGTGGTGTTCACCTGCAACCACTGCCCGTACGCCCAGGCGAAGTACGGCGCGATGAACGCCATCGCCGCCGACTACGAGTCCGTGGCGGTCGTGGGGATCAACCCCAACGACGCCGAGGAGTACCCCGCGGACTCCTTCGAGGAGATGGTCGAGAACGTCGAGTCCGGCCGGATCGACGTCACGGCATACCTCCGGGACGACTCCCAGGGGGTCGCGGCTGCGTACGGGGCCGTCTGCACGCCCGACCCGTTCCTCTTCGCGAACGAGGACGACGTGTTCCGGCTGGCCTACCACGGCCGGTTCGACGACGCCACGAACCCGGACGAGGAGCCCTCCGGCGAGCCGGGTTTCGAGATGCGCGAGGCCATCGGGGCCGTCCTCGACGGCGAAACGCCGGAACCGCAGTTCCGGCCCGCCCGCGGCTGCTCGATCAAGTGGCGGGACTGACGGCGGCAGCCCGGGCCCGCCACGCCACCGGCGCTCCCGTCCTGGACCGGGCGTCGACGGGGATCGTGCCCCGCGGCCCGTCACACGCGGCCCGCCGCCGCGGCGAGGTTGGCGGCGAACCCGATGATGACGAGGATGGACGAGGCGATGTAGTTGACCGAGCTCTGCTCGAACAGCGGGCTGACGGTCGTCGTCTCGACGAACGTGATCAGGCCGTTGGCAACGCCGCCGGCGACGAGCAGGATGCCGAGGAACGCGAGCAGCGACCCGAGGACGGCCCCGAAGGCGCCGCCCGAGTCCCCGAGGTCCTGCTGGTCGAGCGCCGAGTCGACGCTCTCCCGGACCGTCGTGGAGAGCGTCTCCTCGTCGACGCCACCGCCCTCGGCGTCGGACAGCGACGATCGGACGCTGTCGCGGACGGTCTGGGCCAGCCGGGACTCGACGTCGTCGAGCCGGTCGCCGACGTAGTTCTGTAGCGTCTCCTCCTCTTCGGCGAGTTCGGCCTTGCGCTCCTCCATCTCGCGCTCCTGCTCCTCGACGGCAGCCTCGCGCTCGTCGAGCCGCTCTTTGCGCTCCTCGATGTCGCTCTCGAGGGATTCGACCTCCTCGCGGAGCTCGACGACCTCCTGGCGGCGCTCCAGGAGGTCGTCCTCGCGCTCGTCGAGCTCGGCCGCCTCGCGTTCGAGCCGCTGTTCGCGCTCGTCGAGTTCGGCCTCCTTCCGCTCGAGGCGCTGCTCCATCTCCTCGAGGCGTCGTTCCTGTTCTGTCCGGGCGTCGTCCCCGTCCGAGGCGGTCTCCGCGTCGGCGTCGACCGCCGGGTCGTCGCCGGCGGAACCGGGGTCGCCGCCGCTGGTCTCCGATTCGGGGTTCTCACTCATGGGTCGCGGCTCGGAACCATCTCGACGGGTTGGTAAGTATTTGTTGACCGTTTTATTATAAATATCTAATACGCCGGCGATGGCCGGCTCGCGGGCCGCGACTCGCAGGTCCGGTCCGCGCCGGGTACCCGCCCGTGCGGCCGCCCGACCCGATCTCACCGGCTTGGAGGTGGGCTTTTCCCGGGCGGCCCCCAAGCCCGCGGCATGACCGTTCCCGACGACGTCGAGACGTACGCCGAGGCGGTCGGCCCGCCGACCGACGACGTGCTCAGCGAGATGGACGCCCGCGCCGACGAGACCGGGTTCCCGACGGTCGGGCCGGCCGTCGGCGGCTGGCTCCGGCAGCTGGTCGGCCTCGTGGACGCCGAGCGCGTCTTCGAGTTCGGCTCCGGCTTCGGCTACTCGGCGTACTGGTTCGCCCGCGGGCTCCCGGCCGACGGCGAACTCGTCCTCACGGAGGTCGATGCGGATGAACTCGAGGACGCCCGCGAGTACCTCGACCGAGGCGGCTTCGACGTGACGACCCGGTTCGAGCACGGCGACGCCATCGAAACCGTCGCCGAGTACGACGGCCCGTTCGACGTGGCGCTGATCGACAACGAGAAGGAGCGCTACGTCGAGGCCTTCGAGGCCGTTCGGTCGAAGGTCCCGATCGGTGGCGTCGTGGTCGCGGACAACACGACCGGCGGACCGTTCGAGTTCGAGGAGATTTACCGGCTGGTCGTCGAGGCCCGCGGCGAGCGCGACGGGATGGTCGGCGGCGTCGCGGACTACCTTGACCACGTCCGGGCCGACCCGGCCTTCGAGACCACGCTGCTCCCGCTCGGCGAGGGCCTGGCCGTGAGCCGTCGCGTCGAGTAGTCCGCCCTGGTTGGGGCCGGCGACGCTCGCGGCCGGCGACGGATTCGGGGCGGTCGACCGGGCCGCTCGTGTGGTCCGGTAGCAAGAACCAAGTCCCGGTTGGCCGTACGTAGGGGGTATGCCAGGAGGCACCGACCAGACGTTGCGACCGTTCCTGTGGCGCGCGGCGAACCTGTACCCGGACACCGAGATCGTCTCCCGGACCCACGAGGGGATCGAGCGCTACACCTACGACGAGTACGACGACCGGACGGCCCGCCTGGCCAACGCCCTCGACGCCCACGGGATCGAGGACGGCGACCGGGTCGGGACGTTCTGCTGGAACCACCACCGGCACTTCGAGACGTACTTCTCGGTGCCCTCGATCGGCGCCCAGCTCCACACCATCAACCCGCTGTTGCCCGACGAGCACATCCGGTACATCGTCGACAACGCCGACGACGAACTGATCTTCGTCGACGACTCGCTGGCGCCGAAGCTCGCGGGCGCGGCCGCCGACGCCCCGGAGTTCGAGGACGTCGACTTCGTCGTGATGTCCGAGACCGGCACGGACGCCCTCGACGCGACGCCGTACGAGACGTTCATCGACGGCCACGGTGCCGAGTACGACTGGCCGTCGCTGGACGAGGACCAGCCGGCCGGGATGTGCTACACCTCGGGAACGACGGGGAACCCGAAGGGCGTCGAGTACACCCACCAGATGCTGTGGAGCCACACGATGGCGACGCTGACGCCGCAGGGCATCCCGATGGCCGACGACGACGTGGTGATGCCCGTCGTGCCGATGTTCCACGTCAACGCCTGGGGGATGCCGTTCACCGCGACCGCGGGCGGCGCCAAGCACGTCTACCCCGGGCCGTCGCCGGAGCCCGCCGACATCGCCGGCCTCATCGAGAACGAGGGCGTCACCATCACGGCCGGCGTCCCGACGGTCTGGCTCGGTCTCATGGAATACATGGAAGAGAACGACGTCGACCTCTCGACGCTCGACAACGTGATCGTCGGCGGGTCGGCCGCGCCCGAGTCGATGATCCGGTGGTTCGACGACCACGACGTCGAACTCCTCCACGCGTGGGGCATGACCGAGATGAGCCCGATCGGCTCCGTCTCCCACCTCAAGGGCAGCCTCCAGGACGCCGACTACGACACCCAACTGGAGCACCGCGCCAAGCAGGGTCTGATGGTGCCGGGCATCGAGTTCCGGGTCATCGACGAGGACGGCGAGGAGGTCGCCTGGGACGGCGAGGCGTTCGGGGAACTCTGGGTTCGCGGTCCCTGGATCACCCAGGAGTACTTCAAGCGGCCGGAGGCGAACCGGGAGGACTTCGAAGATGGGTGGCTGAAGACCGGCGACGTGGTCACGGTCGACGAGGAGGGCTACATCAAGATCGTCGACCGGGCGAAGGACGTCATCAAGTCCGGCGGCGAGTGGATCTCCTCGGTCGAACTGGAGAACGCGATCATGGCCCACGACGACGTCAGCGAGGCGGCCGTCGTCGGCGTCCCCCACGAGCGCTGGCAGGAGCGGCCCGTCGCGTTCGTCGTCCCGGGCGCCGACGCCGACCGGGACACGCTCGCCGACGAGATCATGGCCATGCTCGCCGAGGACTACCCCAAGTGGTGGCTCCCCGACAACGTCGAGTACATCGAGGAGATCCCGAAGACGGCGACCGGGAAGTTCTCGAAGAAGGACATCCGGCAGGAGTACAGCGACGAGTCCCTCGTCGAGGGTCGCGTTCCGGAGGAGGCGGCGCCGGACGACGACTGACGGCCGCGACGCCGGGCGGTCTCGCTCCCGACGCCACCGCGGCCGCCGGTCGGTCAGGCGGCCGTCGCCCGGGCGACGGCCACCGACAGCAAGAGCGCAACGGCGGCCGTCGCGGCGATGGCGGCGAAGGCGGCCTCGACGGATTCGGCCTCGATGACGTAGCCGTAGACCGGTGGCGCGACGGCGCCGCCGAGCGAGATGCCGACGGTCATCAGCGCGAAGTTCTTCCCGACGTCGCGGCGTTCGGAGGCCAGGTCGGTCAGCGTCGCCCGTGCCGGCCGCGAGAGGTCCACCGTCGCCGCCAGCAGCAACACGACCCCGACCGCCGCGAGGACCGGTAGCAGCGCGGTCGCCAGCGCGCCGGCGAGCAGCACGAGGGAGCCGTAGCCGGCGTACAGTAGCGGCACCGGCCCGATCCGGTCGCCGAGGTAGCCGCCGCCGAGCAGGACGACCGCGCCGACGACGAGCATGACGCTGGCGACGACGGAGGCGGTGCCGGCGGCCAGCCCGTACCCGACGTCCAACACCGTCGCGGCGTACGTGCGGACGCCCCAGACCGCCGCGCTGTTGACGAACCACAGCGCGGTCAACAGGAGGATCAGCGGGGCCTCGGCCAGCATCCCGAGGTACGCGCGGAACCGACGGGCGAGCGAGCGGACGGTGGCCGGCAACGATTGCTCGCCGCCGTCCCGGGGCTCGTCGTCACCGGCGATCGCACCGGCGCGGGCGACGTCGTCCGGGATTCGCCGGACGGCGAGGACCGTGACGGCGGTGTAGCCGAGGCCGATCGCGGCGACGGCGCCGAAGGCCGCCCGCCAGCCGTAGCCGAGCGCCACCGCCGCCGGCACGACGGCGAAGGGGAGCGCCAGCCCGAGGGCGCCGGCGAAGCCGTGGACGCTGTAGGCACGCGAGCGGTAGGCGTCGGGCGTGGCCGCGGAGATCAGCGGGTAGTGGGCCGGATGGTGGCCGGCGACGCCGGCGCCCATCACGGCCGCCGCGGCGAGCAGCGTCACGTAGGACGTGGCGAGCGCGGCCAGCGCGGCCCCGACCGTGCCGACGGCCAGCGACCCGACGAGGACGGCGGTGTGGCTGTAGCTGTCGGAGACGTAGCCGAGCGGGAGCTGGCCCGCGGTGACGACGGCGTTGACGACGCCGACGGCGAGCCCCAACGCGGCCAGCGAGACCCCGAACTCGTCGCTCAGCAGCGGGAACGCGGGCGCGAACAGCAGGAGGTAGGCGTGGTTGACGACGTGGGAGCCGGCGACGA
>CAZATR010000033.1:0-18883 GCA_964488035.1 uncultured Natronomonas sp.
GCTGCGCAGGCACTACCCGAGCGAAGCGAGGGTATCCTGCGCAGCGACTCCGCTCCGCCGCCGAGGGCTTTCGAGGTGGTCTCCACTGCTCACTCAAGAAAACCGGATTCGCTCGGTACGCCTTCGAACCCTTACGGCTGGTTCAGGTCGAGTCGGCGTGGAGCGAACTCGTTGCCGACTACTGGAACACGTCGTCGATCCCGTCCTCGTAGTGGCCGTGTTCCTCGGCGGGGAACGCGCCGTCCTCGACCTCGCTGACGTAGCCCTCGATAGCTCGTTCCATCTCGCCCCGCACGTCGCCGAAGGCCTTCGAGAACGGCGCCGTGTTCTCCGAGAGCCCGATCACCTCATCCACCACGAGCACCTGGCCGTCGCAGTGCGGGCCGGCGCCGATGCCGATGGTCGGGATGTCGATGGTCTCGGTCACGGTCTCGGCGAGGTTCGCGGGGACGTGCTCGAGGACGAGCGAGAAGGCGCCGGCGGCTTCGTGCTGTTCGGCCATGGCGACGATCTGGCGGGCGGACTCCTCGTCGGTGCCCTGCCGGTACAGCCCCGTCTCGTTCTCCCGCTGTGGGGTGAGCCCGAGGTGGGCCTGCACGGGGATGCCGAGGTTCGTCAGTCGCTCCGTGAGGTCGACGGTGTGCGGGCCGCATTCCAGTTTGACGGCGTCGGCGTTCGCTTCCTTGAGCATCCGGCCGCAGTTCTCGACGGCGTCGCCCTCGTCGGCGCCGTAGGAGAGGAACGGCATGTCGGCGATGACGAGGGCGTCCTCCGTGGCGCGGGCGACGGCGGCCGTGTGGCTGGCCATCTCCTCGATCGTCACCGGCAGGGTCGAGTCGTGGCCGAGCCGGACGTTCCCGACCGAGTCGCCGATGAGGACCATGTCGACGCCCGCGGCGTCGACCAGCTCCGCGGTCGGCGCGTCGTAAGCCGTCAGCATCGTCAGGGGCTCCTCGCCCGCCTTCGCGCGGATGTCCTTTGCGCGCATGTCCCGAATCGGGTGCGTCGCGGCTTAAACGCTGTCGCTTCCGAACCGGTGGTACCGGCCGCTCGACGACGAACCGTAACCGCTTACCGGCCGAACGCCGGATTCGGGGCCATGCCCGAGCGCGTCGAGTCGACGGACCCGGAGGGCGTCGACTACGGGTGGGTGCTGCAGACGACGTTCGTCCTCACCATCGTGGTCGGCGCGCCCGTCGTCGCGGCGCTCTCGACGCTCTCGACGCTGCCGACGTGGGGCGCCCGGGCGGAGTTCGCGGTCCGCGTGGGCGCCGTCGTCTGGCTCTGTATCGGCGTCCCGGTCTACGCGTACGCTCGCAGCCAGTCGGCGACGTCGAGATAATCGGTGCCGGCACGCTCGGCGGCCCGCTCGTCGCGGTCGCTGTCGCCGACGAACAGCGTGCCGGTCGGCTCGCCGTCGAGACGTCTGACGGTCTCGAGCAGCGGCTCGGGATGGGGCTTCTCCGTGGCGACGGTGTCGCGGCCGACGACCGCGCCGATGCCGTCGATGGCGTGCTCGCCGAGGGCGATGTGGCAGGCGTCCTCGCAGTTCAGCGAACACACCCCGACAGGCCCGTCGGGAACGGTGTCGGCGGCGGGCAACCGCTCGGAGCGCCGTGCCCCCTCGCGCTCGAAGCCGGCGATGACCGCCTCCACCGCGTCGCGGTGCCCGGACCGGTCGGCGGCCTCCAGCATCGACCAGAGCTCCTCGGGCGGGTCGACACCGCGATCATCCAGCGCGTCGGCGACGGCGGTCGCGACCTCGACCCAGTCGACGTCCAGGCGGACGAGGGTCCCGTCGAGGTCGAACACGACGGTCCCGTACTCGAGGTCGGCCATCGTCAGGGGGCCCGCCTCCCGTGGATTCGGCGACGCCAGCCCCGGTCAGTCGAGCAGTTCACGGGCGATGACCTTCTTCTGGATCTGCGTGGTTCCCTCGTAGATGGTCGTGATCTTGGCGTCGCGGTAGAGCCGCTCGACCGGGAAGTCGGTCGTGTAGCCGTAGCCGCCGTGGACCTGGACCGCCTCGTTGGTGACGTCCATGGCCGCCTCGCTGGCGACGTACTTCGCGGTGCTTGCGGCCAGGGACGGCGGCTCGTCCTCGTCGAGGCCCCGAGCGGCGCGATAGGTCAGCCGCCGTCCGGCCTCCGTCCTCGCGTGCATCTCCGCGAGCTTCTGGCGGACGGCCTGGATGTCGCCGATGGGGCCGCCGAACTGCTCGCGGTCCTGGGCGTACTCGACCGCGAGGTCCAGCGCCGACTGGGCGAGGCCGACGGACTGGGCGGCGATACCGACCCGGCCGCCGGTGAGGATCGACAGCGCAGCCGACAGCCCCCGGCCCTCCTCGGTCAGCCGGTAGGACTCGGGGATGCGGACGTCCTCGAAGACCAGCGTCGTGGTGTCGCTGGCGCGGAGGCCGAGCTTCTCCTCCGTCTTGCCGACCTCGAGGCCGTCGACGTCCTTCGGGACGACGAACTGCGTGACCGTCCCGGGGTCGTCCCGGTCGGTCTTGGCGAACAGGATGACGACGCCGCTGCGTTCGCCGTTGGTGATCCACTGCTTGGTGCCGTCGATGACGTACGCGTCGCCATCGCGGCGGGCCTCCGTCGACATCTCGGCCGGGTTCGAGCCCGCGTGGGGTTCCGAGAGCGCGAACGCCCCGACCGGGCGGCCGTCGACCATCTCCGGCAGCCACCGCTCCTTCTGTTCGTCGTCGCCGAACTCCGCGATGCAGGACGTCGCGAGACAGTGGACGGACAGCGCGGTCGCGACCGCGAGCTGCCCGTAGGCGACCTCCTCGTTGGCGATGGCGTAGGTCAGGCCCTCGACGTCCAGCCCGCCGTAGGCCTCGGGAACGGTCATCGCGGTGAGGCCGACGTCGGCGAGGCCGTCCCAGACGTCCTCGGGGAACGTCTCCGTCTCGTCCGCCTCCCGGGCCGTCGGGCGGATCTCCTCGAGGGCGAACTCCCGGACCGTGTCCCGGATGGCCGCCTGTTCCGGCGAGAACTCCATGCCCGCACCTGGTCCTTGACCGGGAAAAATCGTCCGTTCGCCCGTCGGCGTCCCGGGGTGACTCAGCCGTCCTCGCCCCGGAGGAACGCGACGACGGCCTCGCCGTCGGCGTCGAGCCCGCCGGCCTGCGCGACGGTCGGCGACCCGCCGCCCCCGCCGCCGAACTCGTCGGTCAGCTCGCCGGCGACGTCGCCGGCGTCGGGGTCGCCGTCGGTGCCGACGGCGAGGCGGCCCTCGGACGAGACGAGGACGAGCACGTCAATGTCGTCGGGCCGGTCCCGGACCGCCTCGCCCAGCGCGTCCGCGTCGGCGTCGACCACCCCGGCGGCCCAGGACCGTCCGTCCCGCTCGAACGGATCGGCGGCGATCTCGGCGACCGCGGCCTCGACCAGCCGCGCTTCGAGGTCGTCCCGCTCGGCGGTCACGGCCGCGAGGTCGTCCTGGAGCCGCTCGATCTCGTCCGGGAGCGAGTCGACGTTCGTCCCGAGTGTCGCGGCCGCCTCGAGGGCGGCCCGTTTCTCCCCGACCCGGTGGTCGATCCCCGTCGGCCCGACCGCGAACTCGACGCGGGTGAGGCCCTCGCCCGGGTTCGAGCGCGACAGCACGGTCACCGGTCCGATCTCGCGGGTGTTCCGGACGTGAGTGCCGCCGCAGGCCGCGACGTCCCAGCCGTCGATCCCCACGACGCGGACGGTGTCGCCGGCGATACCCTCCTCGGTCTTCGTGTTGAACGCGACGTCCTCGCGGCCGAGCGCCTCCTCCTTCGGGAGCCGCTCCCAGGTGACGTCGCGGCTCTCCCAGACGCAGCGGTTGACGAGCCGCTCCAGCTCGACGAGGGTCGCGTCGTCGACGTCGGTCGTCGTCGCGAAGTCGACGCGGACCTTCTCGTCGGTGATCCCGAACCCGCCGTAGCCGAGGTCCGCCAGCAACCGGCGGCCGGCGCCGTAGAGCGCGTGGCTGGCCGTGTGGGCACGCCGGCAGTACCGCCGGAAGTCCGGGTCGACGGCGGCCTCGACCGTCCGGCCCGCCGGCAGGTCGCCGTCGAGGACGTGGACGACCTCGCCGTCGCGCGCCTGGACGTCCAGTACGTCGCGGCCGTCGATGGTGCCGCGGTCGGCCGGTTGCCCGCCGCCTTCGGGGTAGAAGTACGTCTCCGAGAGGACGACCTCGCGGCCGCCGGACTCGACGGTGGCCTCGAACGCCAGCGTCTCGGGCTCGTCGGGGGCCAGGGACCCTGCCATGGCTGCTCCGTCGGCCGACGGCGACAAAAACCGGTCGGAACCGGCGGCCTACTCGTCGACGATCTCGACGCCGAGCCGTTCCTCGAGCGCCTCGACGGCGGACCCGCCGACGTTCGCGCGCGCGGCCCGGCCCTGTTCGACCGCCACGACGTCGTCCTCGCCGACGTCGAGCTCCGCGGCGAGTTCGTCGGTCTGCAGGCCGTCGGCCTGCCTGGCGTCCGCCACGATCTCGCCGTAGCCGGCGACGAGGTACGGCAGCGGGTCGTCCTCGTAGTCAGTGCCCTCCTCCCAGTCCGTCGTGGGCTGGCGGGCGTCGTTCAGCTTGGCGGCGTTCTGGGCGGCCTTCTTGCGGCGGTCCCGTTCCGATCGACCGCCACCGGACGAGCCGTCGGCCCCGTCGCCGGCGCTCCCACCGCTGTCCCCGCCACCGCGGCCCCCGCCACCGCCGTCCTCGCCGTGCCGGACGCACTCGCTACAGACCTGGAGCGTCGCCCCGGCGACGGACGCGGTCTCGAGGGTGCGGTCCTCGGCGCCACAGAGCTCGCAGGCGCCGCTGGAGTCGCCCCCGCCACCGCCGGTCGAGTACTTCGCCATACGAGCCATAGCCGCTGGAATGTACTTCAACCCCGCGTTCCGGCGGCCCGTCGATGTCGGGGCTCGTCCCTCGCGGTCTGATCCGTCGATCGGGGCCCGCAACACCCCGAGAACCCGGGCGCGAGTGCCATACGGGTCGGGAACGGAAAGGGTTAAAACGCAACGCCTCCGACCACACGGTGCGGCCGAATCACTGCGCGTGGGTAGCCAAGCTAGGCCAACGGCGCAGCGTTGAGGGCGCTGTCCTGTAGAGGTCCGCCGGTTCAAATCCGGTCCCACGCACTGAACGAAACCCGACGAGCACCGCGAGTCGGTGGAGTGTGTCGGAGCGGATTCGATTCCGGGCGATCCCGCCGACCGAGCGACGGGAGACCCACCGGCTGTATCCGGGTGGATTCCGCTCGACGAACCACGGAGCGAGTCTCCACGGATCGGGAACCCGAGCGGAACGCCCGACTCGCGGTGGCCGTCCGACCGGCCGCGGTCGGCGGTCCCTACAGCGACCGTTCGATCCCGATGTTCTTGAGGTACCCGCCGCAGGTACAGAGCCGCCCGTCCGGGTCACGCTGGCGGTCCCCGCAGTCCATGCATTCGTAGAGGGTCTCGCCCTCGGGCTCCGTTCCACGCATGCTACACGTTCCTTGTCGCCACAGGTTGTTAAGCGTTAGCATACCACGATGCGGGCGGGCGTGTCGGCGGTTCCGGCCCGGCATCACCAACACATATCCCCCGCCCGACCGAACGCGCGGGCATGGAAACCCGGACGTGGGCCAGAGAGCACGTGCCCGCCCTGACCGCGCTCCTGACGGCAACGTCGCTCGCGCTCGTGTTCGGCGCCGCCCTCCAGCTGCTGCCCGTCGCGGCGCTGCCGAGCCCCCGTGGCCTCCTGTCGGCGATCCCGCACGTCAACGCCGTCATCAGCCTCGCGGCCATCGGAACCATCACCGCCGGGGTCCGTGCCATCCGACGGGGCGACGTCGCCCGACACCGGACGCTGATGCTGACCAGTTTCGGCCTGTTCGCCTCCTTCCTCGGGCTGTACCTCTACCGCGTCGCCATCCACGGCCCGACCGACTTCCCCGGCCCCACGGCCGTCGAGACGTACCTCTACCTCCCGGTCCTGTTCGTCCACGTCGCGCTCGCCATCGTCTGTGTCCCGTTCGTCTTCTACGCGCTCCTCGTCGCGGGCACGCGACCCGTCACCGAGGTCTACGGGACGCGACACCGGACGGCCGGCCGGGTCGCCGCGTCACTCTGGCTCGTCTCCTTCACGATGGGGCTGCTCATCTACGCGATGCTGTACCACGTGTTCTGACGATCGACGTTCGCCGCTCGGTCAGGCCGCTCGCTCGGCGACGAGGACGCCGACCTGCTCGTGGACCATCTCGACGGCCACCAGCGAGAACCCGGCGGCGGTCAACGCGTCGGCGAGCACCCCGACCGTCGCCGGGTCGTCGACATCGGGGCTGTAGAACGGCTCCTCGGGGTCCGGCTCGCCGAAGAACATCACGTCGCCGAGGACCAACCGGCGCGGGACCAACTCGGCGATGACCTCGATGGCGTCGCGCTTTTCGTCGTCCGACAGGTGATGCATCGCGAAGTTCGACACGACCACGTCCACGTCGACCCCCTCGCCGACGTTCGGCTCCCGGAACGTGCCCTCGCCGAACTCGACGTTCCCGAGGCCACGCTCGTCGGCCTTCCGGCGGGCTTCGGCCATCATCCCGTCGCTGATGTCCCGACCGACGACGCGGCGGGCCGCGTCGGCCAGCCGGAGCCCGATGGCGCCGGTGCCACAGCCCAGATCGAGGACCACGTCGTCGGGGTCGGGATCGGCGTACTCGACGACGAGGGAGACGCAGGCGCGGTACTCGTCGCTCTTGTCGTCGTCGTAGTCGGCGGCCTTCTCGTCGAACCGGGCGGCGTGGTCCTCATGACTCCTCTTCATGGTCGTCGATACGGACGCCAGGCTCTATGAACGTCTCGGCCCGCCGGTTCCGGTTCCGCGCGGCGATCTCGCCCCACGCGGCCAGCCCGGCCTCGACGGTCTCACGGTCGAACCCGACGACGTCGCCGACGGCGTACAGCTCCCGCGGCGCCCGCAGCTCAAGATGGGAGGCCGGGTCGGCGGAGACCACGAACGGCACGTCGTACTGCTCGACGAGCTCCCGGAGCTTCCGGAGGCCCTGGATCGCCCGCACGCGCGGGCCGCCGTCGGCCCGCAGGACACGCCCGAAGTCGAACTCGAGGTGGACACCGTTCCCGGCGGCGGCCTTCGCCAGGACGTGGTTCACGTCGCCGTCGGCCATCGGGTGCGCCAGGACGTCGACCTTCGACCGTTCGACGGCGAACCGGTTGAGCGCGCCGCCGTGGACGCAGACGACGTCCCGCTTCGAGCGGTAGTTGCCGACGAGGCCGCTGGCCCGACCGGCGTCGTCGGTCCGGATCTCGATCCCCGTGACGACGTCGAGCCCGTAGGCGTCCGCGACCGCTTGCGGGTCGTACTCCGCCTGGGCGTCGCCGTGGTTCCGCACCACCACCCCGTCGTAGCCGTAGTCGGCGGCCGTCGCGGCGAGTCGGGCGACCGTCGCCTCGCCGTCGGGGTGCGCGTGGACGCCCTCGTACATGCTCGCGACTCGGGGCGGCGGCGTCTTTGGTGTTGCGTCTTTTCGCGCTGTCTCGGCGCGGCGCCCGGCTCAGCTGCTCGCCCCGTTGGAGTCGCCGACGTGGAGCAGCCGCGGGTACCCGGCGGCGGCGCCGACGAGGAACCCGGTGAAGTGCGCGATGAGCGCCACGCCGGGTGCGGCCGTCGCGAGCGTGACGACGGCCGCCAGCACGCCGAACAACAGCACGGAACCGACCGCGCCGAGCGGGAGCCACGAGAGCGCCCGGTTCGAGGCGCGGTTGGCGACCAGCACGTAGCCCATGAGCGCGAAGATGGCACCGCTGCCACCCAGGACGCCGGCGCCGCCGAAGGGAACGGTCGCGAGCACCTGCGCCACCCCGGCAATGGCCCCGGATACGATGAAGAAGGCGTGAAAGCGTATCGGGGTCGTGACGTAGGCCACCAGCGGGCCGACGACTGCCAGCGCCAGGGTGTTGGCGGCGAGGTGCTGGAGGCTTCCGTGGGCGTACACGCTGAGGACGACGGCCGACGGCTCCTCGGTGAGCGGCCACCGGAGGACGAACACCGAGGTGTCGACGCCGAGGCTCCCGCCGAACACCTGCACCCCGAACACCACCACGAAGGCGGATAACGTCGTGAGCGTGGGCCGGTCCGCCATGTCAGTACTCCAGGTCGTCGGTGTAGCGATCCAGCGCCAGGACGGCCGCGACGCCGACGGCGGCCGGGACCCCGACGACGAGGACGGCCGTCTCGGGCGACGGCGACCCGACGTCCTCGGCGATGCGGACGGCCGGCAGCCGGAGCGCGCCGACCATGAGGCTCACGAGGAAGACGAGCGTCGCCTCGCGGTACCGCTCGAGTGCGGCACGGACGACGTAGGCGATCGTGAACACGCCGACGACGGCGCCGGCGCCGAACGCGGCCAGGGACGCGAGCGGCTCCGAGACCGACGCCCAGTCCCCGCCGGCCGCCTCGAGGAGGCCCGCCACGACGGCGCTCGGGAGGCCGCTCATGAACTCGTAGAGGCCGAACGTGAGCAGGAGGAACGATCCGGAGATGCCGGGCAACACCATCGCGGTGATGGCGACCGCGCCCGCGAGGAACAGCAGGACGAGCGACGGGTCCCGGATCGGCGCGCTCGCCGAGACGCCCGTCACGACGAACGCCAGGACGACCCCGACCGCGGCGATGGCCGCCCGGTGCGGCGACGCGGCGTCGACGTACCGGTAGAGGACCGCGGCCGAGGCGGCGATGAGCCCGAAGAAGAACGCGTACGTCGGCGCGGTGTACTGCCTGACGAGGAGATGCATCACCGTCGCCAGCAGCGCCGCGGCGGTGAGCACGCCCGCCCCGAGGACCAGGAGGAACGGGACGTCCATCCGTAGCAGGTCATCGGCGAGTGCGCTCCGGCCCTCGTCCGTGTGGACGGCGGCGAGGTGTCGGACGGCGCGGGGGTCGAACGACGTGAGTGCGGCGATGAGTCGCTCGTAGACCCCGACGATGACGGCGATGGTGCCGCCGGAGACGCCCGGAACGGTGTCGGCGGCGCCCATGCAGGCGCCCTTGAGGTACACCGCGAGCCACGTGCGGGCACCGGTGGAATCCGTCATTCAGGCGGCTCTGGCACCGCGCTGCTGTTGGGGCGTGGCGGTCGCGCCGGTGCTTCCGTCACCCGAGCCGCCGCCGTCGGCGCCATCGGCGGTCTCGGTCGTCGTGTTGAGGTCGTCGTTCGTCGCCGACTCGTTCCCGTCGGTCACGTTGGTGTCGGCCTGGCCCTCCAGGTCGACGCGGGTGACGGAGTCGTTCTCGCCGAGGACCTGGCCCTCCGTCACGTCGGCCTGGCCGACGAAGACGTTCGAGCCGTCCGACGGGACGGCGACGAAGCGGTAGCTGCTGTTCGCCCGGACGGTGGTGTTCGCGTAGCCCGCCTCGGGCCCGTACTCGTCGTAGCCGGTCGTCGAGTACGGCACCGTCATCTCGAAGTTGCCCTGGGCGTCGGTCCGGGCGTACTGCGTGTAGGAGAACGTCCGGTTCGTCTCCGGGAGGGTCATCTCGACGGTCGCCCTGACCTCGGTGTCGGCCGGGCCGCTGCCCTCGATCCGGGCGCCCTCCACCCGCTCGAACGTCTTGACGTACGGGACCTTCGGGCCGTCGTTCCGGAGCTGTTCGTACAGCGGCGACTCGTCGAGGGTCGGATCGTCCGACGGTTCGCTGGCGTGGACGAGCCGGAAGTGCTCCAGGGCGCTGACGCGCTCGCCGGGCTGGCCGAGCAGGCCGCCGTGGACCGCGTTGGGGTTGCCCTGGGCGGCCTCGGCGGCCGCCTCCGAGGAGTTGAACCGCTGGATGAACTGCCCGTCCTCCGGCGGCACGGCGATGCCCCGGACCACGTCGTAGCGGGACACGAAGTCGGCCGGCCCCCGGGCGCTGCCGTGGAGCTGGTAGAGCCGGACGCGCATGCTCTCGTAGGCGCGCTGGGTGTGGATGCCCCACCGGGTCTGGAACTGGCCCTGCTGGAGGGCGGCGCGGTTCGCGAGCGTGATGCCGACGTCGCTCCGGTTGAGGTCGTGCCGGGACTCGAAGACGACCGGCGCGTTGTACTTCGTCGTGCCGGCGAACCCGAGCTTGTAGTCGATCATCACGTACCGGACGCCCGATCCCTCGCCGCTGTCCTCCTCGAGGATATCGATGGACTCGGACTCGTTGCCCGCCAGGAGGAAGTCGGCGGACTCGGTCGCGTGCTGCTGGAACGGGTTCGCGACCGGGACGCGTTCGCCGCCGTAGGTGATGTAGTGGCCGTAGTCCCACCAGGCGATGACGCCGTACTCGCCCTCCTGGTACTCGAAGTCGTCCGTCCGCTCGTAGGTGCCGTAGTACTCGAGGTTCCGCGGCCCGCTGCCGCCGTACTCGCCGAGTTCGGGCGTCTCCGTCGACAGGTACTCGAGGCCGCCCTGCCAGTCCTGGTACTCGCCGGGTCGCGTCGCGAAGTTCGACGCCGACATCGGGGCGGCCGTGGCGACCAGTGGGCCGGCGACGACGAACAGGATGGCGACGACGACCAGCACCTGGTAGGGTTTGACGTTCGTGACGTCCGTCCTGACGTCCTCGAGGTCGATGAACTCGAAGATCCGGCCGACGAGGAAGGCGTTGGTGGCCGCCACGCCGACGACGAGGTAGTAGTCGAACCGCAGCTGCGTTATGGTGAACACGACGAGGACGACGGTGAAGACGCCGACGAGGAGCTCCTCGGCCCGCGGTCGCTTGGCGAATACGGCCCTGGCGGCGATCACCAGGACGCCGATCATCGCGGTGTAGAACGCCAGCCCGTAGCTGCTGAAGAAGAACTGGACGGGGTTGTCGAGCGCCTGGGCCTCGCCGACCGTCGCCGCGGTGTCGGTCGACCCGAAGCCGGCGACCCGCTCGATCTGTCGGACGAAGAAGTCGAACGTGTCCGGTGCGGCGACGGCGACGACGGCGGCGGCGACGACCCCGACCCCGGCCACGGCGGCGGGGTAGGCGGTCCGGGACAGATCGCGGCCGTCCCACAGCCGCGCGACGCCGGCCATGAAGGCCGCGCCGCCGGCGACGAGCAACGCCAGGAGCGGCTGGAGGGGCGACAGCTCCGTCGTCTCCAAGGAGAACGCGGTGATGAACGGGGCCACGAGGAGGGCGGCGACGAGCATCGCAACGACGGACGGGATGGCGACGTGGTCGGGGCTGTGGCCGCGGACGAACTCCAGCGAGAGCTGGAAGAACAGGAAGATAGCGTAGATACCGAGGAGGAACACGGCGGGCGGCCACACGAGCATCGTCAGCGCGAGGACGGCGCCGAGGCCGGCGCCCCACGCGACCGGTCGATTCAGGAGCTCGAACTCCCGGGTCTCGACGAACTCGTAGATCGGCTTGTCGCGCTGGGCGACGCTCAGCATCGTCATGCCGACGGCGAGGGCGGCGAGCGTCACGAGGACCTCCGCGATGTGGTGGTCGTAGACGCCGGCGACGCTGCGGGAGAGGAACTGGCCGGGCGTGATCGCGAGGACGAGGACGCCGATGAGGCCGCCCATGCGGCCGCCGAGTCGCTTGCCGACGTAGTACATCGGCGGCACGCAGAGCACGGCGATGACGGGCGGCGTCAACACCGTCACGAGGGTCACGGTTGATTTCGAGGGGGAGCCGAGGCCGACGATCAGGGCGACGGTGGCGACGACCTGGTCGAAGATGGTGCCGAACTGGCCGACCTGGGTGCCGGTGTCGAAGCCGCTCCAGACCTCGTACGGCATGTTGTAGGGATAGTTCTCGATGACGTACTCGGTCGTCCGGCGGTGGTAGTAGGGGTCGTTCCCGCGGTAGAGCGGCTCGCCGCCCTCGCCGATCATCCGGTCGTAGTAACGCACCCGGATCCACAGCATGAAGCCCATGAGGGCCGCGAGGACGGGGATGTGGTACAGCCGGTAGACGGCGTCGAGTTGCGACTCGTAGTCGTCGAGCCGCTCCTCGACCTGGTCCCACCGCTGACTCATTGGGCCCAACAACTGTCAAAACGCGCATAAGCCTTTTCCATTGGTCGTCGAACGCGCCACGGGCGCCCCGACCGCCGGGAGGTGGTCCCGCGTCGATGGGGTCGTTCGGGGTCCTGAAAGCTCAGTCTTTTTGTCGGTCGCCGACGCATCCCCCGCAAATGCCCGACCGCTCGGACGTCTGTGTGCTCCTGCCGACGCTCGAGGAGGCCGAGACCATCGGAACCGTCGTGGACGGGTTCCGGGCGGCGGGCTTCGAGCACGTGCTGGTCGTCGACGGCCACTCGACGGACGGCACCCGGGAGGTCGCCCGTGACCACGGCGCCCGGGTCATCACGCAGTCCGGCAGCGGCAAGGGCCAGGCCGTCCGGGAGGGCGTCGAACACGTCGACCGGGAGTACGTCCTCATGGCCGACGGCGACGGCACGTACCGGCCGGAGGACGCCGAGGCCATGCTCGAGCCGCTGTTCGACGGCCGCGCGGAGCACGTCATCGGCGACCGGTTCGCCGACATGGAGGACGGGGCGATGACGCGGCTGAACCGGGTCGGCAACCGCATCATCAACCGGCTGTTCACCGCCGTCCACGGGCGCGACCTCCAGGACATCCTCTCGGGATACCGCGCGTTCACCCGCGAATCGTTCGGCCGATTCCAGCTCGACGCCGAGGGGTTCGGCATCGAGACCGAACTGGCCGTCGAGTGCGTGCGCAACGGCGTGAACACGGCGGTGGTCCCGATCCGGTACGAACGGCGGCCCGGCGGATCCGAGACCAACCTCCACCCGTTGAAGGACGGCGGCCGGATCATCCTCACGCTGTACACGCTCACGAAGACGAACAACCCCATCTTCTACTTCGGGTTCGTCGCGGCCGTCGGCACCCTCGCGGGCCTCTCCCTCGGTGGCTACGTCGCCTACGACTACGTCGTCAACGGGGTCTCCCACGAGGTCATCGCGCTGCTCGGGGTGTTCGTCATCCTGCTGTCGATGCAGCTGTTCATGTTCGGCGTGCTCTCGGACATCATCGTCTCCGTCAACCGCGAGCAGACCCGTCGGCTCGAGGAGGTTTCCGACCGTCTCCGGGACCTGGAGGAGTAGCGATCGGCCGTCGAGGACGGTGTTCGACGGGGTCCTGGGTCGGCAACACGCGCCGATGCGACGGCCAGGGGAGGCACGCCGAAGCGACGACCGGTCAGAACGGTAGTAGCGACCGGAGCTGTCCGACGATGGAGTTGTTCGCGCGCTCGCGATTGGCCTCGAACACCGGGTGCAGGGCGTTGAGGAGGGCCTGCCGCGTCTCGAACTCGTCGGCGTGGGTCTCCTCGAGGGCCGTCGAGAGCGCGATCTCGTTGCCACCGGCGTCGTAGGGGACCGACGGGTCATCGAGCCGCGCGACGAGCTCCGACCCCGTCGTCGGGAACGTGACGTCGGCGTCGTCGAGGTGCTCGTCGAGGGCGGCGATGCCGAACGCGACGGTCGCGACCTCGTCGTCACCGTCCTGCTGCGGCGGTCGGACTCCCATTACCTCGTGGTTGCACGTTCACCACCGTAAAGGCTCCCGAATCGTCGTCAGGACTCCGCGTACGATCCGCCGCGGCCGGAACGGCCGCGTGTCGGGGCCGGATGCGGTGGCAACGTCTTTCCCCGGCCGGCTCACAGCGGGGTGTATGACGGACTATACCACCGTCTCGATCCCGAAGGACCTGGCCGACCGCGTCGACGAGACGATCGAGGGGACGAGCTTCTCCTCGACGAGCGACCTGGTGCGGTTCCTCCTGCGGAGCATCGTCATCCAGCACCAGCAGTCGGGCGCGCTCACGGAGGCCGAGTTCGACGAGATCACCGACCAGCTCCAGGACCTCGGCTACCTCGAGTAGTTTCGGATCGCGCGGACTCCCGGGGGCGTCGGGGTCCGTCCCGCTACCGCGTGAAGTCCTCGAGGGTACCGTGCGGCGGCGCGACGTCGAGGACGTCGACCGGCAGGCGCTCGCCGCCGCGGTCGAAGGCGCCGACGCAGTCGTCGTCGTACGGCGGGACGGCGACGAAGACCACCTCGTGGAGGTCGTCCCGTTTCGTGAGCGCGAGCGGACCGTCCGGGTGGGTGACGAACCGCCCGGCCGCTTCGGGCGTCGAGAGGTCCATCCCGAAGACGGCCGCGACCGAGTCGCCGGTTCCCGGCAGGTACATGTCGGTGAACACGGAGGCCGACGACGGCAGGTCGACGTCCAGGTCCGGCGCGGGCGTAACCGCCAACGAGACCGTCACGGAGCGCGGGTCACGGTCCCCGCCGAGCTCGAGCAGCGCCGTCAGGAGGCCGCGCGTGATGTAGACCACGCCGGGTGTTCGGCCCTACCTACCCTAACGGTGTCGGTTTCCTTCCACAATTTTCGACGTGTATTGATTTCTGCACGGTCGGCGAGGGCGTTCGTCGTGATCCGTCGGGTAATCCCGTTCGTACACGGAAAACTTATTCGTCCATCGACGGAACTGAGCAGTTATGGTGGCTCGACCGCTCGGGGAGTTCCTCGCTGGACACCCCAGGCTCGTCGACGCCCTGTTCACCGTCATGCTGCTGTGGGCCCAGCACGGGGGGATCGTCCCCCACGGGGGCGGCGGCGGCAACGCCGGGCCCTGAGCTCTGGTGCTAGAGCCGACGGACCGCGTCCTCGCTCCACGTGAACTCGCCGTCGAGCAGCACCGGGAAGGAACCCAACTCGAGGTAGTCGCGGAACCGGTCGCGGGACACCTCGGTCGGCGGATGGGTCTTCGGGACGAGGTACACCGAGGGATCGTCGCCGAGCGAGGGGACGAACTCCGCGCCCAGGCCCGAGGACTTCGTGGCGGAGGTAGTGAACCGGACGCGGTACCGGTCGGTCCCGACGGGTTCGGCCTTCGTCACCCAGGGGACGAGGTTCCGGGCCTGTGCGATGTCGGCGTTCGCGTCACCCACCACGAGATACTGCGAGCCGACGATGCTCCGCGAACGGGCGATCGAGACCGCCCGGGCGATGCAGAAACCCTGGTTGAGCAGCCGCGCCATCGTCTTGCCGATGCGGACCGCACCCTCGTCCAGCACCTCGCCGAAGGTCACGACGCTCGCGGTGGCGCCCTGCTCGACCAGTTTGAACCCCTGTTCGTACGAGCGACACGCGTTCAGAAACGCGATGTCGACGCCGACCCCCTCGACCGATCCGATGTCGAGGGTCCCGTCGGCACACTCGAAGCCGTCCTCGCCGACGTGGCCGACGTAGTGGACGTAGTCGCGCTCGGATTCGAAGATGCCGGCGAGATCCCCGGTCGTCGCCGAATCGTGGACGGAGACGTCGAACGGGAGGTGCCCGTTGGACCCGTAGGCGTCCCGCGCGGTCTCGCCCTCCTCGAACATCCCCTCGTCGTTGCAGACGACGGCGACGTCGACTGCCTCGTCGTCGCGCCGGCCGCGGTCGAGCCGGTTGTGGTAGGCGGTCGGCAACGTCTTGCTGGCGCCGACGGGGACGCCCGGGCCGACCCAGGCCTGCCCGACCGCGTCCGTCTCCGGCGGCCGTACTACCCCGCGCGGGCCGGCTGCGTCCGTCACGGCGGCCTCGGATCCGGTCGACCTGTCGACCGGTCGATCGTCGGACCCGACCGTGCCCGCCGTCGACGCGTCGTCGACGGGCCCCCGGTCCGGGACCCGAACGACCGCGAGGTCGTACGCGAGGAAGGGCAACGCCTCGATGCCGGCCGGCGTCGGCCGAACGTGCGCCGCAGTCCGCCAGTCCGGGAGGTACGGTTCGATGGTCCCGAACGGGACGCGCATGTACTCGGCGAGCCGTTCGTGTGGCGGCCGGCCCTCGAGCCCGTCGATGTCAACCGGGAGCTCGGCGTCGAGCTCTTCGCGTTCGTACAGCATGGCCGCCCGGGTCGAAGCGGTCCGGACGAGACAGTCCATGAAGAGCGTCCGTTTGAGCGTCCGCTCGACGGTCGCCTCGAAACCGCCGTCGCCGTCGAGGCGGTAGCCGTCCCCGTCGACGACGACCGTCGGTCGGGCTCCCGGGTCCACCCTCGCGCCGAGGTAATACGCCAGCGGGGCAACCGCGAGCACGGCCTCGAGATCGCGCGGCACCTCCAGGTGGACGTCGTCCTCCGGCGGTTCCAGCCCCGACGGAATCTGCGGTTCCTCGCCGACCTCGAGGGTCGGCGGATGGCCCCGGAGCGTCGGGTAGGACCGCTCGCAGGTCCGGCTCTTCAGTGCGGTGCCGAACGTCGAGACGGCGGCCATCGCGTCGATCGGGTCCTCGGTCGTCCGCACGGTCGTCGCCGGCCGGTCGTGGTACGAGCGGGCGCCGACCACCACGGTGTCGGGCCGGTCGAGGTCGATGGTCAGTTCGTCGCCCTCGTTGCCGACGGTGCAGGGCCCCTGTACCTCGACGTACACCTTGATCGTGCCGGAGATCTCGACGACGGACCGGCCCTCGCCCCGTGACTCCCGTTCCTGGGCGTCGATCCGGGTGGACGACGACGGGCCGTGGACGAAGCACGCCCCGGTCGGGACCAGTTCGAGGTGGCCGGCGGTGACGACGACCGCGACGTCGAGGGGCCGCTCGAACCGTTCGCCCGACACCCGTTCGGCGGTGACGTCGCGGTCGGTCCGGACCGTGACGGTGCGGCGGTCGATCCGGTCGTCGATCCGGAACCCGCCGCCGGCGAGCGGCTCGACGGACACCCGCGAAACCCCGGCCTCCCGGGACGCGTTCCCCTCCGCCATGGACGTCCCGAAAACTGTCAGCCCGATAAACGTATCGCCACGGAGCGGTGTCCCCTGCGGCGTCACGCCGGCCGGCGGGGACCCGTCGGTCAGGACCCGAGCCCGACGAAGTTCTTGACGGTGTCGAGGTACAGCGGCACCATCCGGCGGCGCGAGCCCTCCACGGCGTCCCGGATCGCCGACCGGACGTTCTCGACGACGCCCTCGCCGTGGCCGACCAGCAACCGGTCGGCGTCGTACTCCAGCAGGGACCGCGGCGGGAGTGCCCGGAGCATCGGATGGACGCCGAGCCGTTCGCCAGGGGCCCGGAAGTACGACACCGTGCCGAGCGCCTCGGGCACCACCAGGGTCTCGCCGTCGAACAGCGCCGCCTCCTGCCAGACCGGGGTGTCGACGACGCGCTCCATCGCGAACTCGCCGACGCCGTCCTCGACCCGCTCGATAGGCGCCTCGAGGGATCCGGCGACGCCGCTCATCCAGGACGGGACGTGGACCGGCACGTCGTGGCGGTTCGCGACCGCCGCCGCGTCCCGCACGTGGCGGTCGAGGAGCACCACGACCCCGGCCACCTCGCCGTACTCCGACAGCAGGTCGTCGACCCCGTCGGCGTCCACCGGGTCGACGACCCAGAGTCCGTCACCGCTCCGGACGGCGTGGGAGGCGCGTTGCATGGTCTCGTCGGGATAGGCGAGCCAGCCGACGCCGTCATCGAAGCGGTCGATCACCGTCAGGTCGGTCTCGCCCGAGCCCTTCATGCGGATCCGTACGCCCCCCGACGGCATAAAATTCCGAGTGCCGGTAGCCGGGGCCTGGCCCCGGGGCCGACACGACTCGGAAACGTTCTCGACCGGCGTCGGCCCGGCGTGCCCGGGGTTTATCCTCGCCGGCGACAATCCCGTGGCATGCTCCGTGCGTGTCGCTGGCTCGCCCTCGAGGTCAAGCACGTCACCCCCGTCGTCGACTTCTATCGGGACCACCTCGGGGTCCCCGTCGCCCGGTCCTCGGAGCGGGAGGTCGCCCTCGACGTCGGCGCCGAGGGGGAGCTCAGGCTCCGCCGACCGGATGGCGTCCCGCGCGGCGGCCTCCACACCCACTACGCGTTGCAGTGTCCCGCGGCGGCCTACGACGCGTGGTACGACCGCCTCGACGACTCCTTCGACCTCCAGGAGGTCGACTTCGGCGGAATGCGTTCGCTGTACTTCTACGATCCCGAGGGGAACTGCGTCGAGATCGCGGGCGCCGGCGACGGGGAGGCGACGGAGCCGACGCTCGAGGGCATCTTCGAGGTGGTCTTCGAGGTCGAGGACCTCCCGGCCTCGGAGTCGTTCTACACCGACCTCGGGTTCGAGGCCGTCGACCGCGGCGCGGACCGCAAACGGACGCGGCTCACCACCGGCCCGTTCGACATCGAGCTGTGGGAGCCGCACCTCGGCCTCGCCGAGGCCCGCGGCGGCGTCCACGTCGACGTCGGGCTCGTCGCCGACGACCCCGAGACCGTCGCCGACAGCGTCGCGGCCCGTGCGACGCGTCGCGAGCGCGTCGACGGCCACGTCCGCATCAGGGACCCCGACGGTCACTACCTGACGCTCATCGGCTGACCGACCTGTGGCCGGCGCCGCTGTCGGCCCGGCCATTCGGGGCGGATTCCCGGCGAGGCGGGCAGAGGCCCGGTCAGTCGAGCCGGTCGGTGTCGATCTCCCGGCCCGGCGGCGAGATGACGAGGAAGTCACGGAAGTGCATGAGTTCCCCGCCCAGCTCGCGGACGTCCCGGGCGAAGCCCGCGGCGAGCTCGTTCAGGTCGCCCTCCACGTTCAACACGAGGACGTCCCCGCTCCTGACGTGGTCGATCCACGCCTCGTCGTCGGTGGTGCCGTCCAGCACACCGAGGACGACGCGGCCGTCGGATTCCGGTTCGTCGAGTTCGCTTTCGGCGGTCTGGAGGTCAAGGTCCAGGTCGCTCATACCGGCCAGTTCGCCCCCTGGAGAAAAAGCCTGCCGGCCCGAACCGGGCCGACGGCTCGACCCTCGACAGAGCGGGTTCGGTCCTCGGCGGAACCAGGCGTGTCCTCGACGGGCACGGGGTGCGGTGTTCGGAGGACCCGGGGTGCGGTGGTCGACGGGCACGGGGTGCGGTGGTCGACGGGCACGGG
>CAZATR010000034.1:0-3123 GCA_964488035.1 uncultured Natronomonas sp.
CGGGACGGACGACGTCTCCCGGACGGAGACCCGGCTGAGCGACTGGAGCCTCGTGGTGGCGATGGCGTTGTTCGTCGGGACGCTGCTGTGGACCATGTGGTCGATCGGGTAGAAGTGGGGCGCCGCCGGTCGCGACCGTTACCGGCAGGACCCTCGAACCCCCGGCGTCAGTCGCCAGCGTACCCGACGTCTATCTCCCCCGAGTCCAGTTCGGCTTCGACCTCGCGGGCGGCCTGGACCATGTTCTCCATCTTCCGGTAGGCGATCTCCCGCGGCAACAGCTTCATCCCGCAGTCCGGCGAGACGGTCAGGCGCTCGGGCGGCACGACCTCGAACCCCTTCGTGATGTTGTCCTTGATCTCCTCGACGGTTTCGACCTCGCCGGTGTGGACGTCGACGACGCCGAGCGCGAGGTCCTCGGTGAACTCGGGCTCTTGGAACACGTCGAGCTGGTCGTAGTCGCCGTTGGCCAGCTCGAGGTCGTACTCGTGGACCGGCATGTCGAGGATCTCGGGGTAGATGCGGGAGTAGTCGCCGTAGCAGACGTGGAGCCCGAGGCGGACGTTCTCGGGGACGCCGTCGGCGATGTGCTCGAGGCACTCGCCGACGATGGCGTGGTCGTCCGGCGTCGTGGCGAGGGCGGGCTCGTCGATCTGGATGTAGCGCGCGCCGGCGTCGACGAGCGCGTTTATCTCCTCGTTGACGAGGTCGGCCAGGTCGTAGGCGACGTCGGCCTCCGTGTCGTAGTGCTCGTTGAACGACCACGACGCCAGCGTGTAGGGGCCGGTGATGGGGACCTTGACCGGCCGGGCGGCGACGCCGGTGGTGAACTCGAACTCGTCGACGAGCCACGGCTCGTCGTAGGCGACTTCCTCGACGACGGAGGGCTTGTCGAAGTAGTTGTGGCCCCATACCTTCACCGGGCCGTTGAACTCGTAGCCATCGATCCGGTGGGCGAAGTACTCGACCATCTCGTTGCGTCGCATCTCGCCGTCGACGACGACGTCGATCCCGGACCGGACGTGCTCGTTCGTGATCGTGCGGGCGGCGTCGTCGAGCGCCTCCGCGAGGTCCTCGTCGTCGAAGTCCCACGCGTCGTCCTCGGCGAGGTCCTTCGCCCGGTTGAGCCACGTCGGCTTCGGGTACGACCCGACGACCGTCGTCATGAGGAAGTGGTCGGTCGGGTGCTCCGGCGGCCGGAACTGCTCGCGCGTGTCGGCCGGCGGCGTCGGGCTCATAGCTCCACCTCCGCCGGGGCGGCGGCGAGCGACTCCAGTTTCGCCTCGAACTTGTTGACCGGCAGGTAGAACAGCTCCGTGTTGGCCGTCACGTAGACCGTCTCGAACGACTCGCTCGGGACGTTCGACGCGACCCACTCGACGCGCTCGGCGATCTCGGCCGGGGATTCGACGAGGGTGTTCTGGCCGTCGACCACGCCGAGCGCCACCGACGGCTTGGTCCCGTACTCCTGGATGTTGTAGAGTGTCCCCTCGTGGTCCGCGACGAAGTCGAAGCCGATGGCGTCGACGGCGGCGTCCATCAGGTGGGCGTACGGTTTCTCCGGGACGGCGCCCCAGTAGGTGTGGACGACCACGTCGGTGTCGGCGTCGGCCGCGTCGGCGACGCGGTCGACGGCGGCGCTGGCGCGGCGGTCCTCGCCGTCGGCCGGCGGGTCGGTCACCAGCGACGGCTCCAGGAGGAACAGCGTCTCGACGTCGGGGAGGGCCTCGGCCTCCCCGGCGAGGAAGCCGGCGACGGCGTCGAGGAACGCGGCGTCGTCGCCGTAGTGCTCGTCGGTCGCCAGCTCCGACAGCGAGTAGGGGCCGGGGAGGACGGCCTGATCCACCGCGGGGGCGCCGTCGAGTTCGGCGGCGACGTCGCCGTCGTAGGTCAGCTCGCCCCGGACGACGGGCTCGCGGTAGAAGTTGTTGTTGTCGTAGTACCGGACGATGCCGCGGGTCTCGACGTTGTCGTGGACGCAGAGCGGGTGGGCGAGCATGTCGTCCCACCGGAGCTGGCCCTCGACGACGCGGTCCAGGCCGGCGGCCGTCTGGGTCTCGAGGACGTCGTTACGCGCGCGGTCGTATGCCTCGGCGACCTCGCCGGTTTCGTCGCCGGCGATGAGGTCGTCCTTCTGGTGGCCCTTGAGGTCGGACAGCTCCTCCTTCGCCCGGTCGGGCAGCGGGAACAGGCCGGTGGTCGTGGCGAGTACCTCCGTCATTGCCGCCGGCTACGGAATGACGGTGTTTAATATTTCCTACTCAGGAATTATCTGTAGTAATTTCCAGGACGACGAGCCGCTCGAACGGGAACGCCTCGTCGGCGACCGCCCGCGGAGACAGTCCCGCCCCGGCGGCGATGTCCTCGACCGCCGCCAGCCCGGTCAGCGAGGACACGAGGAGGTACGCCCGTCCGTCCGGTCGCAGGACGCGCCCGACGTCACGGAGGAACGGCCGCACCACCCGCAGGCCGTCCTCGCCGCCCGACAGCGCGTCCTCCAGCGGGTCGTCCCACTCCCGCTCCGGCGGCGTCGGGAGGTACGGGGGGTTACAGCACACGACGTCCGCGCTGTCGGCAGCGACGGGGTCCAGCAGGTCGGCCCGCACCGCCTCGACGCCCGCCGACCGCGCCGCCTCGCAGGCGGCGGGGTTGACGTCCGTCCCGACGACGCGGGCGCCGGACGCCGCCTGGACCCTGCCGGCGACGTACCCGGAGCCGACGCCGATCTCGAGCACCGTCTCGTCGGCTCCGATGCGGTCCTCCACCGTATCGGCGAGCAGTCGGGAGTCCTCCGCCGGCTCGTACACCTCGGGCATCTCCCGTCGGCGGTCCGACGGCTTCATCCGGACGACCCGCTGCTCCCGCTGGAATCGGGGTCCTCGTCCTCCTCGGTCTCCGCGTCGCTCCCCTCCGGATCGTCGGCCCCGTCGCCGTCGTCGGCCGCCCCGTCGTGCCGCCGCCCGTGCTCGTCCTCGACCGGCTCCCGGAGGCTGTCGTCGGCCGTACCCGGGTAGACTTCCGAGCCCGTCTTCCGCGGGTGGGGACTCGACAGGTCCGCCTCGTCGTCCTCGACGAGCTGGGCGGCGCTCTCGAGGTCCGCATACCCGTCCGCGTCGCCGGCCT
>CAZATR010000034.1:3223-18811 GCA_964488035.1 uncultured Natronomonas sp.
CCTCGGGTTCGGTGTCGTCCTCGGGTTCGGTGTCGTCCTCGGGTTCGGTGTCGTCCTCGGGTTCGGTGTCGTCGTGGCCGCTGTCGTTGGGTTCGTCCCCCGCATCGGCCTCGCCGTCGCCGCCGTATCGTTCCTCGACCGGCTCCTCGACCGGCTCACCGTCGGTCGACTCGGACCCGTCGGTCCCTGCGTCGCCGTCGTCGCCCCCGGCGTCCCCGTCCCCGGGCTCCGACGCGCCGTCCCCTTCGTCGTCGGGCTCGCCGTCGCCGCCGTACTCCGCCTGAACCGGTTCGCTCACCGCCGTCGAGTCCGCCGCGTCGGCGTCCCGGACGGCACGGACCGCCCGCTCGAGCCGCTCGTCGTCGGCCGTCGCGACGTCCTCGGACGGGGCGACCCGGAACCCGTCGGTCTCGGCCCGTCCCGTGAGCTCCCGCTGCGGGAACGGGATCTTCACGTCCTCCTCCTCGAAGGCGGCCTTCACCGCCTCGATGACCTCGTTCTGGGCACTGAGCTTCCGCTGGATGGTCGGCCGGTCGATCCAGTACCGGAGTCGCAACACGACCTCCGAGTCCTCGAAGGACTCGAGGATGACATCCGGGTTCGGCGAGTCGGCGACCGCCTCGCAGGACTCCATCGTCCGCTTGGCGATCGTCGCGGCGGTCGAGACGTCGTCGTCGTAGTCGATCCCCACCTCGGTGTTGAGCCGGAGCCGATCGGTCTTCGAGTAGTTGATGACCTCCTGGGCGGTGACCTCGTCGTTCGGGATCAGCATGTGCTCCTCGTTGAACGTCCGGACCTGGGTGTTGAACACGCTGATGTCGGTGACGATGCCCTCCTGGTCGCCGACGGCGATCCAGTCACCCGCCTCGAATGGCCGGCCGAAGAGGATGATCAGCCCGGAGAGGACGTTCGCGAGCGTCTTGCGAGCGGCCAGTCCGAGGACCACGCCCAGCACGCCGGCCCCGAGGAACAGGTCCGAGGGGGCGAGCCCGAAGAGCCCGAAGATGAACAGCGAAACGACGAGGAACAGCGAGAACTGCGTGGCGTGGTGGGCCAGCTCCCGCTGGTGGGGCGAGATGCGCTCGTTCTCCGACCAGTACCGGATCAGTCGCTTCGTCACCCGCGTCAGCATGTAGGTGCCGAGCAGCGCGATGAAGGCGATGTAGAGGTTCACTGCCGTCTGGGTGCCCGGGACGAGCCGGCTCCCGAAGTCGTCGAGTTCGTTCATCGCCTCGCCGAACCGCCGCCAGATGATGACGAACAGGACGGCGTCGACAAGCGCGACGAACATTATCGTGAGCGTCCGCGCGATCTCGACGAGTTCGTCGGTGAACCGACGCTTCAGTGGCCTCCCGCCGAGGTAGATGACGAAGACGGCGACGAGGAACGCCACCGGGAGCGCCACCGTCGCCGCGTACTGCTTCGGCCGGGTGTCGATGGCGCCCTGGAGCCGCTGGACGAGTCGCCAGTACCAGGGGATCAACAGCGCGGGAGCGGGCGTCACCGACATCGCGTGCACCCGTCCCGTGATACTCGATCCGCATCCGTTCGGGTTCCACTCACGTCGGTTCGACCTCCGCGGCGATCCTGGCGAGCCGGGCGAACTCTGCCGGCGGGACGGTGCCGGGCCGTCGGTCCATCAACGACTCCTCGGCGGCTGCGACGACCGCATCGGGGTCCTCGAGCCCCGAGATGTGGGCCGTGTTCCGGACGGCGTTGCGCATCGTCTTCCGGCGCTGGGTGAACACCGCCCGGACCAAGGCGAGGAACCGGTCGTCGTCCGGGACCTCGTAGTCGGGCACCCGCGGCGTGGTCCGCACGACGGCGCTCTCGACGGCCGGCGCCGGCGAGAACGCCTCCTTCGGCACGGGCTCGACGATCTCGACGTCGGCGTAGTGGCCCGCCGTCACCGACAGCCGCCCGTACTCGTCGGACCCGGGGTCGGCCGCCATCCGTTCGGCGAACTCCCGCTGCAGCATCAGGACGAGCGGCCGTTCCTCGGGGAGCAGTCGGAACGCGATCTCCGAGGAGACGCCGTACGGCAGGTTCGACACCGACGCGGTGAACTCGGGTAACTCGACCGCCAAGGCGTCGCCCTCGACGACGGTCAGGGTTCCGCGGGCGACGGCGTCGGCGAACTCCTCCTCCAGGAACGCGGCGAGCGTCGGGTCCCGCTCGACGACCGTGAGTCGGTCCGCGACCGCGAGCAGGCGGTCCGTGAGGGCGCCGGCGCCGGCCCCGACCTCCAGCACGTGGCCGGTATCGGCGTCGTCCGGGAGGTACCCCGGGAGGCGGTCGAGGACGCGGTCGTCGACCAGGAAGTGCTGGTCGCGGTCGGGGTCGCCGCGGACGCCGGCCCGGGCGATCAGCGCGTCGGGGTCCCGCATCTGGCCGGTGGCTACGCCGTGGGGTCCTAAATGGTTCACCATTCCTCGGCCGCTACTCGTCGGGGCGGCGGGCGAAGATGCGGTACTTCAGGTCCTCCTCGCGGAGCTCCTCCATGATGCGCTCGACGAGGACCTCCCGCGGGTTGTGCAGGCCGGAGACCCGGCTCTCGACGTCCTCGAAGCTCTCGAACGGCTTCCGCTTGCGCGCGTCCAGGACGTTGTTCCGGAGCTTCTTCCCGATCCCCGGCAGGAGGTTCAGCACGTGGAGCCGCGTCGTGATCGGCTGGGCGTCGTTGTAGAAGTCGACGAACCGCCGGGTGTCGGCGTCGATGATCGCGTTTACCGCGTGCTCAATCTCGGACTCCGCCGTGCTCGTGAGCTCGCCGTACTCGACGTCGCGGAGGTCCTTGACGTTCTCGCCCGGCGGGTCGATCCGCACCCGGTCGCCGATGTTGACGCCGGCGTCGTCCGTGAGCGCGATCTCGACCAGCCGGAACTCCGCCTCGCCGAGCGCGAACGCGACCGGCGACTTCTCGTACTGGGGCCGGTCGTCGGACGGGCTGCCCCGGGGCAGGAAGTCCACGACGACGGCCGTCGTGGGTTCGGACTCGGAACCGGACTCGCTCATACCCTACCCGTACGGGCAGGCGGTATTTAAAACAGGGGCCGACTCCGGCCGGCCCGACGACGCCCACGTTCGAACGGTGCGACCGGGCGGAGGTCTCAGGCGTACTTCGCGACGACGTCCAGGACCTCGTCGAGTTCGTCGCCGTCCAGGGAGTACCGCTCCTGGGCGAACACCGACCGGAGCTCGTCGCGGTCGGCCGGCAGGAGGTTCGCGATCTTGTAGGCCGTCGCCTCGTCGACCTTCTCGAGTTCCTCGAGCTCGGCGACCAGCTCCCGGGACTCCGCGACGTCCAGCACCGCGAACCGGTTGACGTGCTCGATGGCCCGTGCGAGCTCGTAGCGCATCTCGCGGTCCTCGTCCAGCGCCCGCTCGTTTTCGACCTCGGCGAGCAGCTCCTTGGCCTCGGGCGTCGTCAGGTACTCCTCCTCGCGGACCTCCTTGAAGATCGTCATTCCTCTTGACGCCGGAGGTGTGCGGCGGCGGCGATGATGGTCTTGGTCACGCCGCCGTCGACGATCTCGACCTTGAACGCGTCACCCTGCCGGCCGACGACCTCGCCGGTGCGCCCGGTGAACCGCGGGTGGAAGGTGCCGTCGGGGACCGAGGGATCGAGCTTCAGGTGGACCTTCTCGCCGGCCTCGTAGCTCTCGACGGACCGCTGCGGCGGGGACGTCCCGCGCTCCCTCGGATCGTTGCGTAGCTTGTTCCGCGTCGCCTGTTTGGGTCCGTTCGAACTGGGCATTCTTGGGTGATGCTAATTCGCTGCCACACATAAAAGGTGCGTTACGGGCGCGCTCCTTCCCCGAGCGCCCGCTCGCCGCGCGGTCATCGCGGCCGCACCCGACCATACGATGCTAGGGATTATCAAAGTACCGGCTGCTGTTACTAGTTCTGGCGACGACCGTCCACCTGGAACGGGGTCGGTCCGGACCGATCGAGGCCCGCCGGCTTCAGATCCGACCGACTTCGTCCACGTCGACGCTCTCGACGCCGTCGACGTTCCCGAAGGCGTCCTCGACGGCGTCCGTGCCGCCGGCCTCGTCCGGAATGATGACCGTCGGGAACAGCGCGATGAGGCCGAAGGCGACGTCCTCGCGGTCGACCCGACTGATCTTGGCGCCCTCCGGAAGGGCGTTCTCGAGGCGGTCCTGGAGGGCGTCCAGGTCCGCCTCGGGGCTCTCCGGCATGACCTTCATCTTGGCTGCGACCTTGCCCATCGTTACGGCCCCATGAACCCGCAGTCCGGGCACTCGTAGAGGTTGCTCTGCTTGCGACACGTCGAACAGCGGTAGATCAGGTGCCCGCAGTCGGGACACTCGAACTTCGCCGCGCTGGTCCCGGAGATGTTGATCCCACAGGAGATACACTTCCGTTCCCGGCGTCGGGCACTGTCGCTACTCATACCCGCAGGTGGGTCGGCGCCACATTTAACCCTTATCAAGCGCGGTGACGCGAAGCCAGTTGTCGGGCCGCCACGCCGGTCTAGACCGGTCGCACGCGGACCGGGAAGTCGACCGGTGGAGCCTTCCCCGTCGCCGTCTACGCCCCGGTATGGACGCGGTTCGAACGACCGCGCGCGCCCTCCGGGCGGAGGCCGTCGCGACCGACGAGCGCCGCCTGCTCGTGCTCGCTGGCGCCCGCGCGGCCGGCTACGGGGCCGCCCGCGCCGCCTGCGAGGCCGTCGATCTGGCGGCCCTCACCCTCTCGGACCGGTCCATCGTCGGCGACACCCTCTCGCTGGATCGGTCGGACGCCCTCCTCGGGGAGACCCACGACTGCGTGGTCGTCGACTGTCACGACGCCTGTCGACCGAACGCCATCGGGCGCGCGGCCGGCGCCGTCGACGGCGGCGGCCTCCTCGTGCTCGTAACGCCCCCGCTCGATGACTGGCCTGCGCGCCGCGACGCGTTCGACGAGACGCTCGCTGCCCCGCCGTTCGACGTCGAGGCGGTCGCCGGCGTCTTCAGGCGGCGACTCGTCCACACGCTCCGGGCCCACCGCGGCGTCGCCATCGTCGACGTCGACGCCGACCGGGTGGACTCGGACGGCCTGACGAACCCGGCCACCACGCTCCCGACCGAGCCGTTCGGTCCGCCCGAGCGCCACGAGTTCCCGCGGGCCGTCTACGAAGCCTGCCTGATCGCCGACCAGCGCGACGCCGTCCTCGCCTGCGAGCGGCTCCGCGAACCCGGCGTGGCCCTCGTCATGGAGGCCGACCGCGGCCGCGGGAAGTCCAGCGCCGCCGGGCTGGCGGCGGCCGCCCTCGCCGCCGACGGCCGGGACGTCTTGGTCACCGCCCCGGGCTACCGCAACGCCGCCGAGGTCTTCGATAGAGCGGCCGAGGCACTCGCCGCGCTCGATTGCCTCGCGGCCGACCGGCGCGACGACCCTTCCCACGAACTCGCCGCCGCGGGCGGGGGCCGCGTCCGCTTCCGACCGCCGACGGCGGCGGTCGACGACGCTGCCGACGTCCTCGTCGTCGACGAGGCCGCGGCGCTCCCGGTCCGCCGCCTGGAGTCGTTGCTCGCCGTCGCCCCGTCGGCCTGCTTCGCCACGACCGTCCACGGCTACGAGGGGTCGGGTCGCGGGTTCGACGTCCGGTTCCGCGACCACCTGGCGGACGCCCGCGAGGTGGTCGACGTCACCCTCGACGAGCCGATCCGCTACGCGGCCGCGGACCCCGTCGAGGTCTGGCTCTTCCGGGCGCTCCTGCTCGACGCCCGGCTCGCCGTCGACCCCCTCGTCGCCGACGCCACCCCCGAGGACGCCACCTACGAACGCCTCGACCCCGCCGACCTCGTGGCCGACGAGCACCGACTCCGTGAGGCGTTCGGCCTGCTCGTCAACGCCCACTACCGGACCGAGCCCGACGACCTCGCCCGGCTGCTCGACGCGCCGAACGTCGCCCTCCGGGCGCTGTCGGTCGACGACCACCTCGTCAGCGTCGCGCTGCTCGCCCGCGAGGGCGGCCTCCCCGCCGACACCCGCGAGGCGATGTACGAGGGCGCCCGCGTCCGCGGGAACATGCTCCCCGACGTCCTCACCAGCCAGCTCCGGGACCCCGACGGCGCCGTCCCCGTCGGCGTCCGGGTGATGCGGATCGCCACCCACCACGCCGCCCGCTCGCGCGGGCTCGGCTCGGCGCTGTTGGCCGCGGTCGAGGCCGAGTTCGACACCGACGCGGAGCAGCCGGACGTCGATGGATCCGCCGGCGACTGCGCCGACGGCCGCCGGTTCGACACCGACGCCGTCGACTACCTCGGCGTCGGCTACGGCGCCACCCCGGGCCTGCTCGGGTTCTGGGCCGAGAACGGCTACCGGACGATCCACCTCTCGACCACCCGCAACGACGAGAGCGGCGAGTACTCGGCGCTGATGGTCCGCCCGCTGACGGAGGCCGGCCGGGAGCTGGCCGCCCGCCACGCCCGCTGGTTCCGCCGGCGCGTGGCCGACGTGCTGGCGGACGCGCTCGACGATGCCGACCCGGACGTCGTGCGGGCCGCCCTCGCCGCCACCGAGGGCACGGTGCCGCTGGACCTCTCTGCGTTCGAGCGGCGCGTGGCCGCAAGCGCCGCCTACGGTCCGGGCCTGTACGACGTCGCCCCCCGGCCGTTCCGCCGGCTCGCCCTCCGGGGGCTGCTGGACGAGGCGCTGGAGGACGCCGACGCCGAGCGCCTGCTCGTCCGGAAGGTGCTGCAGGCCCGGCCCTGGAACGAGGTCGCCGACGACCTCGACTACGTCTCCGAGCGCACCTGCATGCGGGCGATCGGCGAGGCCTACCGGCCGCTCGTCGACCGCTACGGCGGCGAGGCCGCCGACGAGGAGGCCGACCGGTACCGGTAGCGCATGGGTCGCAGGCGGGACCGCCCGCCCGGGCCGCCCCGTCATCACGGCCCGGTGGCGACGTCGTCCGCCGCGAACAGCCGCTCCATCAGGGTGCCCTCGGCCTCCCGGAGGAGTTCCGAGGCCGTCCCCTCCGCGACGCCGAGGGCGTCGGCGACGTCGGCCAGCGACGCCGCCCGCGGCGTGCCGTAGTACCCGAGGTCTGTCGCCGCCGCGAGCGCCTCCCGCTGGCGGTCGGTCACCGCGCCGAGGACGCGTTGCTGGCGGCGGTCGTACTCGCCGACCCGGAGGACGTCGACGCCGACGTCGGCCACCTCGCGGAGGTCCTCGACCAGCGTCGTCAGGTCGGTCGACTGGCCCACGACCGTCATCAGGAGGTCGCCGTCGCCGTCGAACACGACCGGCGGGACCACGACGAGCCGTCGCTCGGCGAACGGCTCGAGGAAGACCGTCAGGGGTTCCGTGTGCTCCTCGCAGGCGTACACGTAGAACGACTCCGCGTCGACCTCCGTGAGCTCGAACCACCGGACCTGATCCACCTCGTGGAGCCGGTCGCGGTAGGCCTCGACGTCGCCCTCGACGTGGAACAGGAGGAACCGGACGTCCTCCCGGGAGAGGTTCCAGGCGAGCATCGCCTCGCGGTGCATCGCCGCCGAACCGGCGAGGAACTCCTGCATCGGGTGCCGCATCCACGCCGGTTGCTCCAGTCGGACACGGGCGTAGCGCATGCACCCCCGTGGAGCCGGAACTACAAAAGGAACCTAGATATATCGGGACAACTGACACCGCGCGGGCGGGTCAAGTCGTGGGTATGGAGCGAGGCGCGACCGAGGGGGCGCCGGCCGGCGACCGATCGGCGGACCCCCAGACGGAGGGGACCGACGGGCCGCCCGAGGACGGCGGGCTTCCGGCGGAGACGCCGCCGGGCCCCGACGGGCTCCCCGTCCTCGGCAACGTCCGGTCGCTGGTCGACGACCCGCGCGCGTTCTACGACGAGATGAGCGGGTACGGCGACGTCGTCAGCTACAGCGTCCCCCTGATGGACTTCTGTACCGTGCTGCACCCGGACCTCATCGAGCGCGTGCTGGTGACGGAGAACGATCACTTCGAGAAGTTCGGGTTCGAGGACCTCGGCGGCGACTTCATGAGCGAGGGACTGCTCCTGGCGGAGGGCGAGCAGTGGCAGCGCCAGCGGCTCGCCGCCCAGGAGGCCTTCACCCCGGACCGAATCCGGACCTACGGCGACGCCATGGGCCGGTACGCCGACGCGATGGTCGACGACTGGACCGACGGCGAGACCGTACAGCTCGACCGGGCGTTCTCCGAGCTCACCCTGCGCATCCTCTCGCGGTCCCTGTTCGACCTCGAACTGGCCGACGACGCCGACGCCGTCACGCGGGTCGCCGACGCCATCAACGAGCGCGGCGACCTCGACGGCCTCTCGACGTTCGTGCCGCTGTGGGTGCCGACGCCGCGGAACCGCCGGTTCAAGCGCGCCGTCTCGGCGTTCGAGCCGTTCGTCGACGACCTCATCGCCGAACGCCGGGGCGCCACCGGCGAGTACGACGACCTGCTGGCCTCCCTGATGGCCGCCGACGACGTGGGCGGACTCACCCACGAGGAGCTCCGCGACAGCATGGCCACGTTCCTGTTCGCCGGCCACGAGACCACCTCGCTGGCGCTCACCTACCTCGTCCTCCAGGTCGCCCAGC
The DNA here is from genome assembly GCA_964488035.1 of uncultured Natronomonas sp. Lineage (GTDB taxonomy): Archaea > Halobacteriota > Halobacteria > Halobacteriales > Haloarculaceae > Natronomonas. Next base: position 11,794 of record CAZATR010000034.1, read on the forward strand.
ACGACGACGTCCGCCGACGCCTCGACGCCGAGTACGACGCCGTCCTCGACGGCCGCCGCCCCACCGTCGACGACCTCCTCGAACTCGAGTACACCGACCGCGTCGTCACCGAGACCCTCCGGCTGTACCCGCCCGCCTACATCCTCTTCCGGACCGCCACGCGGGACGTCGAACTCGGCGGCTACCGCATCCCCGAGGGGACGAACGTGACGCTGCCGCAGTTCTTCGTCCACACCGACGAGCGGTGGTACGACGACCCGGAGACGTTCGACCCCGACCGCTGGACCGACGAGCTCGAGGCCGAGCGCCCCGAGTACGCCTACTTCCCGTTCGGCGGCGGGCCGCGACACTGCATCGGGATGCGCTTTGCGATGCAGGAGCTCAAGACCGTCGTCCCGACCGTCCTCCAGCGTGTCGAGTTCGACCTCGTCTCCGACCCCGACCCCGACCTCGACCACGCGGTCACGCTCCAGCCCGCCGACCCGGTCCGGGCCCGCGTCACGAAACCGTGAACCGACCGCCCGGCGCCGCGTCCGGTATCGGGCCGATCGACCGTCGGTCCGTGCCCGGACCCGTACCGTTTTCACCGCCCGCACGAACCCGCTACCGTGTTCCACGCGGACCCCTACCTCGTGGCGCTCGTGCTGTTGGCCGGCGGCGTCCTCGGCAGCCTCCTTCCCGTCGTTCCCGGCGGCCTGCTCTCCACCGTCGGCGCCGGCTACTACTGGTGGGTCACGGGCGAGCCGGGCCCCCTCGCGCTCGCGCTCCTGGTCACGCTCGCGCTGCTCGCCGTCGCCGTCGACTGGCTCGGCGGCGCCGTCTCCGCCCGCGTCGGCGGCGCCTCCCTCCGAACGACCGTCGCCGCCCTCCTCGCCGGCATCGCGCTGGCGCTCGTCCTGGGTCCGCTCGGCGTCGTCGCCGGCGTCTTCGGCGTGGTCCTCGCCCTCGAGTACCGGCGGCACGGCGCGCTCGAGCGGAGCGCCCGCACCGCGGGCGCCGCGACGGTCGGCATCCTCGTCTCGACGGTGGCCCAGGTCCTGCTGACCGCGACGGTGCTCGGGGTCTTCCTCGTGGTCGCGTGACCGCAACGGCTGTAACGCGGCGCCCCGTAGCCCCGAACATGGCGGATACGACACGAGAGTGCACCGAGGACGACTGCACGACGGCTGCGGCCGTCCGGCTCCACATCCCGTGGGCCGACGACCGCGTGGTCTGTACCGGCCACGCCAGGATCTACGCCCAGAAGGACGGCGTCGTCGCCGATCCGCTCGAGGCGGCCGACGAGGAACTGCCCTAGCCGAGCCGTTTCGCCATCATCACCTCGTCGACGTAGTCGTCGCCGATCTTGTAGTGGTCCGCCCGGACCGCCTCCGTGTCCCACCCCCGGTGCTCCAGGAACGCGATCGCGGTCCCGTTGGTCGCGGGGACGCTGTTGTACAGCTTCTCGAAGTCGTTGGCGAGCGCCCAGTCGACGCCGCGGTCGAGCAGCTTCGTCCCGATGCCGTGCTCGCGGTACTCGTCGATGACCCCGACGGTGAGTTCGGCGGTGTGGCGGAGCTTCTCGAGCTCCGGCGCGTTGACGTGCACCCAGCCGACGACGTCGCCGTGGACGGTCGCGACGAAGAACACCCGCGAGTGGACCTCGTTGTGCCGCAACAGCACGTTCTCGCTCTCGACCACGTCGGCGATGGTCTCGCCCTCGATGTAGGACCGGTCCGACAGCGCCTCCCGGATCGCGCCGACCAGTCCGGTGAGGTCGTCCTCGCGGGCCCGCCGGATGGTGACCTCGAGGCCCTCGTCGACGTACGTCTCCTCGCTCTCGTCCTCGAAGGCGATCCGGAGTTCGTCCTCGTCCGTCCGGGCGACGATGCCGTCCCGCCGGAGGACGGCGACGTGGTGGCCGAACGCCTCCGGGCTCATGTTCAGCGCCCGGCGGGCGTCATCGTACTCGACGGTCCCGTACCGCTCGACGTACTGGTAGATGTCCTTGCGGTCCCGGTGGCTGAACTCGAGATCGTCGGAGAACTGCATGGGAACCGGTAGCATCAACCACCACAAAAAAGTATTGCCGGAACCGAAAGGGTCGGCCGGATCGGAGCCTCGATCGGGCCCGACCACCGCCTGCGACGCGTCCGGGTCGAGCGCGGCCCGGTCAGCCGTGGAACCAGGCCTGCTTCCTGTCGCGCTCCGGCACGTGGGTCAGGAGCACCGCCGTCTCGCGGATGCTGTGGGTGTCGATCAGGAGTTCGGCCGCCTCGCGGACGCTGTAGGCGCCCTCGAGGTCGGTGCCGTAGCAGGCCGCGTACAGTTCGAGCCAGTCGTTCAGCGCCCGCTCCAGCAGCGCGAACTCGGCGTCGTCGAACCGGACCTTCTCGCCGGTCCGGGCGTCGATGTACAGCGCGACGACGTCGCCGACGCCGTCGGTCAGGTACTCGATGGCGGCCGCCTCGTCCGGCGGATCCTCGGGCGTCTCGAACGCCTCCCGGTCGCGGCGCGCGCGCTCGGACAGCTCCGCGATGCGCTGGGAGACGTCGGTCACGCCCTACCCCTCTCTGTACTCGACGCCCTTGCCGCCCGAGGGGTGCTCCCACTCCGTGTCGGCGACGATGGCGCAGGTGCCGCACTCGACGCACGGCTGGGTGTCGAGGCTGACGACGCGCTCCTCGCCGCCGTTCGCCTGGACGGTCTCCTCGCGGTAGCAGCCGCCGCCGAAGTCGCGGGCGCTGACGGGACAGGCCGTCACGGCGGTGCCGCTGGCCGCGTAGCTGTTGTCCTGCAGCTCGATGTGGGGGTCGCCGACGTCGTAGGTGAGGTCGCCGATGCGGTCGTCCAGCTCCGGCGGCTCGACGTCGTTCACGGCGTCGACCGGGTCGCCGAGCTCCTCGGCGACGAGCCGCGGGATCGTGACGTAGGACGTCCGGGTGTCGGGGATCATCCCGAGCAGGAACGGCGAGTTGAACCCGCGCTCCAGCAGGCCGTCGAACGCCCGGACGCCCGCGCGGCCGACCGCCGAGTCGAGGATTCCCTCCGTGACGCGTGTCACCAGGTCGTTCTCCGACAGTGCGCGGCTCATCCGGTAGCGTGCAGGCCGGAGCTTCGCCATCACGCCCTCGTCCTCAAGCTTCCGCTCGTAGAGCGCGCCGGCCGACCCCGGGTTGCCGCGGGACTGCGCCTCGGCGAACGCCTCGGCGGCGAGCCCGCCCGCGCTCACCGCGTGGTTCATGCCCTTGATGATCGGGCCCTGGGCCTGCATCTGGCCCGCCGCGTCGCCGACCAGAAGCAGCCGACCCTGGTGCGGCGACGGGTGGGCGGCCTTCTTCGAGTCCGGCACGAGCTTCGCGGAGTACTCCCGCTCGTGGTACTCGCCCTGGAGCCACTGGTCCAAGAGCGGGTGGGTCAACAGCGCGTCCAGCAGCTCGTGTGGTTCGGCCTCCTCCTCGGCCAGCGAGTCCAGGTGGAACACCGTCCCGACCGACAGCGAGTCCTCGTTGGTGTAGAGGAAGCCGCCGCCCCGAACGCCGTCGAAGAGGTCTCCGGAGAACAGGTGGGCGACGCCGTCGTCCGGCGCCACGTCGAACCGCTCGTTGACGACCTCGGGTTCCATGTCCACGACGGCCTTGACGCCCTGGAACCACTCGTCGGGGTCCTCCCAGTCCATCAGGCCGGCGTCGCGGGCGAGCTCGGAGTTGACGCCGTCGGCCGCGATGATGACGTCGGCCGTGATCGGGTCGAGCTCGTCGCAGGTGACGCCGACGATCTCGCCGTCTGCTCGCGGGTCCTGCCCGCTCGCACGGTCCGAGGGACGCGTCACTCGTCCCTCGCTATCCTCCCGGAGCAGGCCGTTGACGCGGACCTCCGTCAGGAGGCCGCCGCCCGTCTCGCGGGTCTTCTCGTGGACCCGCTCGGCCAGCCACGAGTCCATGTGGCGGCGCAGCACCGCGTCGCACCACTCGGTGTCGTGGTGGTGGATGTCCTCGAGGTCGAACGTCTTCACGCGGTCGCCGGCCAGGTTGTGGATGTAGTACTCCGACACCGGCCGCTCGGCGGCCGCCTCGCGGAACCCGTCGAACAGCCGATCGATGGTGTAGGGCGCGGACTCCTCGGCGTAGATCAGGCCGCCGGAGACGTTCTTGGACCCGGCGTCGACGCCGCGCTCCAGCACGAGCGTCTCGACGCCGCGGTCGGCCAGGGTCGCCGCGGCCGCCGCGCCGCCGGGGCCGGCCCCGACGACGACCGCCTCGTAGTGCTCGTAGTCGTCAGTCATCGCTCACCTCCGCGACCGCGCGGCCGAACTCGTCGGCCTCCAGCGCCTCCGTGAGCCGCGGCAGCACCTCGAAGAGGTCGCCCTGGACGTAGTAGTCCGAGAAGTCACGGATGTCCGCGTCGGGGTCGGTGTTGATGGCGACGATGGTGTCGGACTCGTCCATCCCGACCTTGTGCTGGACGGCGCCCGAGATGCCGGCCGCGATGTACAGTTCCGGCTCGACGACCTGGCCGGACTCGCCGATCTGGCGCTCCTCCGTGACGTAGTCCTCGACGTGGCCGTCGAACTGGTAGGAGGCGGTGATCACGCCGCGGGAGAGCCCGAGGTCGGCCTCATCGAAGGCGTCGACGAGATCGAGGCCGAGTTCCATCCCCTTCGTCGGGTCCCGGCCGATGCCGCGGCCGAGCGCGACAACGACGTCGTTTCCGGTGAGGTCGACGCCGCCCTCCAGGGCGTCGAAGTCGGTGACCTCGACCTGGAACCAGTCGTCCGGGAGCTCCATGTCGTGCTCGACGATCTCGCCCTCGGGTTCGGCCTCGGCCTCCGGGATCTCGAAGCTCCCCGGGATGACCGATGCGCCCTGTGGATGGAAGTCACGGTGGGGCTTGTCGATACAGAGGATCGTCGAGTACTCGAAGCCGGAGAAGTCCGGGCGCTTCATGTGCAGCACCTTCTCGAACGTCTTCGTCTCGCCCGGCGTCCCGGTCTTGGCGGGGTTCGAGATGTCCGACGCCTCGATGTACAGCCCCGAGCAGTCCGAGGCGAGCCCGGAGTCGAGTTCGCCCTGGACGAGCGCCGAGAGGTCCCGGCCGTTGTTCGTCGCCGGGAAGATGGTGTACCGCGGCTCGTGGTAGTCGCGCCATTCGGTCTCCCAGTCGCGGCACATGTGACAGAACACCTCGGTGTAGGGCCGGTGGCGGAACCGCTGGAGCCGCTCGTCCTCGTGGTAGACGACGCGGTCGGCGCCGTAGGCCAGACACTCATCGGCCAACCCCTCGACGTCGTCGCCGATGAGCACCGCGACGACGGCCTCGTCCTCGTCGTAGTCGTCGTTGTAGCCGTCCATCATCTCCCGGGCCTTCCCGAGCATCTCCCGCGAGACGTCGATCAGCTCGCCCTGCTGGGTCTCACAATAGACCCACATGTCACGGTACTCGGCGCCGGCCGTGCCCTCGACGTACCGCTTGTCGTTCGTCGGGTGGTCCAGCTCCGGGTACTTCTCCTCGGGCGGGACGTACTCGACTTCGGTCTCCTCGTCGTCCTCCTGGAGGTTGTTGATCTTCTTCTCGATCTGGGACTTGGCACCCTTCCGGTCCTTGCCCGCCTTCTCACGCTCGAGCAGGTCCTCGAGGACCTCGAGCTCTTCGACGTCGCGCACCATGTTCGCGACGTCGGCGACGGTCAGCTCCGTGAGATCGACCGTTTCCGGGTCGATCCCCTCCTCGTCCCCGGCGACCTTCTCCAGACGGTCCTCGATGAGCGTGATCACGGGGTCACGCCCCTCGCCGCCCTTCTCGAGGGCCAGCATCTCCTCGAGTTCCTGCTCGTCGTCGACGTCCTTGATCTCCGGTCCGAGTTCGGCGATGTCGTGCTCCGTCGGATCTATCTCGGGCATCTAGTCACCTCCGGCGTGGGCCGCCATCTCCTCGTAGATCTCCTCCATTCCGTCCTCGTCCTCCGGCTCGACGAACGTCGCCTCCCGCTCGGAGGGCGCCTTCGGGATCGGGTCGACGCCCGCCACGATGGTCGGCGAGCCGTCCAGCCCGATGAAGTCCGGATCCAGGTTCAGGTTCTCGTGGTTCCACATGTGGAAGTCCTCGTAGTCGGTCGGTTCCGTGTCGGTGTCGTCGTCGAGGTACTCGCCGAACCCGGCGGCTCTGGCCTCGGTTCGGTCGCGGAAGTCCTTGTGTCGAAGTCGGTGGTCGGCCTTCCGGTAGGTCGGCTCGAACTCGGGGTCCGCGACGATGAACGCCGGCAGCTCGGTCTCGACGGTCTCGATCTCGGAGACGTCGCCCTCGACGAGCCGCTTCGTCCTGACGACGCCCTCCGCTTCGTCGATGTCGATCGCCACGACGTGCGTGATGAGCGGGTAGTCCGGCAGCTCCTCGTTGATGCCGAGACACCACTCCGTCTGTGGGCCGGTGTGGCCCGTCTCCCCGTCGGCCGTCTTGAACCCCGCGAAGACGAGGTCCGGCGGCGACTCGAGGTGCTGGATGCCCGTCGCGACCGTCATCGCGGTCGCCCACGTGTCGGCCGCGCCCATCTCGCGGTCGGAGAGTAGATAGAGGTCGTCGGCGTAGACGTCCCGCATGCCCTCCTGGAGGACCTCCGCGTAGCCAGGCGGGCCCATACTCATGAGCGACACCGTCCCGCCGTGTCGGACCTTCGTCTGGAGCGCCGCCCTCAGGGCGTGTTTGTCGTTCGGGTTCATCACCGTCGGCGTCTTCCCTCGCTCGAGGTGGCCATCCTCGTCGAAGGAGACCTGTCCTTCCCGGAAGTCGGGTACGCCCTTCGTCAGGACCAATGTGTCTATCGTCATTCCGTCTCGTGTTGGGGAGTCCCACCGACGCCTAATAGTTTTTCTCAACTACGTCGCGTGGTTTTCGACCCGGAGCGGCCGCTGGGCGTCGTGTCCGTCGGACCGACGTCGCGAGGGTGAACCGCCCGGCGGTCAGATCCGCCCCGCCCGGCCCGGGTCGACGTCGATGGCGTCGACCGGACAGACGTCGACACAGAGCATGCAGTCGATGCACT
>CAZATR010000035.1:0-18703 GCA_964488035.1 uncultured Natronomonas sp.
TCTCGTTCCTGGGACATGCGGAGATCGAGGGTTCGGAGCCCTCCCCGGGCACTTCCATTCACGACGAGGAGCGAACGACGTGAGCGACGAGTCCAAAAATGGAAGTGCCCGGCGGCGACGAACCCGTAGGTCCTCGTGAGCGAGCGGACGCGAGCGAACGAGGGCTCGCGAGAGCTTTGCTCTCGCGGCGGTTCGGCACCCCTCCCCGGGCATCACCTAAACCTTCACGTGCCCCACGGTAGCGTCAGCGCCGCGATGATGGGGCTGTACCACACGTGTGACCATCGTCGGGCTCACGTACCGGGTGGTTCGTCCTGGTGATGACGAACAACGCTCTCGGCTTCTTGCGGACGGGATGGCGGCCTCGGAGGGCCGGCCGGGCGACGGTTGCCCTCCAGGGTCGGGCTCGACACCGTGGCGCCAGTCGCCCCGACCTGTTTTATCGGGCCGGCCCCTACCTCGGGTATGCGCGAACTCGTCTTCGCCCTCGAGTACGACCCGGGGACCAACCGGGTGGCGGAGGCGCTGGCGGCCCATCCCGACGCCACCATCCGGTCGCTGTCGCTGCACGCGACCGACGAGCGGCTCTGGCGCGTCGACCACGCGACCGGGTCGGCCGAGGCGCTCGACGCCATCGAGAACGCGTTTCTCGCCGCGGATTACTACGCGGACTGTCTCGCCACGGAGGACTGCGGCGCCACCCAGGAGACGGAGGTGCTGGACCACACCGGGGAGACGCTCGTACTGTACTCCTACTGGGAGCGCTCGCCCGTCTGTACCTCCGTCCCGCACATCGCGCGGGACCACCTCGGCGACGGCCTGCTGTTCGACACGCGCCACGAGGGTCGCCATTACACCTGGCGGATCATCCACTCCGGCGAGGGCGACGCCACCGATTTCTTCGAGGCGCTCGAGGCGGCGCTGGGCGGCGGCGTCCGGATGGAGATGCTCCGGACCGGCGCGGCCGACGTCCCGACCGGCGACGCCGCGGCCGACCCCGACGGGCTCTCCAACGAGCAGGAGGCCGCCCTCCGGGCCGCCATCGAGCACGGTTACTACGAGACGCCGCGCGAGGTCGATGTCGGCGAGTTGGCCGAGCATCTCGACGTGCCCCGGTCGACGCTCACCTACCGGCTGCGCCGGGCGGAGGCAGCCCTCGCGAAGCGGTACCTCGCCGACGACCGGCTCGCCGACACGGCGGGCCGCTGACTCGTTTTTGGAATATTCCAACCAAGGCTTATCGAGTCGTCCGGCCTAGGCCCAGGTGATGACCGACGACAGACAGTCGGGCGAGGCGTCGAGCGACGGTCGGCACGACGGCGACCGGACGCTCCGGCTTACGATCCCCGAGATGGACTGTCCCTCCTGTGCGCAGAAGGTCGATAGCAGCCTCGCCGACGTCGACGGCGTCCGCGACACCGCCCTCCAGCCGACGACGGGAACCGCCACCGTGACGATCGACGGCGGGCGAACCCACGAGGACGAGGTCGTCGCGGCCATCGAGGCCGCAGGATACGAGGTGACCGACCGTGGCGAGACCGGCGACGGCGGACCCGCGGTCGCGGCGCCGGGCGAGGTCTGGACCAGCCCACGGGCGATCAAGACCTGGATCGGCGCGGGGTTCCTGGTCGCCGGGCTGCTCCTGGAGTTCCTCCTGCCCGGATGGAACCCGATCGTGGCCCGCGCGCTCGGACATCCACTCACGGTGGCCGACGGCCTGCTTCTCGTGGCCGTCGCGGCCAGCGGCGCGCCGGTCGTCCGCGGCGGCTACTACTCGGCGCGCAACCGGAGCCTCGACATCGACCTGCTGATGGGGACCGCCATCGTCGCGGCCACGGGCATCGGCTACTTCGTCGAGGCCGCGACGCTGGCCGTCCTGTTCAGCGTCGCGGAGTTGCTGGAACAGTACTCGATGGACCGGGCCCGCGACTCGCTGCGGGAGCTGATGGAGCTGTCGCCCGACGAGGCCACGGTTCGCCGGGATGGCGAAGACGTGACCGTCCCCGTGGACGAGGTCGCCGTCGGCGAGACCGTGCTCGTCCGGCCCGGCGACAAGGTGCCGCTGGACGGCGTCGTCCGGGAGGGCACCAGCGCGGTCGACGAATCACCGATCACCGGCGAGAGCGTCCCGGTCGACAAGGCCAGCGGCGACGAGGTGTACGCCGGGTCGATCGCCGAGGGCGGCTACCTCGAGGTCGAGGTCACCTCGACCGCGGGCGACTCCACGCTCTCGCGGATCATCGAGATGGTCCAGGGCGCCCAGGCGGCCAAGACCGAGACCGAGCAGTTCGTCGACCGCTTCGCGGGCTACTACACGCCGGTCGTGGTCGTCCTCGCCGTCCTGACCGCCGCCATCCCGCCCGTCCTCATCGACGGGAACGCCAGTGTCGTGCTGGCGGGCTACACCCTGGTCCTTCCCGGCGGCTGGGAGCCCTGGTTCATCCGCGGGCTCACGCTGCTCGTCATCGCCTGCCCGTGTGCGTTCGTCATCTCGACGCCGGTCTCGGTCGTCTCCGGCATCACGAGCGCCGCGCGAAACGGCGTCCTCATCAAGGGCGGCGACCACCTGGAGGCGATGGGCGCCGTCGACGCCGTCGCCATCGACAAGACCGGGACGCTCACGAAGGGCGAACTCGTCGTCACCGACGTCGTCCCGTTCGACGACCGCGAGCCGTCGGCGGTGCTCCGGCCCGCCGCGGCCCTGGAGCGCCGGAGCGAACACCCGATCGGCGACGCGGTCCTCGCCCGCGCGGTGTCGGACGGCGTCGACGACGGCCCCGAGCCGGTCGGCTTCGAGAGCCTGGCCGGCAGGGGCGTCCGCGGCGATCTCGACGGCGAGACCCACTACGTCGGCAAGCCCGGGCTGTTCGCGGAGCTCGGCTTCGACCTCTCGGGCCCGACCCCGGCGACCGACGGCGGCGCGATGGCCGACACTGCGCCGCCCGGGACGCCCGCAGACCGCCTCGCCGACCTGGAGGCCGACGGCAAGACCGTCGTCCTCGTGGGGACGGGGACGGAGCTGCTCGGCGCCATCGCCATCGCCGACGAGGTCCGGCCGGGCGCCCGCCGGGCCGTCCAGCGGCTCCACGAGCTCGGCGTCGGCAACGTCGTGATGCTGACCGGGGACAACGAGGGGACCGCCCGCGCCATCGCCGAGCAGGTCGGCGTCGACGCGTACCGCGCCGGCCTGCTCCCCGAGGAGAAGGTCGACGCCATCCACGAGCTCCAGGCCGAGCACGGCGACGTCGCGATGGTCGGCGACGGCATCAACGACGCGCCGGCGCTGGCCGCGGCGGAGGTCGGCATCGCGATGGGCGCGGCGGGAACGGACACGGCCCTGGAGACCGCCGACATCGCGCTGATGGCCGACGACATCGGGAAGCTCCCGTACCTCTACGCGCTCTCCCACGAGGCCAACGGCGTCATCCGACAGAACATCTGGGCGAGCCTCGCGGTCAAGGCGCTGCTCGCGGTCGGCGTCCCGCTCGGCTACGTCACGGTCGCCGTCGCCGTCGTCGTCGGCGACATGGGCATGAGCCTCGGGGTCACCGGGAACGCGATGCGGCTGGCCCGGATCACGCCCGACGACACCGAACCCCCGTCCTGACCGGGTCCCGGAACCGGTCCCCCGCGACGACCGGCTCGCCCCACCGGCTCGACCGACCGGGGCACCCTCGCGCGGGCCCGGGTCGAAAACGCAACGACCATCGGTCCGCGGGCGGTGGCTCGGGTATGGACGCCGAGTTCCGGTTCGACGTCGACCTCCCGGTCCGGTACCGTGATCTGGACACGCTCTCGCACGTGAACAACGCGGTGTACGCGACGTATCTGGAGTACGCCCGCATCGCGTACGTCGAGCACGTCCTGGACCAGGACGTCGACGGCGGCGGGATGGTCCTGGCGAACGTCGAGATCGACTTTCGGCGCCCGGTCACGTTCGAGGACGGGTCGGTCCGCGTCGAGTGCGGCGTGCTCGAGGTCGGCGAGTCGAGCTTCCGGATGGGCTACCGGGTGTTCGGCGACGCGTCGGCGCCGGCAGCGACCGCCGAGTCGGTCCAGGTCGCCTGGGACGGCGAGGCGTCCCGGCCCGTCCCCGAGGCGTGGCGCGACGCGTTCCGGTCCTACGAGCCGTCGCTTCCGTGACCCGTCCCGCGGGCGACACGCTCTTGGTCCGTGACGCCGCGAGCGTCCACGTGGCTTCCGAGGACCCGACGGTCATCCGGTCGCTGGCGGTGACCGCCGAGGACGTGGTGGCGGCCCTGGAGGCAAACCGCCAGCGGTCGGCGGGGGCGGTGCTCCGGGTGACGCCGCCGTTCAGCGGCCGGATGCGCGCCAGGCTCCACCGTGCGGGGATGACCGTCGACGCCGATCCCGACGCCCTCCACGTACCACCTGAGCGGTTCGTGGCCTCGCCGCCGCTGCCGTCCCCGGACGACACCGAGGACGCCATCCGGTCCGACCCGGACGTCCCCTACGACCGGGCGACCCACCGGAGGCGACACGAGGCCGCCCTCGAGGCCTGGCGGGAGCGCGTGCGGGCGGCGCTCGTCGACCGCACCACCATCGAGACCCCGGACGGCCCGCACGAGGTCGACGTCGCCGTCCTGGGCTGACCGAACGCCGATCGCGGGCAGGTCGTGGGGCCGGCGGGACGGGGACCCACCGTGTGGATCCCCTACAGCCATACGTCGGGGACGCCTACGCTGGCGCATGGACGCCGTCCAACTCGGCTCGACCGGCCTCCGGGTCTCCGAACTCGCGCTGGGCACCTGGCGGTTCGGCCGCGAGGACGACGCCGGGACCGTGGAGATCGACAGGGAGCGCGCCGTCGCGCTGCTGGACACCTACGCCGACAGCGGCGGCCGGTTCATCGACACCGCGGACATGTACGGCGACGGCCGGGCGGAGGAGTGGATCGGCGAGTGGCTCGAGACCCGCGACCGGGAGTCGTTCGTCGTCGCCTCGAAGGTCTACTGGCCGACCCGCGACGACCCGAACGGCCGCGGCCTCGGCCGCAAGCATCTCCGGCGGTCGCTGGACCGCATCCTCGACCGTCTCGGTACGGACTACGTCGACGTCCTCTACACCCACCGGTGGGACGAGGACACGCCGGCCGAGGAGTTCATGCGGACGCTGGACGGCTTCGTCGAGGACGGCCGCGTCCACTACCTCGGCACCTCGACGTTCGAGCCGAACGCCTGGCGGGTCGCCCGCGCCAACGAGCTCGCCGAGCGGCGGGGCTACGAGCCGTTCACCGTCGCCCAGCCCCGGTACAACCTCGTCGATCGGGAAGCCGTCGGGAACTACCTCGACATGTGCGACCAGTACGGGCTCGGCGTCTGCCCGTGGTCGCCGCTCGCCGGCGGCTTCCTCACGGGGAAGTACGACCGCGACCGGTCCATCCCCGAGGGCTCGCGGGCGGCCCGCGAGGACGACTTCGCCGACCGGTACTTCACGGACCCGAACTTCCGGGTGCTGGACGCCCTCCGGGCGGTCGCCGACGAGGTGGACGCACCGCCGGTCGCCGTCGCGCTGGCGTGGCTCCGCGGCCAGGACACCGTGCCGATCGTCGGCGCGCGGACCCCTTCGCAACTCGAGACCACGCTCTCGGGCGCCGAGGTCTCGCTGACGGAGAGTCAACACCGGCGGTTGACCGACGCCTACTGAGGGTGGCCGCAGGACGTGGTGGTTGCCCGATACCTACCGGCGACGCGCCAGCTCCTCGCGGATCGCGCGCCGCTTGACGAGCACGAACCCGACCAGTATCACGAGGAAGCCGACGACGGTCGGTAGATCGATGAGTTCGCCGAGGACCAGGAACCCCGCGAGCGCGGCGAAGACCGGGGCGACGTAGGAGACGAGGTTGATCTCGATGGGGCCGAGCCGGTCCAGGAGGTCGAAGTAGATGAGGAACCCGCCGGCACTGGCGACCACGGCCAGGTACAGGAGCGCCACCGCCGCGTCGAGCGGGGGCGCCCCGTCGACGGACTCCCGCAGCCCGACGCTGAGGGCGTGCATGAGCGCCGCACCGCCGAGCATGGACCACGCCTCCATGGTCTCGATCGGGAGGGCGGTCTCGAGCCGCTGGGTGAGCACGCTCCCGAACGCGAACGATAGCGCCGCGCCGAAGACCAGCGCCTCGTACCTGGACCCGACGAGGTTGGCGGGGTCGGGCCGGGCGAGGATCGCGACGCCGACGAGCCCGAGGGTCATCCCGACGAGGCCGACGACGGTGAGCCGCTCGTCGGGGAGCAGCGCGCGGGCGAAGGCGGTCGTGAGGACCGGGGACAGGGAGACGATGACCGCCGCGGCGGCGCTCGTGGTGCCGCGCTCCCCGACGAACAGCAGCGCGTGGTAGCCGGCGATGAGGAAGACGGCACCGACCGCGACGAGCAGCCACTCGTCGCGGCCCCGCGGCCGCCATCGGTCGGTCGCCCAGGCGCCGTAGGCGAGCATCAGGAGCCCCGCGAGATCGTACCGGGCGGCCGCGAACAGCACCGGCGCGTCGTAGAAGTACGCCGGCTCCGAGGGGGTGCCGAGCCCGGCCTTGATCGCCATGAAGGCCGAGCCCCACGCCGCAGCGAGCAGGCAGAACAGCGCCAGGTTCCGGTAGCGCACGGCTAGACGGGAGCCTGGCGGGCGCCTCAAGGTTTCGAAAGCGGCGCCGTCGGACCGGCCGGCCGCTGCTCTCGTGGTCTCAGACGCCCCGCTCGTCCCGGAGCGCACCCAGCAGGTCCTGGCGGGCGACGATGCCGAGCAGCGCCCCGGCCTCGTCGACGACCGGGAGCCGGTTGATGTCCCGCTCCGGATCGGCGAGCAGCGCGAGCATCTCGTCGAGGTCGGCCTTTGGGCCGACGGTGACGACGTCGGTGGTCATCACCTCCTCGATCGGGCGGCCGGCGTTCCGGGCGAGGTCCAGACCGACGTCGAATTCGTCCCACGAGAGGTCGACGGCGTAGGTGAGCGACTCCAGGAAGGGCGGGAAGCCGACGGGGATCCACAGCGTCCGGTCGGAGGGCTGGAAGAGGTCGACGAGGTCGCCCTGCGTGACGATGCCGACGACGAGGCCGTCCTCGGTCACTGGGAAGCCGTTGAAGTCCGCGCGCGCCAGCCGCGTGAGCGCCTCGCTCACGTCGTCGTCCCGGCGGAGGGTCTCCACGTCGCGGGTCATGATGTCCCTGGCGGTGACCATACCCCGTGTTCGTCGGGGGCGCCCGTAGGCGTTCCGGGTGCGGACGCTCCGGCCCGCGAGGTCCCCGGGTCCGGCCCCGTTCCGCCCGTGGATTTATATGTCGCGGCTGCCGAGCCTCCCACATGGCCGCGTACCGTCGGCCGGTCCTGCGGAACCTGTTCGACGACTCACCCACCCCACACATCGCCCATCCGCCGCGTACCCACCGCCGCGATTTCTACGTCGCCACGGACGGCTCCTACCGCGACGACGACAGCGGGGGCCTCGGGGTCGTCATACAGACCCGCGACGGCGAGCGGGTCGCCCGCCTGTCGGTGCCGCACGCGGTTCCCGACAACAACGTCGCCGAGTACCGGGCGCTCCACCTCGGGCTGGACGTCCTGGCGGCCCGCGCACCCCGCGGCGCCCGCGTCGGCGTCTGTATCGACCACGACGACCTGGCGGCCAACGTCAACCGGGCGATGCTGGCCGAGCAGGCGCCGGACACCCGCCCGCCGCACCCCTACGACGTGCCGCCCGGGACGGGCCGACACTGGCGCGGCATCCGCGCCCGCGTCGCCGGGTTCGCCGAACTCCGCGCGGCCCGCATCGACAGCGGCGACAACCCCGCCCACCCGCTCGCCAACACGCCGGACCAGTACGCCCACGTCAACCGCGAACCCGACCGCTGCGTCCTCCCGCGGGACGACGAGCGCTGGCGGGCCCCGGACGACGACCGCTACCCGCCGCCCTCCCGCGCCGACCGCGACCGCACGAGTTCGCTCGCCGGTGGCGAACCCGCTAGTGACTGAATATCGACGCTACCGGTGTCGTTCGTACGATTCCGTCATTCACTCCTGCATCCGAAGTACTCGACAATCGACTCGGTCGGTGTAGGGTGTGGACATACCGGTCCGGGGAGCTGCCTGCATACGCCGAGCGGAGCGAGGCGTTTCACCGACGGCGAGGCCGACGGTCGAGCCGTCGGCCTTTTTCATCGACGTTTTTCAAGGAGTGGTTCCCGCAGCGAGCGAAGCGAGCGAGGAAACCCGACGCAGAAAAAGGTCGGTTCGCAATGAGGTGCTCGCAGGCGTGCTCGACGTGGCGGTCAATCCATGCCGATGCCGCCCTCGTTCCTGGTGAGCAGATAGAGGGCGAACGACGACAGCCAGTGTGCGCCCGCGTAGTCGTCGGTGAACGCCTGCTGGAGGCCGGCTTCTGCATGCCGGCCTGCGGCGTGTTCGAGAGCTGGAACGGCTGGATGGCCGTCGAGCGCGTCGGCGACGCCGACGAGGCTCCAGGCCCGTGCCAGGTTGAGGCCGACGTAATGCAGCGCGACGCCGTCCTCGGGGTCCTCGCCGACCGCTATCGGCTCGATAGGGGTGTCGACGGGGTCCTCGGCGAGCGCCGGGAGAAACGCTTCGAGCCACCCGGCGAACTCGTCGCCATCGTGCACGCGCCGCATGAGGTCGGCCTCGGTCAGTGCCGGCGAGAGGAAGTCCCAGCCGAGCGGCTCGTAGCCGATCGGGTAGTCCTGGTCCGCGGCGTAGAACTCGGTCGCCTTCTCGACGACGGCCGACTCCAGCCCCGTGTTGCCGACCGAGCGGGCGTAGTCGAGCACGCAGTGGAGCGCGAACGCCGTGTTCCCGTGGGTGCCGACGCGGAACGGGCGGTCCACGGGCAGGAACTCGGTCTCGACCAGGTCGACGATGGTGTCCTCGAGCGGGGCGAGGGCCGCGTGCCAGGCGTCGGCGTGGGCGGCGTCCCAGCGGTCGAGTTCGGCGGCCAGGTGGAGCAGCCACGCCCAGCCGTAGGCTTTCTCGAACGTGGGGTCCTCGTCGAACCGGTCGCACTCCCGCTCGACGTTCGCCTCGGTCAGCCGGTCGTCGATACTGTCGACGATCGCCTCGCGATTCGGGTGGTCCTCGGCCAGCCGGAGCTGGCGGACGAGCGCCCAGTGGCTGTGGACGGCGGAGTGCCAGTCGAAGCAGCCGTGGAACACCGGGTGGCGTTCGCGGGGCCGCTCCGGGTCGTCCGGGCCGTCGACCGACCCGACGTAGTGGGGGTACTCGGTGTCGATCGAATCCAGCGGGTGCTCGGCGAGGTCCTCGACCATCTCGGTGTCCAGCCAGTCGCTTCGGCCGGACAGCAGCACGTCGGCGTCCGGGAGGGACTCCATCGCGTCCGCCTACCCCCGACGATGCCTTGAAACGAGGGGGCGGTATGGCCCGAAGTACCACGATGCGATCGCTTACCACGTAAACCGGGGATTTCGGACCGATCCAAGCCCGGGAACGTATCTACCGCCGAGTATCCGCGAGCGAACGGAGTGAGCGAGCGGTTCCCCGGACGAGAGTGCCGCTGGCGCTCGAAGTCCGGTAGCGCGCGGACTGGAGGCGAGCCGAAGGCTCGCCGAAAGGAACACGCGCGCATATTTCCCCCAAGTTTTTGCCGCGACGCGCGGCGAAGCCGTGCCGAGCGTGCAAAACTGGGGGTGGTTAGTCGTCCTCGGTCCACAACTGCTCGAGGACGGCGGCGGGCATCCGCTCGCGCATCTCCTCGGGAATCGCGTCGGGGCCGTCCGGCGTCGATCCGAGGTCCTCCGGTTCGGGTTCCAGTCCGGGGCCGAACAGCTGGAGGGCGGTGCTGATGGTCGACCAGTCGTCGTTCTCGGCGGCCTCCCGGAGGCTCCGGGTCGGCGGCGAGAGCAGCTGGCCGACCAGTGCGTCGGCCATCGACTCGAGGACCTCCCGCTCGTGGTCGGTGACGCCGTCGCCCTCGGCCTCGAGCTTGGCGATGGCGGTGCGGAGCTCGCGGGCCTTCACGCGCTCGGCGCCCTCGTACATGGCAGCGATGACCTCGTCGGCCCGCTTGCGCTTGTACTGGTCCAGCAGGTGGTCGAACTCCTCGTCGACCATCGCCTCGACGCGCTCGGCGGCCGCCCGGCGCCGGCGGCGGGTCGCGTCGGTGACGGACGACAGGGCGTCGAGGTCCCGGACCTCGACGCCGGTCAGGGTCCCGGCGTCGGGGGCGACGTCTCGCGGCTGTGCGAGGTCGACGACGAAGGTCTCGCCGGCGGGCTCGAGCGCCTCGCGGTCGACGACGTGGTCGTCGCTGCCGGTGGCCGTGATGAGGACGTCGGCCTCGTCGAGCGCGGCGGGGATGGCGTCGAGCCCGACGGCGGCGCCCTCGCAGTCGAGTTCGCCGACGACGTGTTCGGCGTGTGGGAGCGTCCGGTTGGCGACGACGACGCGGTCGGCCGGCTCGGCGACCGAGCGGGCCGCAAGCGTCGCGATCTCGCCGGCGCCGACGACGAGCGCCGTGGCGCCGTCGAGGCCGCGCTCCTCGTCGGCCAGCCGGACGGCCGCCGAGCCGAGCGAGACGACGCCCTCGTTGATCGCGGTCTCGTCGCGGGCGCGCTCGCCGACGTGCAGCGCCTTGAGGACGGCGTCGTCGAGCGTCGGCCCGATGCCGCCGGCCGCCCGGGCGTCCTCGTAGGCCTCCCGGACCTGCCCGATGATCTGGTCCTCGCCGAGCACGAGCGACTCGAGCCCGCAGGCGACCCGCAGGAGGTGCCGGAGGCTGGCCTCGTGGCCCAGTTCCCGCACGGTCCCGTTATCGATGGCCGCGAAGTGGTCCGCCAGGACCTCGCGCCCTCGATCCTCGCCCTCGGCGACGACGTAGGCCTCGGCGCGGTTGCACGTCTGGAGGACGAACGCCTCCGAGACGTACGGGGACTCGAGGAGCTCCCGGACGCCGGCCCGCTGGCTCTCGGCACACCCCGCCTCGATCTCCGCGACGTCGGCGTGGCTGTGGGAGACGCTCGCACCGGCGACGATCTCGGTTCCCGTGGTCACTCGGTCTCACCCAGGACCGATTCGACGACATCGGCCACTGTTTCCCGGACGTTGGACCCTCCCGTACCTAAATCCTTCCAAACCCTCGGCGACCGCACCGCCGCCCGCACGGCCTCGCGTCGCCGCTCGGACGCGATCTCCCGTCGCTTGAGCGCCGCCCGGACCGCCGCGGTCGCTCCGGCGAGTTCACCGACGCCCTGGAGGTCGGCCTCGATCCGGTCGCGGAGTTCCCGGGCCAGTGCCGGGCTCCTGCCGTCGGTGCCGACGGCGACGGTGACGGGGCCGTCGGTGACGGTCGCGGGCACGACGACGCTACCGGCGTCGCGGCCGCCAGCCTCGTCGGCGCGGTTCACGAGGACGCCGCGGGCCCGGGCGGCGTCCTCGACGGCGGCGTTGACCGCCGGGTCGTCGGTCGCGGCGACCGCGAGCGCGGGGTCCGTCCGCTCGACCCAGCCGGCGACCGCGCCGGGCTCGGGCGCCGCACGGACGGTCTCCGCGCCGCCGTAGTCGTCCGCCGCGAGCTCCGGTCCGACCACGACGACCGTCGCCTCGCGGGCGAACCGGCGGGCTTTCCGTGCGCCGACGGGGCCGCCGCCGACCACCAGCACCGTCTCGTCGGTGAAGTCGTGGAACAGGGGAATCATCGGGGTGTGGCTCGTCGTCGGGCCCGGCCCGGAACGACGGCGGTGCTCATTGCCGGACGGTTCGTGAGTCCCGGCAATAAGGCACTCGCTCTCGGCGGCATCGGCCACGTGCGTTCCACACGGTGTGGCGACCGGTCTCACTCGCCCCGGACGCTCACGGCGTCGAAACCCAGGTCCTCGACGCCGGCGACGACGGCGTCCTGGTCGGCGTCGGCCTCGTAGTAGAAGACGACGTCGTAGGTGCCGTCCCGCACGAGCTGCTGGCACTCCCAGACGAACGCGTCGCCGTCGACCGTCAGGCCCTGGTGCTGGTTGACGCCGAACCGCTCGTCGTCGTTCCCGGAGTAGACGTACGTATCGGCGGGGTCGAGGCCGGCCGCCTCGCTGATGACGTCGCCGACGTCCAGCGTCGCCCGGTGGAGCCGTGGCTCAGCGTCGGTCGCCAGGTCGGTACGGACGATGACGCCGTTGAGTCGGATGTCGCCGGGTTCCAGCAACTCCTCCGTCCGTGCGACGAGGTCCGCCTCGACGGCGTCGCCCGCCGGCTCGACAGCGTCGTCCATACGGAGGCGTCGCTACCGAGGGTAATACAGGTCACGGTCCGCGACGATCGTGACGCCGTCCGCACCCGCGTTCGTCCGCGATTCGTCGCCGTCCGGCTACAGCCGCTCGAGATTGGTCGCTCGGGGGCCCTTCTCGGCCTGTTCGATGTCGAACTCGACCTCCTGGCCCTCCTCCAGGTCCGGCCCGCCGACGTCCTCCATGTGGAAGAAGACGTCCTCGTCGGATTCGTCAGTCTCGATGAAGCCGTAACCGCCCGTGTCGTTGAAGAAGTCAACCACGCCTTGCGCCATTGCAGGTGACGGGTGGACGTGCCCGGATAAAAACCCTGCGGCTACATGACGACGGAACGACGGGTAGGCCGCCGGAACGCCGCGTTTCGGCCACACCCACGGTTTCGTGGTCCCCGCGAGCGGGCCGGGCGACGCGACGGCGGACCAGCAACACTCATTTGGCTGGGGTGTTTGGTGGTTGATAGATGCTTCGCGGAGCCCGACGCCGCCTCGAGGGTGTCTACGAACGCCTGCTGGAGCGGGAGATTTCCGGGGCGCCGACCCACGTCGCCGTCATCCAGGACGGCAACCGGCGCTACGCCCGCCAACGGGGTGCCGAGACGACGGAGGGCCACCGTGCCGGTGCCGACACCACCGAGCAGGTGCTGCGGTGGTGCGGCGACCTCGGCATCGAGGAACTCACGCTGTACGCCTTCTCCACGGAGAACTTCGAGCGGCCCCCCGACGAGCGGGCGGCGCTGTTCGACCTCATCACCGAGAAGCTCCGGACGTTCGCCGACCGCGAGGAGGTCCACGACCGCGAGGTCCACATCCGGGCCATCGGGGAGACCCACCGGCTGCCCGAGCGGGTCCGGGAGGCGGTCGAGTACGCCGAGTCCCGGACGGCCAGCTACGACGAACTGCACCTCAACGTGGCCCTGGCCTACGGCGGCCGCGCGGAACTGCTGGGCGTCGCCCGCGACGTCGCCGGCGAGGCGGCCGCCGGCGAGATCGATCCCGACGCGGTCGACGTCGCCGAGATCGAGCGCCGGCTGACGACGGGGCCGACCCGCGCGGTCGACCTCATCATCCGGACCGGCGGCGCCGAGCGCACCTCGAACTTCCTGCCGTGGCACGCCAACGGCAACGAGGCCGCCGTGTACTTCTGTACGCCGTACTGGCCCGAGTTCTCACGCGTGGACTTCCTCCGGGCGCTGCGGACCTACCAGTCCCGCCGGGAGTCCTGGCGCCGCACGCGGGCCCGCCGCGCCGCGGCGCTGCTGCGGGCGCTCGGCGACGTGGAACTCGAGGAGGCCCGCCGGGTCGTCGGCCGGTTCCGCGACCAGTCGGACGACCGGGATGAGCTCCCGCTCCCGACCGACCACGCGGCCGAGGGCGACTGACCAACCGGGTCGGCGAACCCCGGATTCGGGACGACCGTCACCGCCCGAAGCGCCGTTGGCGCTCCTGGTACTCCCGGACCGCCCGCAGGAAGTCCCGGCGGCGGAAGTCCCGCCAGTTGACGTCGGTGAAGTACAGCTCCGAGTAGACGGACTGCCAGATGAGGAAGTCAGAGAGCCGTTCGGCGCCGGTCTTGATGACCAGGTCCGGCGGCGTCGGGAACACGAGTCGCCGCTCGATCTCGGCCTCGTCGACGTCCTCGGGCGCCAGGTCGCCGTCGGCGGCGTCCCGGGCGATCCGCCGGACGGCGGCGGCGAACTCCTCGCGACCGCCGAGGCCGATGGAGACCTGGACGGGCGCGTCGGCAGCGGCGTCGGCCTCCGGACCGCGGACGGCGACCTCGCGTGGGCTCTCGAGGTCCGCGAACGCGGTCCGGAGCGTCGGGACGGCGGCCTTGTCCAGCACGCTCACGTAGATGAGCACGCGCTCGGTGCCCGCCTCGAACGCCCATCCCAGGAACGCCGAGAGGGTGGCGTAGGCGCCCTGCTCCAGGAGGTCCTGTTCGGTGATCACGAGGGCGACGCGCTCGGGGACGGCGGCGTCGCTGTACCGGACGCGGGCGGCGAGGTAGCGGTCGTACAGGCCCACGGTCGGTCCTCCGCCTCGAGCGGCCTCAACGTGTCGGTCCGGGTCAGCGCCTTCGGGACCATTAAGTGTGCCAGGTCGGAACCTCCGCGCGTGACGGGCGACGTACGCCGGGCCGTCGGCTTCCTCTGCGTCGGGGCCCTCGGCCTCGTCGCGCCGGTGCTCGACGGCCACGCCAGCGGGACGCTCGCTGCCGTCGGCACCGTCGCCCCCTTCGTGCTGATCGCCGTCGGCGCCCTCGCATCGGGGGACGGGTGGCTGTTCGAGACGTTCGCCTACCAGGGCGACCGGGAGGGCGGCCGGCTCTACGGGCTGGCGTCGTTCTCGCTCGCGGTCGCCGGCCTGGCCATCCTGGCGGTCGGGTTCGGCCTCCCGACGGCCGGGTTCGTCGCCGCCGTCTTCGTCTTCACTACCGGGAACCTCGCCCAGGACCTCGTTGCCACGCGGGTCACGAACCGCGTCGTGTCGACGACCGCCTTCGCCGCCGTCGGGACGGTGGGTGGCGTCGCCGCGACCGCCGCCGCGGGCGTCCTCGGCGCCGCCACCCCGTCGCCGCCGCTTTCGGTGTTCGTCGCGGCGAGCGGCGCGCTGCTCGGCGCGCTCATCCGGTCGGCGCTGTACGTCCGCGACGACTCCCTCGTGGTGTTGTCGGCCGGCCTGCTCATCTGGCTCCTCCTGGAGCTCGAGGCGGGCACGCCCGGCCCGACCATCGGCCGCGTCGCGGCCGGCCTCGCCGTCACGGTCGCGCTCGGGTACGTCGCCTACGCCCTCGGTACGGCGTCGATCCCCGGCATGCTGACCGGGGTGCTGCTCGCGTTCTTCGCCGTCGTGCTCGGCGGGCTCGGCTGGTTCGTCCTCCTCGTGACGTTCTTCGGGCTCGGCGGCCTCGCCTCGAAGTACCGGTACGACGAGAAGCTCGAGCGGGGCATCGCCCAGGAGAACCGCGGCGCCCGCGGGAGCGGGAACGTCCTCGCGAACTCCGCCGTCGCGCTCGTCGCCGTCGTCGCCTACGCCGCCGGCCAGCACGTCGGGATGGACCCCTCGGCGTTCCGCTTCGCCTTCGCCGGCGCCGTCGCCGCCGCCCTGGCCGACACCTTCTCCAGCGAGTTCGGCGGCCTCTTCGACGCGCCGCGGCTGATCACGACGCTGGAGACGGTCGAGCCCGGGACCGACGGCGGCGTCACCTGGCAGGGCGCCGTCGCCGGCCTCGTCGGCGCGGCGCTCATCGGCGGGCTCGCCGGCGTCTTCTTCGCGTTCCCGCCGCTGGCCGTGGTGCTGGT
Organism: uncultured Natronomonas sp.; assembly: GCA_964488035.1. Lineage (GTDB taxonomy): Archaea > Halobacteriota > Halobacteria > Halobacteriales > Haloarculaceae > Natronomonas. Next base: position 15,553 of record CAZATR010000035.1, read on the forward strand.
GGCCGCCACCGGCTTCCTCGGCATGACCGTCGACAGCGTGCTGGGCGCGACGATGGAGGGGACGCGGCTGACCAATCAGAGCGTGAACCTGCTGGCGACGCTGTCGGCCGGGCTCCTCGCCGCCGCGGGGAGCGTCCTCCTGTGACCGTCCGGCCGGCGGACCCGGACGATGCGGCCGCCATCCGGGTGCTGCAGTCGCTCCTCGCCCATCCCAACCCGGCGCTCGCCGACGCCGCCCTCGAGGGCCCGTTCCGCTGTCGCGTCGCCGTCGCGGCCGGCCGCGTCGTCGGCTACGCCATCGCCCTCCCCGGCCGGCCGACCGTGCTGTCGGAACTGGCGGTCGCGCCGGGCCACCGCCGATCGGGGCACGCCAGCGCCCTGCTGGCGGCCGTCACGACCGGCGCCGACCGCGTCGAGGCGACCACGCCCGTCGACAACGACGCCGCGATCGCGTTCTACGAGGCACGGGGGTTCGCCGTCGAGGACCGCATCGCCGGGTTCTACGGGGACGGAACCGACGCGCTACGCCTCGTCGGCTGCGAGTAGCTCGTCGGCGGTCCGGACGCGGACGCTCGTCGGCCGCTTGACGAACTCGCCGGTCGAGGCGGCGACGACCTGCCCGACCCCGCGCTGGGCGGCGACGTCCAGCAGCCGCTGGTCGAGGGCGCCGTCGAGGACCACGGCGGCCGGCGCCGCGTCGGCGCCCTCGACCGCGTCGAACGCCTCGTCGGCCGCGCCCTCGGCGACCGTTCCGAAGGACGCGTCGAGCAGCCGAACGCGGCCGGTGTCCCCGCCGATGACGGCCTCGACGTGGCCCGGCAGCGTCTCCGGGTCGCTCGCGACGGCGGACGCCCCGTCGCCGTCCTCGGTTGACGGCGCCTCGGGGGCCCGGGCGTCGGTGTCGGCCGATTCGTCGTCCGCGTCCGCGGTGACGGTGCCGCTGTCGGGCCCGTCGGCGGGCTCGTCGTCACCGTCGGCGGGCTCGTCGTCACCGTCGGCCGCGTTCGTCGTCCGCGGTGCCTCGGTAGCCGCGCCGGCCGCCTCGATCCCATCCGTGTCGGAGCCGGCTTCGTCGGCGTCGGTCGGCGTCTCCCCGTTCCCGGCCGACACCCCAGGGCCCGGGACGTCGATCGCGGGTGCGGCGAGGCCGTCGGTGGCGGCCACCTCGCTCGGGCTCTCCAGCTCGGCGACGCGGTCGTACGGAACCTTCTCCCGGAGGGCGGCCATCACCTCGCGGCGGGCGAGGTCCTCCACGCTCCGACCCTCCGGGGCGAAGGCGACGTAATCCACCGCGCCGACCTGGGCCAGCTCCTTCAGGATGAGTTCGCCGCCCCGGTCGCCGTCCAGGAACGCGGTGACCGTCCGCTCCCGCGTGAGCGCCGCGACGGCGTCGGGGACGTCGGTGCCCTCGACGGCGACGGCGTTCTTGATGCCGTACCGGAGCAGCGTCAGGACGTCGGCCCGACCCTCCACGACGACGATGGCGTCCGACTCGGCGACGTTCGGGCCGGCCGGGAGGCCCTCGTACTCGACGATGTCCTCGACGCGCACCGCCTCCCGGACCTCCTCGACGAGGTCGCGGCTGGAGCGCATCGACTCGTCGAAGGCGTCCGTCAGGAGGGTCTTGGCGCGCTCGACGACCTCGCGCCGCCTGGCCGCCCGGACGTCCTCGATGCGCCGGACCTCGATGGTCGACCGACACGGGCCGACCCGGTCGATGGTCTCCAGGGCCGCCCCGAGGATCGCCGTCTCGACCTGGTCGAGGCTGGTCGCGATGGTGATGCGGCCGAACGACTGGCCGTTCTGGGAGTCGATCTCGACATCGATGCGGCCGACCTTCGCCGAGTCCTGCAGCTCCCGGAGGTCCAGTTCGTCGCCGAGCAGGCCCTCGGTCTGGCCGAAGACCGCGCCGACGACGTCCGACCGCTCGACGACGCCGTCCGCCGTGATGTCCGCGTGAACGAGATATTTTGCCGTGTCTTGCATGGATGAACTGCCCGTCGCCGGGCGTGAATGGTGATGGTGACGCCATGAGCGACCCCATGGACGGTTTAAGTACGCCCCCCGACGCACATAAACCATGCGAACCGTTGACGCGACGGTCGCGTCGCCCCACCGGCGGGCCCCGTGTGCCGCCCTCGACGCGATCGGGCGGTGGCGCCGCCGGGACGACCGTTCGAGCGACGGCCGGCTTTATGCCGCCGCAGGCCGACGCCCCGGCATGGGCATCGAGGTCGACGACGTCGACCCCGCGACGTTCCTCGAGGACGTCGAGATGCGGGTCGGCGAGGTGACTTCGGCGGACCCGTTCCCGGCGGCCGAGAAGGACCTCTACCGGCTCGAGGTGGACTTCGGGGCCGAGACCCGGCAGTCGGCCGCTGGGCTGACCGAGAACTACGACACCGATGACCTGGTCGGCCGGCAGGTGGTGGCCGTCCTCAACCTCGGCACCGTCTCCATCGCCGGCTTCGAGAGCCGGTGTCTCGTCACCGGCGTCGACGACGCCGACGGCGACGTCGTCCACCTCCAGCCGGAACGCGCGGTCCCGAACGGGACGCGGGTGTACTGAAAGGAACCGGGCGAACGCCTCAGTCGTCGGCCGCGACCGCCAGGTCGCCGTGCTGGACCTCGTCGCCGAGCAGGTCCATGAACGCGGCGAGCCACTCGGGGTGGTCGGGCCACGCCTGGCCGGTCACGAGGTTGCGGTCCCGCACGACGCCGTCGACCCACGAACAGCCCGCGGCCTCGACCTCGGGCCGGACGGCCGGGTAGGCCGTCATCTCGTAGCCGTCCAGTACGCCCGCGGCCGCCAGGATCTGCGGGCCGTGACAGAGCGCCGCGACGGGCTTGTCGGTCTCGAAGAAGTGCCGGACCGCCTCGAGGACCGGCTCGTGGGTACGGAGGTACTCCGGGGCCCGCCCGCCCGGCACGCAGAGGGCGTCGTAGTCGCCCGGATCGACCTCGGCCATCGTCGCGTTCAGCTCGAAGTCGTGACCGCGCTCCTCGAGGTAGGTCTGGTCGCCGCGGAAGTCGTGGACCGCGGTCTTTACGGTGTCGCCGGCGACCTTTTCGGGACAGACCGCGTCGACCTCGTGCCCGACGGTCTGCAGCGTCTGGAACGGGACCATGATCTCGTAGTCCTCGCCGAAGT
>CAZATR010000036.1:0-18626 GCA_964488035.1 uncultured Natronomonas sp.
CGGCCTCACGCTGATGGTCGCGCTGCTCGCCGTGTTCGTCGGCGTCGCCGGCTGGCGGGGCGTCGGCGACCTCGACGCCGCCGTCGCGGCCGTCGCCGGCGGTTTCCTCCCGGAGCCGCTCGTCGCGCTCGTCGCGCTCTCGGCGCTGCTGGGGTCGCTGACGTCCGTCAACACCACGTTCGCCAGCTACTCCCGGACGATCATGCGGGCCGGCCGCGACGACGTCGTCCCGTCCGGGCTCGCCGAGCTCAACGACCGGTTCGACACGCCCCACCGTGCGATCCTGCTGCTCGGCGTCCCCCCGCTCGCGCTCGTCCCGATAACCCCCTCGCCGGTCGTGCTGTCGGTCGCGCTGTCGTTGGCCATCCTCTTTGCCGTCTTCGTCGGCGGGCTGGCGCTGTGGAACCTCCCGAAGCTGTTCCCCCAGCGCTACGAGCACTCGCTGTACCGGCTTCCGATGCCGGTGCTCCGGGTCACGGCCGTCGGCAGCGTCTGCTCGGCGGTGCTTCTGTGGGCCGCGCTGGTCACGCGGCTACCGCACGTCGGCGGCGCCGTCCTCGGGTGGCTACTCGTCGGCTGGGTCGTCTTCCGGCTCCGGGTGCGGCGGTACCGCGCCCGCGGCGTCGACCTGCCCGAGCGGATGCGGCACCTCCACGACCACGAGTCCTCGTAGCGCAGTCCTTTTCCCGCACAGCCGCGTTGTGGCGGGTATGAGCGACGACTTCGACCGCGAAGCCGAACGCGAGAAGCTGCGCGAGCAGTACGAGCGCGACCGGGCCAAGCGGGAGGCCTCCGAGCGCATGAGCGAACTCCTCCTCCAGGGTGCGACGATGACGAACCGGCACTGCCCGGAGTGTCACTCCCCGGTGTTCACCTACGAGGGCACGGCGTTCTGCCCGACCTGCGAGCGCGAGGTCACCGAGGACGGCGAGCTCGCCGGCGAGGGCGGCGCCGACGCCGCGGCGGCCGATGACGCCGCCGACCCGGCGGCGAACGGCGAGACCGCCCCAGCGGATGCGGGCACCGACGGCGCCACCCCGGAGCGCACGTCCGACACCGCGCCGGAACCGGACGCCGCAAGCCAGCCCGACCCCGAACCCGCAACCGAGGAACGGGCCGCCGACGCGGCCCGAGATGCCGACCCCGAGACGCGAACGCAGCGGGAGGAGACCCGCCCCGCGCCCGCCCGCGAGCGACGGCCCGCCCGCGTCGACCCGCCGGCCCGCCGGGAGGACGCCGGCGGCGACCGACGCGGCGACCGCGGCGACCTGGCCGACGCCGAGGCCGCGCTGGTCCGGGAGATCACGAACCTCACCCGGCGCGCCGAGGAGACCCGCGACGTGGGCCGCAAGCGCGACCTCTTCGCCGCCGCCCGCGAGGCCGCCGAGACCCTCGAGACCGTCCGCCGGCTCTGACTCCCGGCCCGTTCACCGTACTGACCGGGGCGCTCGGGGACTAGTCCCAGAAGGCTTTCGTGCGGGCGTACTGGCGCTCGCGGGCGAGGATGTCGCGGTAGAACTCCTCCTCGGTCTCGCGGTGGTTGTTGATGATGCGGGCGGCGTTCTCCGGACCGACGCCGCGGCCGGCCAGCGCGATGACCGCCTTCTTGCCGTGGCTCTGGACGAGGCTCGCCGTCCGGTAGGCCTTCTCGGTGGCCGACTCCTCGTCGGCGGACTTGTCGGCCTGCTTGACCGCGGAGACGACGTCGTCGGCCCAGGGGTTCAGCGCCGCGATCATCGTCGAGTCGCAGTGCGGACACGACGGCCGGTCGGCGATGCGCTTGACGGGTTTCGTGCGCTCGTACTCCCAGCAGTGCACGCAGAACAGCAGCATCCGGTCGGTCCGGATGCGCTCGCGGACGGTCTGGACGACGCTGGCGTCGGCGTCCTGCGGCGACAGCATCTCGCTGGTGCCGGAGCGGCCGCCCTGCCCGACCGGGGTTCGGGTGCCGACGACGGACACGTCGACGTCGCCGGCCCGGATGGCCTCCAGCACCGCGACGGTCTCCTCGACGGCGAGTTCCTCGTGCAAGAACTCCCGGAGGGCCTCGTCGAACGCCGGGGTGTCCTCGAGGACGTCCAATAGTCGCCCCTTGCCGAACTCGCGGCCGCCGGAGCCGCGCCACTCCTTCAGCCGGCCGAACTTCTCGGCGACGTGGCCGAGCTTGAACTTCAGGGCGTCCGAGCGCTGGAGGCTCAACTCGAGCAGCGTCGGGACGTGGTCGGGGTCGGTCTCGGTCAGGACGTCGGCGACGTCGCCGCCGCGGATGCCGCGCGGCACCTCCAGGGAGATGCGGTACGGGTCGGTCTCCAGGGCGACGCTGGACCCGGTGCGCTGGCCGACCAGGGCGCTGATCAGCCGGCCGAGCGTCTCGTTGACCTTGTGACCGAAGCAGGCGTTGACGACCACCTCGCGGCCGTGGAACTCGACGACGACGCGGCTGTCGGTCGGCATCGCCTCCTCCTGGGCCTCGAGTCGCTCCAGCGACGCGGCGATGGTGTCGGTCGCCGCCGGGAACGTCGAGGCGAGGGCCTCGGCGACCGCATCGGCGTCCCGGCCGGCCTCGAGGTCGGCGGCGACGTCGGCGCGCGTCTCGCCGACGTCCTGGGCCACGGGGTAGGGGACCGGGATCTCCTGGCCGGTCCAGGAGGGCGCCTCGGCGGTCGGATCCTCGACCGGCGTCACCTGGAGCTCGGTTTCCTCGCCGTCGATCTCGGTGATCCGCCACATCTCCCCGCGCTGGATGAAGATCTCGCCCGGCGCGGCGAAGTCCACGACGAACCGCTCGTCGAGCGTCCCGATCTCCCGGCCGCTCGCGATGTCCTTCACCGTGTACTTCGCCTCGTCGGGGATCATCGAGAGGTTCCCGTAGAAGTACTGCCAGGAGCCGTTGGACTTCTTCAGCAGGTCCGCCTCGCGGTCGAGGTAGAGGACCCGGTTGTCCGACAGCTCCTCGCAGATCTCCCGGAAGCGGTCCTCGTCGACGCCGTGGAACGGGAGCGCCGCGGTGACGATCTCGTAGGCCCGCATCGCGCTGAGTTCGCCGTAGCCCATCACGAGCCCGACGACCTGGTTGGCGACGGTGTCGAGGCTGCCGTGGTGGATGTCGGCGGGCTCGACCTCGCCGGCGGCCGCCCGGCGGGCGATGACGAGCGACTCGAGGGTGTCGTCCGGGGTGCTGGTGATGATCGTCCCGCGGGAGACCTCGTCGCGGCGGTGGCCGGCGCGACCGATCCGCTGGAGGAGCCGCCGGACCTGCCGGGGGCTCTGGTACTGGATGACGTGGTCGATGCGGCCGACGTCGATGCCGAGCTCCATCGAGGACGTACAGAGCAGCGCGTCGAGCTCGCCGTCCTTGAACCGGTCCTCGACGCGGATCCGGGCGTCCTTCGACAGCGACCCGTGGTGGACGCCGAGGTCGGTCCCGAGCTCCCTGAACCGCGAGCCGAGCCCCTCGGCGGTCGTGCGGGTGTTGACGAAGATCAGCGTCGACTCGTTCTCGGCGACGATCCCGTCCATCGCGCGGACGTGGCTAGCGATCTCGACGTCGGTCGCCAGCTCCCCGGCCAGTTCGCGGTCGCGGTCGGTGACCTCCGGACTGTGGACGGTGACGTCGATGCGGCCCTGGCGGCCGCAGTCGACGATCTCGCAGTCGCGACCGCCGGTGAGGAAGCCGGCGACGTCCTCGGGCGAGCCGACGGTCGCCGACAGGCCGACGCGCTGGGACGGCCCGGCGAGCGCGCGGAGCCGCTCGAGGGCGACGGTCAGCTGGGCGCCGCGCTTGGCGCCGACGAGCTCGTGGATCTCGTCGACGACGACGTGCTCGAGGTCCTCGAGCGCCCGCCGGAGCTTCGAGCCGGTCAGCATCGCCTGGATCGTCTCCGGCGTGGTGATCAGCACGTCCGGCGGGTCGTCGGCCTGCTTCGAGCGCTGGTACTGCGTCGTGTCGCCGTGCCGGACCTGGACGTCGACGTCCAGCTCCTCGCCCCACCACTGCAGCCGGTCGAGCATGTCCCGGTTCAGCGACCGTAGCGGCGTCACCAGCAGCGCCGAGATCCCGAACCGCGCGTCCCGCTCGACGATCCGGCTCAGCACCGGGAGCATCGCCGATTCGGTCTTCCCGGTGCCGGTCGGGGCGATGACCAGCGTGTCCCGGCCGTCGGCGATCGTCGGGATCGCCGCCCGCTGTGGGGCCGTCGGGCTCGAGAACCCCCGCGCCGAGACCGCCTCGCGGAGTTCGGGGTCCAGGTGGGTGAAGGCGTCCGCCCCCTGCCGGTCGGTGCCGCTCATCGTCCCCTCGAAGGCGATGGAGGCTGGTAAGCTCGTTGCTCGCGGGCGGTTCGCGGTCACGAGCGACCGTCGCCCCCGCCGCCGCGGTCGCCGACGCCCTTATTCACGCCGTCGCCGAACCGACGTACATGTGTGGCCGGACGTCGCTGTTCGTCCCGCGGGGCGAGCTCGAGGACCGCTTCGACGCGACGGTCGTCGCCGACGGCGGCTACCGGCCGCGGTACAACATCGCGCCGGGCGCGGGGCTGGAGGTCGTCACCGACCGCGCGACGGACGAGATCGACCGCTACCACTGGGGGCTCGTCCCGCCGCGGGCCGACGCGGTGGACGACGCCTACGTCAACGCCCGCGCGGAGACCGCGGGCGAGACGCGCCCGTTCGGCGACGCCTGGGCCGAGCGGCCGTGTCTCGTGCTCACCTCCGGGTTCTACGAGTGGCGGGACGCCGGCGCCGGACCGACGGAACCCTACCGGATCCACCGGGAGGACGACCCCGCCTTCGCGATGGCCGGGCTCTGGCAGGAGACCACCGTCGACGACGCCCCGGTTCGGTCGGTCACGATCCTGACCACGGAGCCCAACGACGTCGTGGAACCTATCCACGACCGGATGCCCGTCGTCCTCCCCACCGGGGACGAATCGGCCTGGCTGTCGCGCGGGCCCGAGGCCCGCCGCGAGCTCTGCCGACCGTACCAGGGCGACGACCTCGCCGCCTACCCCGTCTCGCGGGCCGTGAACGACCCGGCGAACGACGACCGACGGGTGATCGAGCCCGCCGGGACCGAGCAGTCCGGCCTCGCCGACTTCGGCGGATGAGGGCCGGATCGCGGTCCGCTCGGGGGCCGCTACCGGCCACGCCGGCCGCCGGAACACCGGTCCCGGACGGCCGCCGGCACCGCCGGACAGTCGTCCCCGATGTGGGCCACGAGCAACGCGTACGCCTCTGGACCGGCTCGCCGGCGCGAACCGTCGCTCGCAGTACTCGCAAATCCACCTGCTACCCGTCGCCGCCTGTGCGTCCCGCGCCTGGGCGGCGCGTCGTTCGGATTCGGCCATACTCGTTCGAAACGGGCGTGGCCCCCGGTAGGCGTTGCAGCCCCGACTCCGCGGTTCCGGGGTTCCGGAATCCGGGACGCGAACGCGGCCCGCGACCCGCAGGTGGCCTCCCATGGGAGGCCCCCGGCGGCGTCCCGGCCGTGTCGGGGAGAAGATTCATGCCGTCGAGAACGAATTCCCCGATGGCACCGACCGTGAGCGATGTGGTGCCAGGCCGAGGCCGCAGGGGAGCCGGGGTACCTCCCCTGGGGCCGGTTCCGTGCCACACCAGGTGACCAGCCCCGGCAGCGCCGACCGCCGCCAGCGGAAATTTCAATGAACTGTTACGTGGCGGGAACACTTATCCCGCACCGCCGCCGCCCACCGGATATGTCACTGTTGCCACCCGAGCTGGCGGTGTTCTCGGACCAGGTGGTCGTCTTCGTCGCGAGCCTGGTCATCGGGGCGTTCGGCATCCACGTCGGCGCGATGGTCGTCACGAGCCAGGAGGAGTTCGGCAAGGCGCTGCTGACGGCGCTCGTCGCCGCCATCGTCTGGTCGGTCGCGAGCTTCTTCCTCGGCGACGTCCCCTACGTCGGTCCGTTGCTGACGCTTCTGGCCTACATCGCCGTCGTCAAGTGGCAGTACAGCGCCTCCTGGCTCGAATCGGGCGGTATCGCGCTTCTGGCCTGGATCGTCGGGCTCGGCGTGCTCTCGCTTCTGTCCCTCCTCGGGATCGGCTCGCTGGAGGCGGTCGGCATCCCCCGGTTGCGGGGCCTCTGAGCCCGACGTTCTGCCCTCCCGACCCCACCCGATTCAGGCGATGTCCTGGTACTGCTCTTCCCGCTCGAGGTCCGTGCAGGTCCGGAGGTCCAACAGCGGATCGTCGGGGCTGTCCTCGTCCAGCGTCCGGACGTAGAAGTTGACGTCGGGGTCCGTCCCGGCCCGCAGCGGCACCCGTTCGCCGTCGAGGACGACGTGGAACGCGGCGTGGCCCTGTCGGATCTGGGCGCCGACCACGTCGGCGCTCTTCCGGGACAGCGAGGGCGCGTAGTACCCGACCTCGGTGATGGCGCGGCAGTCCTCGACGTCGCGGTCCTCGTCGACCTCGATGCAGGCGACCTCCCAAGAGTGCATGGATGGTCGGAGACGCCCCGCCGTGAAGTAGGTTGCCGACCGTCCTCGGGACCGACCGCTCTCAGGACAGCCCGGTCTCGAGCTCGTTGAGGAGCCGCCCGACGAACAGCCCCTCGCGCGGCGACAGCGGCCGGTCCTCGACGGGCTCGTCCGGTAGCACGCGGAGCGATTCGACGAACGCCCGGTCGAGCCGCATGTTGTTGATCATGTCGACGACGTCGACGGTGAGCCCCTCGTCGTCGGTGTCCAGGTCGGGGTAGCGGCGCTTCTGTTCCTCGGAGTAGGTGATCGTCCACGCCGGCCCGCCGAGCAGGCCGACGACGGTCTCGACGCGCCCGACGTGGAGGTCGCCGTCGGCGGTCGCCACCACGACGTGGCCGTCCTCGACGACCGTCTCGTACCCGCCGGGCTGGGACGTCATCCGGCCCGATTTGGGGTTGGAGGGCCTTGAGCGTTCACCTGCGAGCTGCGACCGGAGGGGCGGCTCGGAGTGGGTGAGCGGGAGGAGCGACCGGATGGAGCGACGACACGCGAGCCGCGAGCTGCGACCGGAGGGGCGGCTCGGAGTTGGCGAGCGGTGAGTGGAGCGACGACACGCGAGCCGCGAGCCACAGGTTTTCCCGGCGGCGAGCCCTACGCGGCCCCGATGGAGTACGCGGACCTCGTCTCGGTGTACGACCGCCTCGAGGCCACCTCGGGCACCCACGAGAAGACCGACATCCTCGCCGAGGCGCTGGCGTCGGCCGACGACGAGCACCTGGGCACGCTCGCGCTCCTCGTCCGCGGGCAAGTGTTTCCGGACTGGAACTCGACGACGCTGGGCGTCTCCTCGTCGCGCGTCACCGACGCCATCGTGGACGCGACCGGCGTCGCCGCCGAGGACGTCGAGGAGTGGTGGCGGGAGGCCGGCGACCTCGGCGACGCCGCCGCGGAGGCCGTCCGGCGGAAGTCCCAGGCAACGCTCGTCTCGCGGACGCTCACCGTCGAGTCCGTCCACGATACGCTGACGGAGCTCGCGGGCTACGCGGGCAGCGGCAGCCAGGGCCGGAAGGTCAAGACGGTCGCCGGCCTCCTCGGGTCGGCCGACCCCGCGGAGGCGAAGTACGTCGTCCGCACCGTGCTCGGCACGATGCGGCTCGGCGTCGGCGAGGGCATCCTCCGGGACGCCATCGCGCAGGCGTTCCTCGACGACGGCAAGGACGCGGCCGACGTCGTCCAGCGCGCCTACGAGGTCACCAACGACTTCGCGCTCGTCGCCCGCACCGCCAGCCGCGAGGGCGTGTCGGCGCTGCAGGCGCTCGACGTCGAGGTGTTCCGCCCGATCAAGCCGATGCTCGCCGGGAACGCGGACTCGATGGCCGACGCGCTGGCCGATCTCGGGGACGCCGACGGCGTGGCGCTGCTGGAGACGAAGTACGACGGCATCCGCGCGAAGCTCCACGCCGACGGCGACGACGTCCGCCTGTTCACCCGGCGGCTCGACGACGTCTCCGTGCAGTTCCCCGACGTGCTCGAGGCCGTCCGGGAGGCGATGACGGCCGACCGCTACATCCTCGAGGCCGAACTCGTCGGGTACGACCCCGAGACCGGCGACCCCGTCCCGTTCCAGCGGCTCTCCCAGCGCGTCACGCGCAAGCAGGACATCGACGCGATGGCCGACGCGATCCCCGTCACCGTCCACGTGTTCGACTGCCTCCTGCTCGGCGAGGCGTCGCGACTCGACGCGCCGCTCCGGGGCCGCCTCGCCGCTCTGGACGGGGTCTTCGAGCCCATCGAGGGCCGGATCGAGCGGGCGGCCCACCGCCGCACCGACGACGTCGAGGCGGCGGAGGCCTTCTACGAGGAGACGGTCGCGGCGGGCCACGAGGGCGTGATGGTGAAGAACCTCGACGCGACCTACCAGCCCGGCAGCCGCGTCGGCTACCAGCGCAAGGTCAAGTCCACGATGGAGCCGCTCGACCTCGTCGTCACCCGCGCGAAGTGGAGCGAGGGCCGCAAGAGCGACTTCCTCGGCCGCCCCTACCTCGCCTGCCGCGACCCCGACGCCGACGCGTTCCTCGAGGTCGGCCGGATGCACACCGGCTTCACCGACGCCCAGCTCGAGAAGTTCACCGCCCTCGTCGAGCCGCTCATCCGGTCCGTCGACGGTCGCGAGGCCGACCTGACGCCCGAGGTCGTCCTCGAGGTCGAGTACGAGGAGATCCAGTCCTCACCCACGTACGACTCCGGGTACGCGCTCCGGTTCCCGCGACTGTCCGAGATCCGCACGGACCTCTCCCCCGAGGACGCCGACACCATCGCGACCGTCGAGCGGCTCTACGACGAGCAGTGAGATCGCTCGGGCCGATAGCCGGCCTCGATGCAGCGGCACACCCCCGGCATCGGGGCGGTCGATGGGCAACACTAACGGCCTCCCGGCCGCCAGATGCAGTCAGACCCCGCGGGAATCCAGCCATGTCGTACCTCGTCGCCATCAAGGAATCGGCCATCCAGCGGAACGCCGCCGCCTCGGCGTACGTCGCCGACAACGACCGGCGTGTCCCGCTGGCCAGCCGCGCCGCTGCGGAGGCCCTCGCGGACCGGCTGTCGGAGGCGGGCGAGACCCCGGTCCGCGTCCAGCGCGCGGCGCCGAACGACGCCGCCGACGTGGACGCCTACCTCGTCCCGGCGCCTGACCGCCGCGTCCACGAGCCGGCCGTCACCGACGACGGCACGCTGGTGTTCGACGTGGGCGCGAACCTCTACGGCGCCCTCGGCGAGGCCCTCGTCGCCGGATCGGGCGACAAGCCGCCGCTGCTCACCTACTACGCCGCCCGGGACCTCGACCTGCCACGGGACGCGCTCGAGGTCGACGTTACGGCCGGCGAGAAGTTCGCCGTCCCCACGAGCGACGGTGCCGGCCGCTGGCAGCCGGACTGCGTCGCGACCGTCCGCCGGGTCGGCGGCGACGCCGTCATCGCGGAGTATTGGTGCGAGGTGAAGGCCGGTGATGCCGCCCTCGAGCGCTCCCAGCGTGAGGCGATGCGGCAGCGCGCCACCGACGTCACGGTGCTGCTCGTCCGGGTGGATCTCGAGGACCTCCCGGACCGGTACGCCGCCACCGTCGAGGCCGTCGACGGCGACGACGCGGCCACCGCCGGCGCGCGGCGGACGCGACTCGACGAGTTCTGACGAGCAAACGCAGCCCGCGCTCCGATTCAGAAGTCGCCGAGCGTCGATTGGTTCCGCTTCAGGGCCTGTGCCTCGACGCCGAGCCGCGAGGTGAGTTCGGTCGCGAGGTCATCGGCGAACCCGTGTTGGGTGTACACCGTCTCGGGGTCGACGGCCTCGACCAGGGCGAGGAGTTCGGGGAAGTCGCAGTGGTCCGACAGCGGGAACGCGGCGTCGACGCCGGCCCGGAACCGGTAGCTGTCGTCGACCGCCCACCCGGAGAAGGCGGCCGTGACCGCGTCGGTGGCCTCGACGATCGATTCGACGAACCCGAGGCGGCTCGTCCGGCTCGGCAGGACCAGCACGTCGTCGGGGCCCAGGTCGACATCCGTCTCGTACACCGTGGCGTCGAACGCCACGTCGTGGCAGGCCTCGATGACGGCGTTGATGTCGGCGATGGCCTCGGAGACGAAGATACTCTCGCGGGCCGAGCGCTCGACGAGCAGCTGGAGCTCCTGCGCGCGGCCGAGCGTGTAGCCGAACAGCACGAGCGGCGTCGGACGGGTCTCCTCGAACCACTCCAGGATTCGGGCCTCGCACTCGTCCTGGGCGGGGAACTCGTAGACGGGTTTGCCGTACGTCGACTCGAGGACGAGGACGTCCGCCTCGACCGGTTCGAAGCCGTCCATGAGGAAGCGGTCGCGGGTCGAGACGTCCCCGGTGTAGAGGTATCGGCGGCCGTCGTCGGCCTCGACCAGCGCGGCTCGCGAACCCGGGATGTGGCCCGAGGATAGCAGGTCGACGGTAGGGTGGCTGCCCGTCGCCGGCACGGGCTGGTCGGCGCGGCGCTCGGCGGCCAGCGCAGCCGTTGTCTCTGACCACAGCACCTGGTCGGGCGGGTCGCTGTAGAGGTGGTCGCCGTGGGCGTGACTGACGAAATTGACGTCACCCGAAGGCGACGACGCGTCGGCGACGAGCGTCTCGCCGTCCCCGACCGGAATCTCGACGCCGTCCCGCAACCGGACGCTCACAGTACCCATCGTAGCTCCCGCGGGGTGATGTGTCCACCGGGACCGGCAGCCCGTCCCGATCGTCCGTCGTGGAGACCCGCTCGGGACGCATCGGCACGTATCCCGGAATTCCGGAAGCGGTACGTCAGCCTACTCCTCCATGTCCGCCATCGAAGACCGGCACGATGGAGGAGGACGAACGACCGCCGGCGGCCCGGCGGACCTGTCTCGGCTGTGGCGCGAGCTTCTGGCTCTCCGAGCGGCACTGCGACGACTGGGGCGCGGTCTGTCCCGAATGCGGCGAGTACGCGTGAGGACGGACGACGCCGGGCGGCCGGTGGCCCTGCACCGGCCGTGAGTCGCTCACCCGAGGTGGGCGGTCAGGAACCGGCTGGTCCGCTCCCAGGCGAGCTGGGCTGCGTCGGGGTCGTGCCGTGCCGTCGCGCCGGTCTCGAAGAACGACGGGTCGCAGTCCTCGTAGACGAACAGGTCGTGGGCGACGCCGCCGTCGTCCAGCTCGTTCCGGATCTCCCGGACCTGCGAGACCGGCAGTTCGGGGTCGCGTTCCGCGAAGTGGCCGAGGACCGGTGCCTCGACGTCCCGCCAGGCCGTGGACTCGTAGCCGTAGAACAGGACGGCGGCACCGGGGTCGACCGCGCCGTCCCCCAGCAACCGGCACGCGACCTCGGCGCCGTACCCGAGGCCGACGACGCCGATCGCGGGCCGGCTGACGTCGTCGTGCCGCCGGAGGAACACGGCGGTCTCCGCCAGCCGCTGCTGGAGGTCCTCGTCGTCGACGGCCTCCTTCGCCGCCCGCGCCTCGTCCGGGCTGGTCGGCGTCGCGCCATCGAAACAGTCCGGCGCCAGCGCCACGAAACCATCGCGGGCGAGCCGCTGGCAGAAGTTCGCCACGAACTCGGTCAACCCGCGGCCGGAGTGCAACACCAGCACGCCCGGCCCCCGGCCGACCTCGGGCGTGACGAGGTAGTCGCGCGGGACGTCACGGTCGGCCGTGGGCTCCGGCTCCGGGTCGGTGTCCATGGTCGGTCCGTGTGCCCGTTTGCCACGGACCCCTATAGAGCCATCGGGCGGCTGACGGACGCGTCGGGGTGGAAGGGACTGCTGCACCGGCTGACTGGAGCTGCCGACAGGGCAGGGATTACATGGGGTGCGTTCGACCCAGCTGGTATGTTACAGGTCGGAGCCCACGTCTCGATCGGCGACGGATTCGACGCCGCGGTGGCCGAACAGCGCGAGCTCGGCGGGACCGTGGGGCAGGTGTTCGTCGGCTCCCCGCGCACCTGGAGCGTCTCCGAGGTCGACGATGACGACCGGGACGCCTTCCAGGGCGCGCTGGCCGAGGTCGACGCCGGCGGTCCCTGGATCGTCCACGGCACCTACCTCATCAACTTCGCCACCCCGAAGGACGACCTCGCCGAGAAGTCCGTCGACTGCGTCCAGGCCGAACTGGACGCTTGCGCGACGCTCGGTATCCCGTACTACGTGTTCCACCCGGGTGCCCACACCGGCGCCGGCGCCGACACCGGCGTCGAGAACGTCGCCGACCGCCTCTCAGAACTCGACGTCCCCGAGTCGACGACGCTGTTGCTCGAGAACACCGCCGGCGAGGGCACCACCGTCGGGAAATCGTTCGATCAGCTCGACCGCATGGTCCGGGCGTCCTCGTACGACTACGACGACGTCCAGGTGTGTCTCGACTCCTGTCACCTCCACGCCGCCGGCTACGACTTCCGCACCGCCGACGGGATGGACGAGCTGGTCGCTGAGGTCGACGACGTCGTCGGCGTCGACAACGTCGCCTACCTGCACCTGAACGACTCCCAGCACCCGCTCGGGTCGGAGAAGGACGAACACGAGCACATCGGCGAGGGCGAGATCGGTGAGGACGGCTTCGTCCAGTTCGTCAACCACGACGCGTTCCGCGAGCTCCCGATGGTGCTGGAGACCCCGGTCGACGACAGGGGCTACGCCTGGAACATCGAGAAGATCCGGGAGCTCTACGAGGATTGATTGCCGGCCGTCGGGACGCTCGCCTCAGGCTTCTATCGGCCGGAGGGCGTCGCCGTCGTCGGCCTCGATATCGTCCACGTCGACGCCGTCGGGCAGCAGTCGGTCGACGTGGTCCGGGCACAGCGACACCGACCCCTCGATGGTGAGATACTCGACCAGCCGCGGGCTGCCGTCGTCGTCCTCTATCAGGCAGTCGACCTCCGGGAGCAGATAGGTTCCGGCGCCGTCGCAGAACGCACAGCCGTTGTCCTGGTGCCAGTCCGGATCGCCGAGCACGCCGCCGAACGCCTCGGCCTCGCAGTCCTCGCAGTACAGCCCGACCTCCTCGCCGGTCAGTCGGTTGACCAGCACGCGGTTGACGACGCCGGGTTCGGTGCAGCTGAGACACTCCATGATTCTCCGGACCGTGTCGGAGTTCCAACTCTAGCGTACCGCCTATTAAACGTACCCCCGAGAACGGTGGCGGAACACGGGACTCAAAGCCGGTTCGACTCTACGGAGGGGACGAACCAACCACCCCGCGACGCCCTCGGCCTTCGATTCCGCCAGGACGTAGACGACCGGCCGGCCGAAGCACGGTGGCCTGACGGACAACCGCAACCTAGTGGATTGAAATGGCGAGCCCGCCGAGGGCTTTCCGGACGGTCGTGCCGATCCAGGAGTAGCCGACACCAACATCGGTCTATACCCAACAGCCAACACGCCCATAGTTCGGCCGTAGCGCTGTGGCGACTCGAACCGGGCCCGACCCCGGTCAGCACACCGGCTTCGGGTCGATCCCCATCCCCTCGAGGCTGTCGGCGTACTCGTCGTACGCGGCCCGGATCGCCCGTTCGGCGGCCGCTTCGGCCCGCTCCCGGTCCTCGTCGGCGTCGCAGACGGCCGCGACGACCGCGGCGCCTGCCTCGACCCGGTCGTCCGTCGCCGCTCGCAGTTCGCGGAGGCGGTCGGCCGCCGCGTTGTCGCCCTCGTTGATGAAGAAGTTGATCACCTGCAGGAGGGACCGGGAGGCGACGAGCGGCCGGGCAACGAGCCCCGCCGCGGCGCGCTCGACGGTGTCCTCGAGGCCCCGGAGGTACTCGTGGAGGGCGTCCGGCTCCGGGTCCTCGACCGCGATGTCGCCCAACTCGAGGACGCGCTCGTAGTGGTCGCGCTCCCGCGCGGCCGCGTCCGCGAACGCCTCGCGGGCGCGGTCGTCGGGTTCGTCGTCGGTCCACCCCGCGAAGGTGGCGGCGGCGCGGGCCTCCGCCGCAGCGGCGGCCTCGAGCACGCGGTCCCGCTCGAGGGCGGCGCCCGTGGCCGCGACCAGCGCCCTGTCCGACCCCAGCCGGTCCAGCGCCGTCTCGTTCGACTCCCGGACCCTCTCGACGAACGCCTCGGCGTCCATACCACCGGCTGCGTCCGGGAGCCACACAACTCTGTCGACGCGCCGGCCCGCCGGAAGGACATCGGCGGCCGCCTTATTATGCCACGGTCCCAACCGCCGGACATGGGTCCCGACGCCACGGCGGCTCCCGGGGTCAGCGCCGAGTCGCTGGCCGACCGCGTCGAGGCCGGCGACCGGGTCGACGTCCTCGACGTCCGGAACCGCGACGAACTCGACGCCTGGCGGATCGAGGGCCCGGGCGTCGAACTCACGCACGTCCCGTACATGCGGTTCGTGAGCGCCCAGGCGACCGGCGACCCCGGGTCGCTCGTCGACGCCGACCGCTCCTACGTCGTCGTCTGTCCGGAGGGCGAGGCCAGCGCCGAGGTCGCCGCGGCGCTGGTCGAAGCCGGCGTCGACGCCGCCAACCTCGCCGGCGGTATGGACGCCTGGGCCCGGGTCTACCGTAGCGACCCGGTCGCCGCCGACGCCACCGACGCGACCGTCCACCAGTACCGCCGCCCGGCGACGGGGTGTCTGGCCTACGCCGTCGTCTCGGCGGGCGAGGCGATCGTCGTCGACCCGCTCGGCGCGTTCGTCGACCGGTACGCCGACGACGTCGACGGGTGGGACGCGAGCCTCGCGGCCGTCCTCGACACGCACGTCCACGCCGATCACGTCAGCGGACTCCGCGGGCTCGCGGACGCGACCGGCGCGACCTCGATCGCCTCCGCGGAGGCCGCGGAGCGCGGGTTGTCCGGCGGGGTCGACACCGTCGTCGACGGCGACACCGTCAGCGTCGGCGACTGCGAGGTGGAGGTGCTCGCCACGCCCGGCCACACCACCGGCTCGGTGTCGTTCCGCCTCGACGACGTGCTCCTGTCCGGCGACTCGCTGTTCCTCGACGGCGCCCCCAGGCCGGACCTTCAGCACGGCGACGACGTGGCGCCCGACCTCGCCCGGACGCTCCACGAGACGCTCACCGAACGGCTGGCCGACCTGCCGGACGGGACGGTCGTGGCGCCGGGCCACGTGCCGCCCGGCCGACCGAGCGACGACGGCACCCATACCGCTCGGCTGGGCGAGTTGCGCGAGCGGCTTGCGGTCTTCCGGATGGAGCGCGAGGCGTTCGCCGAGCACGTCGTCGAGGCGATGGGCGCACCGCCGGCGAACTCCGAGACCATCGTCGCCGTCAACCTCGGCCGCGGGTCCGTCGACGACGGGACGGCGTTCGAGCTGGAGCTGGGGCCGAACAACTGCGCCGTCAGCGACTGATTGGGCCGGTCGTCGTGCTCGCTGTACCCTGCGAGCGGTACGTTACTGGTAGTCGCTCGCCGCGACCTCCCGGATCCGCTCGGCGGTCACTTCCCCGACGCCGTCGACCGCGAGAAGCGCGTCCTCGTCGGCGGTCATCACCGCTTCGACGCTGCCGAAGTGCTCCAGCAGCGCCCGCGCGGTCACGGGACCGACCTCCGCGATGGCGCCGACGACGTACTCCTGCCGTTCCGCGAGGGTCTTGCCGCCCTTCTCGCCGTGGACCGACACCGACCGGTCGTCGGCCTCCTGCTCGCGGCGCGCGATGACCTCGAGCAGGTCCGCGGTGTCGTCGGGGTCGTCGGTCCGCAGGACGCTCGCGCCGAAGTCGACCGCCAGCGACGCCAGCGCCCCGCGGACGGCGTTCGGGTGGACGTTCCGGGCCTCGTAGAGCCGCTCGCCCTCGATGACGACCACTGGCCGGGCGTAGAACCGGGCGGCGTCGCCGACCTGCTGGAACAGCGAGCGGTCCTCGCCGAGCAGTGTGTCCAGGAAGTCCTCGACGGTCTTCCGCTCGACGACCACGCGGTCCGAGAGGACGTAGTCGCCGACCGCGAGCGTCTCGAGCCGCGTCGCGACGCCCTCGCGGGTCGAGAGGTCCCGGGCGATGTGGGAGTCAAGCTCCCGCTGGTCGGCGACCACCTCGACCGCGTCGCCGTCGGGATCGGCCTCGGCGACGGTGCCCTCGTGGGCTTCGTCGGGCGCCTCCTCGACCGCGGCGTCGGCCGCGAAGTCCGCGAGCCCCGCCTGGCCACTCCCGCCGCTGGCCCCAGAATCGTTGTTCTCAGCCACGTCCGACCCGTCGGGGTCGGTCGTCTCGTCGTTCGTGGCGTCGGTCGTCTCGTCCTTCGTGGCGTCGTCCATCCCCCCGGCGTCCGCATCGGATGGCTCCTCGTCAGCGTCGGCCGGCTCGTCGGCGTCGTCGTCCTCGTCGCTCGGAGCGGCCTCGGAGTCCGCCCCATCCGTCGGTTCGGGTTCCTCGGGTGGCCCGGGGTCGGCGGCACCGGTCACGTCTCCCGGCCCGCCGTCGGGGACGTCCGCGAGCCCTTGCTGGGCGGCGATCTCTGCCTCTATCTCGCCCTCGAGGTCCTTGAGCTTCCGGAGCTCCCGCTCCATCCGCTTTTCCTCGTTGCGGGACTTCCAGAAGAACGCCTCGTCGCGGGTGTCCTCGGCCATGAGGACGACGACGCGGCCCTCGCTGGCGCGGCCGGTCCGGCCCTTGCGCTGGATCGACCGGATGCCCTTCGGGACGGGCTCGTAGAACAGCACCAGGTCCACGTCGGGGACGTCGAGGCCCTCCTCGGCGACGCTGGTCGAGACCAGCACCTCGAACTCGCCGTTCCGGAAGGCGTCCAGCGTTTCCTTCTGTTCCGTCTGGGTCATGCCGTCGGATCCTTCCTTGTCGCCCTGGCCGACGAACCGGCGGGTCTCGAAGTGCTCGCCGAGGAAGTCGGTGAGCGTCTCGGCGGTGTCGCGGGATTCGGTGAAGACGATGACGCGCTCGCCGTCCTCGACGCCGAGCGTCCGGGCGAGCAGGATGCGGGCCCGACGGAACTTCGGGTGGAGGTCGTCGTACGCCTCCGCCTTCCGCATGGCCTCCTTGACGCGGGGTTCGGAGACGAAGCGCTGGCTGGCCTTCGAGGCGCCCGAGGAGCGGGCGGCGTCGCGCTGGCGCTCGAAGTACCGGCGGAGCGACTCGACGCTCTGGGTCTCGACGAGCTCGACGGCCCGCCGGAGCTTCATGATCTCCGCGTGGGCCGACATGCCCTGGTAGCCCTGGCTGTCGCCGTTCTCGATGAGGCGCTGGAGCTTCGCCCGGATCTCGTTGAGCTGTGACTGGGCGAGGTTCGGGTCGGTCGTGTTCGCAACGCCGAGCTCCCGCAGGCTCTCGAGGCGGTCGGCGATGACGTCGTTGAGTTCGTCGCGGATCTCGACCACTTCGTCGGGGAGTTCGACCTCCTCCCACTCGACCGTCGTCGCGTACGTGTGGGCCTCGACGTCGGCGTCGTCCTCGGTCATCACCGCGACCTCGCGGAGCCCGAGGTTGTGGCAGACGGTGAGGATCTCCTCCTCGTCGCCGCCCGGGGAGGCGCTCATCCCCGTCACGAGCGGTCGGTCGGCGTCGGCGTGGTACCGGTCGGCGATGTAGTTGTACGCGTACTCGCCGGTGGCGCGGTGGCACTCGTCGAACGTGCAGTGGGTGACGGCGGCGAGCGAGATCCGGTTGCCGACGAGGTCGTTCTCGACGACCTGCGGCGTCGCACACACGACGCGGGCGTCGTCCCAGAGGGCGGCGCGGTCGTCCGGCCTGACGTCGCCGGTGAACACCACGACCTCGTCGTCCGGGACGTCGAGGGCGTCCCGGTAGAACGCGGCGTGCTGCTGGACGAGCGGCTTCGTCGGCGCCAGCAGCAGCGACGTCCCGCCGTATTCGGCGAGCCGGTGGGCCGTCACGAGCAGGCTGACCGCCGTCTTCCCGAGCCCCGTCGGGAGACAGACGAGCGTGTGGTCGCGCGTGGCCGTGTCGGCGAGGCGGAGCTGGTAGCGGCGCTTCTCGATGTGGCCGTCGGCGAGCAACGGCCCTTCGACGTACTCCACCTCGTCCGTGGCTGTCGCCATCTAAGAACGGGTTCGTCGCTCCGCCGCATAAGGGTTCGGTCAGCGAGGTGGAAGTGGTCGCCGACGGCGGGTCGACGCGGTCATCCCCTGCGAGCGGGTGCGGTCCATCGGCGGTGCGGGGTTGCGCGCGTTCGACGCGGCCAGGGGTCGCTCTCGACCCGTGAACGCGCCGCTCCCGGCCGCTCCGGTGTCGCCGCCGGGCTCGAAAACCCTTTAGCCGGCGACGGGCGAACAAGGTGGTAATGAGCGACCTCGAGGAGGAGTACCGCCTGGACTACTTCCGGGAGGAGGGGTTCGTCCGGCGGGAGTGTCCGTCCTGCGGCGACCACTTCTGGACCAGGGACGACGAGCGGGAGCTGTGCGGCGAGCCGCCGTGTGCGGAGTACGACTTCATCGACGACCCGGGCTTCGACGACGCCTACAGCCTCGAGGAGATGCGGGAGGCGTTCCTCTCGTTCTTCGAGGAGCGGGGCCACGAGCGCATCGACCCGTATCCGGTCGCGGCGAACCGCTGGCGTGACGACGTCCTCCTGACGCAGGCGTCGATCTACGACTTCCAGCCGCTGGTCACGAGCGGGGAGACGCCGCCGCCGGCGAACCCGCTGACGATCAGCCAGCCGTGCATCCGGATGCAGGACATCGACAACGTCGGCAAGACCGGGCGGCACACGATGG
>CAZATR010000037.1:0-18323 GCA_964488035.1 uncultured Natronomonas sp.
CAGCGGTGGATGTACCCGATGTCGGGCTCGACGTCGACGATCTGCTCGCCGTCCAGCACCGTCTTGAGGTGCATCACCCCGTGGGTGCTCGGGTGGTGCGGCCCGATGTTGATGAACATCGTGTCGGCCGCCCCGTCCGCGTCGTCGCGTCGGTCCGCGGCGAGCGGGTTGGCGTTCTCCCGGTACGGCACGACCTGGTGGCTCTCGGGGTCGTACTCGCGGCGGAGCGGGTGGCCCTGCCAGGTCTCCGGTAGCAGGATGCGTCGGAGGTCGGGGTGGTCGGCGTACTCGATGCCGACGAGGTCGTAGGCCTCCCGCTCGTGCCAGGTCGCCGCCTCGAACACCGGGGCGGCCGACTCGCTCACCGGCTCGGCGGGCGGCACGGGGACGACGACCGACAGCTCCCGCGTCCGGTCGTCGTAGCTGGAAAGGTGGTAGATGGTCTCGAATCGGTTCCCGCGGTCCTGGGCGGTCACGCACGACAGGTGGTCGAGGCCCACCTCGCTGCGGAGGGCGGACAGCACCGGTCGGACCCGGTCGGCGCGGATCACGACCGCCGGCGCGTTCTCGTGGGCCTCCCACCCCACGACGTCATCGTCGTCGAGCACCGTCGCAACGGCGTCGACGAGGAACTCGTCACCCGGAGGGCGTCGTAGCTCTTGCATCGTCTCCACTCGGGTCGTTCGCGCCCACCGCGGGAAGCAACTCTGCCTCACCAGTGACGTGGTTTGATAAGTGAGCCGCCGGAACCGCCGGCGTGAAGTACGCCACCGTCTCGCTCTCGGAACCGGCAGCGGCCCGCCACCCGATGCACCAGTACGTCGTCGAGACCGACGGGTTCGAGGCCTCCCGCCTGATCGCCTCGACGCTGGTCGACGGCCGCCACACCGCGCTGTTCCACGTCGACGGCTGGCCGCCCGAGCCCTACGAGGCCGCCCTCGCCGACGTCGACACCGTCCTGGAGTACGCCATCTCCCGACAGTCCGACCGTACCTTCGCGGTCTACGTCCGCGAGGCCCTCCGGGACCACGACCGGGAGCTCACCGACGCGTTCGCCCGCCCGGGCCTCGTCACGCTGTTGCCCGTCGCCTACCGCGCCGACGGCACGGTCACCGTCACGCTCGTCGGGCCCGGCGACGCCATCCAGACCGCGATCGACGACGCCCCGGACGCGACCCTCGACGTCCGGGAGATCGGGAGCTACCACACCCGCCGCATCGGCGGCCGCAGCGACCTCACCGACCGCCAGGCCGAGGCCGTCGCGGCCGCCGTCGAGCTCGGCTACTACGAGGACCCCCGCGCCGCCAGCGTCGCCGACGTCGGCGACGCCATGGGCTGTGCCCCCGGCACCGCCGCCGAACACCTCCGGCGGGCCGAACGCACCGTCATGGCCGGCCACGTCGCCGGGGACGCGACACCCGCGACGTCCCGCGAATGACCGTGGAACGGGGGTCCGGCCGTTGGTTCCCTGCGCCGAGTTTCGGTCCTGTCGGCCGGCCGTCCCGACAGCGAGGCGGGGTCCCCGGCGACCCACGGCCGGCTGGATCACCGCACGGCACGTCGGGTCACGCGGTGTTCGAGATGGCGGCGACCCGCTCGTCGACCGACGGATACATCGCGGCGTCGGCAACGGTCCCGTACAGCAGGGCGTGGGGCGCCGACACCAGTCGCTGCCCGTCGGCACCGCCACGGTCGAGGTCCTCCAGCCGCCGGAGGGCTCGAACCAGGGGCTCTGCACCGGCGATGTCGGCGGCGTACCGGTCCGCCGACCGCTCCCGCGCCGGATGATCCAGGAACGCCGCAATGGGGTTCCAGCCGACCAGCACCCCAACACCGACGAGTGCGACGCGGGAGAGCGGCGACCGGCCGTGGAGGTGGTGGCGCTCGTGGGCGACCACGGCGACCAGCTCGTCCTCCGATAACGTCTCGACGATTCGCCGGGAGACGAACACGCCCCGGGGCACCGGGACCGCCCGGACCAGCGGACGGTCGACGTCGAGGACGTAGAGCCGCACGCCGTCGACGGTCCGCCGGTCGGCCCGCCGACGGGCCCCGACCCGGGCGAGTGTCGTCGATCCCACGTGGTGCAGCCACCCCCCGACCGGAAGGGCGAGCGGCGCCGCCAGGACCGCGACCACGCCGACGCCGAACCGGTCGGCGATGCCGCCCGCGAGCGCGAGGACGGCGGCGGCGAGGACGGTGACCACGGCGAGGTAGCCGGCGAGGAGGCCCCGGCGGAGCCAGGGCGAGCCGAGCGGTTCGAACCGGGCCGCACGCACCGAGCGGCAGACGAGGGCACTGTAAGCGACGACGGCGGCCAGCGAGAGCAGCGTCACGGCGAGGCCGGCCACCACCGCATGGGTGGGGGAGGCGGTATCGGCCACCGCCCGGACGACGGCGAGGTCGCCGAGCGTGGCGACGAGCGGGAGGAGACCGGAGGCGGGGAGCCATAGCGACGACACGGAGGCGGTCCGCCACCCAGCACCGACGGCGTAGCAGGGCACGCCGACTGCGAGTAACGCGGCCGCGAACCCCGTCGCGACGTTGCCGAGCGGCGGGTACAGCGCGAGCCACAGCGACCCGACGACGGCGACGAACGCCGGCGCAGCTACCGGCGTGACGCGGCGCTCGACGACCCGACCCACGCCTGGTCGACGATCGACGCCCGGCAGCAGGTGCCCGAGCGGGAGGAGGACGGCGAGCGCGCCCGCCCACAGCGCGAGCAGCCGAACCTCCGGCGCTCCGACCCCGAGACCCGCCAGGCCGACCGCCAGGACCGTGAGCGCGACGACGCCGGGGACGTCGACCGTCGTCCGGAGGACCCCGGCCGACTCGTCCAGCACCGTTTCGGTTCGGTAGAGCCCGACGCGTCGAATCGACCGCTGGCGGGCGTCGGCGTCGCCCAACACGGTCCTGGCGACGACGGCGAGCGGGCGGTCGATCGAACGGGTCTCCCGGTAGACCTCCATCGCTGTCAGGCGGGCATGAACCCGGGCGTCCGCAGCAGCGCCGAGGCGATGTCGTCAGCGCTGGCGTCGCCCCCGGCCGTGTCCGGCAACAGCCGGAGCAACTGCGGTTCCGTGAGCAGGTAGACGGCCGGTTCGTCGCCGAGCATCCCGTCGTGGGCCAGGTAGGTGACGCGGCCGTCCGGCAGGAACCCGGAGCGGACGACCGTCTCGAGTGCGTCCGGCGGCCTGATGCGGGCGTCGTCGCCGTCGACCTCGGTGTCGTACACCGTGTAGCGGCCGACGTCGACGTAGCTCGACTCGGAGAGCGGCCGCCTCGAGAGGACGGCGAAGTTCGAGTGGCTCTCGTAGTTCCAGTACACGCACTCGCCGTCGAGCGGATGTACTTCGGCGACGGCTTTCCTGACGGGGCCCGGCAATGGGACGTAGCGGTTCTGCCCGACGGTCTCCTGGATGGCGAACCTCCACTCCATACCCTCGTGTAACCGCCTCCACCCATGAAACCCCTCCCGAGTTCGGCGTCTGTAACCGGTTCCAGCGCTGGAACCGATTCCGCACACGCCACCGAACCGCAGGATGGAAGCCCGCTCCAGCGCCGAAATATACGGAATACTACAGGTCGGCCGGCCGTCCGTACTCGCATGCAGTTCACAGCACTGTACCGGGACGACGACGCGGTCTCGCCGGTCATCGGGGTCATCCTGATGGTCGCCATCACGGTCATCCTCGCGGCCGTCATCGGCACCTTCGTGCTCGGACTCGGCGGCGAGATCCGATCGAACCCGCCGCAGGCCCAGTTCACGTTCGACGAGGCGAGCAACGAGGACCTGACCATTACCCATGACGGCGGCGACAAGGTGGACGTCGGCAACATGAACGTGACCGGGAGCGATTCGTCGACTTCGATCACTGCCTGTCAGTCGAACAGCGGGACCACGGTCTGGCCCGCGACGGAGCTGACGGCCGGCGATAGCTGTACCGTCCCGAACGGACAGCTTGACAGCGGCGAGACCATCCGGGTTACCTGGGAATCCGACGACGGTTCCAGCAGTGGTACGCTGGCGACGTACGAGTACGATTCGTAGGACCATGAGATTGCGGCCCCGTCCGTCGACTGGACCGGTTACGTGCTCGACGCGGCCCGTTCGACCGACTCCGCGACGGCGGCGACGGCCTCGATCCGACGCTCGAGCACCGCCTCGTCCAGTAGCAGGCCCTCGCTCCGGAACCGCACCCACTCCGAGGGCCCGGCGTCGCCGTCGTCCGCGAGGCTCAACATGCCCTGGGCCAGCGACCCGGCCATCCCGCCCGAGCCGTCCAGCGAGTCGGACATCGCGGCGACGATGGCGCCCGTGACGTCGCCGACCGCGACCGGCCCCTCGGCGGCGTCGAGCGCCTCGCGGACCCGCTGGTCGTCGAGGACCGCCCGAGCGACGTCCTCCGTGACCTCGCCGGCGACCGCGTACCCGCCGTCGACGGTCGTCGACTCCAGCGACCCGAGTTGTGCGAGGTCCTCGAACGGGGCGTCGGTCCCGGCGGCGAACAGGCCGGTCCACTCGACCGGCGTCGACAGCTCCGTTTCGACGGCGGTGTAGGTCGTCGAGGACCCGGTGTCACCGCTGCCCGTGCTCACCGTGTAGGTCCTGGCGCGGACGCCCCGGCCGCGAACCGAGCCCGCGAGCACCGGCGCCGGCAGGAGTTCGCGGTCACCGCCCGGCGGGTTCCCGACGAGCCGCGCGCCCTGGGGTTCGAGGCCGGCCCCGCGGCCCGCCCGGGTCCAGGATCGGCGGTCCATGACGACGGAGACCGCCAGGCCGACGACCGCCAACCCGGCGACCGCAACGGCACCCTCGATCGCCGTCCCGGGGATCATCGACGGCGTCACGAACGGCTCGCCCAGGCCGGTGTACGCCGCCACGACCGGGCTGGCGAGCAGGACGACCACGAGCAGGAGTCCGAGCTTCGCGCGACGGATCACGGGTCACGCCCCCACATACCCCGGCGCTGTCGGGGAGCCACCTTGAAACTCCCGCTCGCGTCACCCGGTCGGGCGGCCGTCTGGGCCGGTACGGTCCGGGCGGCCGTCAGGGGGCCAGCACGTCCATCGTCCGCCGGCGGTCCTCCGCGGTCATCTCCCCGAAGAACCCGACACGGACAGCGTCGACGCCGTCGACCGCCTCGAACCGCGCGACCGTCTCCCGGACCTCGTCGGGCGTGCCGGCGGCGACGAGGCCGTCGACCATCGCGTCCGTGACGGCCGCGACGGCGTCGGCCCGGTCGCCGTCGGACCAGGCGCCGTGAATCGCGTCGGTCTCGGCCTCGAAACCCTGGCGGGCGATCGACCGGCGGTAGTAGGGGCCGTAGGCACCGACCATGAACGCGATCTGTCGGCGGGCGACGTCGCGCGCCCGCTCGGGGTCCTCGAGCGCACAGGACCGCACCGTCACCGCGACCCGGAGGGCTTCGGGGTCCCGGCCGCCGAGGTCCGCGCCGCGGTGGAGGTCGCCCAGCCGATCGGTCAGCGCATCGGGCGTGAACAACTGCGGGACCCAGCCGTCGGCGAACCGGCCCGCCAGCTCGGTCGCCTTCGGGCCGAGCGCCGCGACGTCGATCGGGACCTCGGCCGGTTCCGGGCCGCGCAACGAGAGCCCGCCGCCCGAAAAGACCTCGCCGTCGTAGTCGAGCCGGTCGCCCGTCGCGACCTGGTCGACGATATCGATGGTCTCGCGGAGCCGCCGTAGCGGCCGCTCGTACTCGCCGAGGTGCCACCGATCGGTGAGCGCGGGCGAGGAGGTCCCGAGTCCCATCCGGTAGCGGCCGTCGCTGGCCTCCTGCAGCGTCACGCCGGTCTGGCCCAACATCGCGGGCGAGCGACCCCACGGCGACAGCACGTCGTTCGACAGCCCGATCGCGTCGGTGCGTTCGGCCAACGTCGCCAGCACCGTCACCGCGTCCCGCCCGGTCACCTCCGGGACCGAAATCCGGTCGTAGTCGAGCCGTTCCGCACGGGCGGCCATGTCGCAGATCGACTCGAGTGACTCCATCTCGCCGGGGACGACGACGTCGCGATCGGTCATGTGCCTGCCTGCGTAACGGATCCGGTTAACTGTGGCTCCCATCCGGCTCCATCGTCGACCGGTCGCCCGAGCTCCCGGGGAACTTTATACCGGGACCCGTCGAACGGACGGTGTGACGCTGTTGATCTACGGGGCCTACGGGTACACCGGGGAATTGATCGCCGAGGAAGCGGTCGACCGCGGCGTCGAGACCGTCGTCGCCGGCCGCGACGCGGTGGAGACCGAACACCTCGCCGACCGCCTCGGCTGCGAGGGCCGCGTGTTCGGCCTCGAAGAGGCCCGGGCGAACCTCGCGGACGTCGACGTCGTGCTCAACTGTGCGGGTCCGTTCGTCGGCACCTACGAACCGATCGTAGGGGCGTCTCTCGAGACCGGGACCGACTACCTGGACATCACGGGGGAACTCGCGGTGTTCGAGGCCATCGCCGACCGCGACCGCGAGGCCGAGCGGGCCGACGTTTGCCTGCTCCCCGGCGTCGGGTTCGACGTCGTGCCGACCGACTGCGTCGCCGGCCACCTCCACGACCGACTCCCCGATGCGACCGAGCTCCGCCTGGGCTTCGAACCGGACGGCGGCATCTCCGGGGGCACCCTCCGGTCGGCGATCGAGCACGCCGGCGACGGCGGGAAGGTCCGACGAAACGGCGAGGTGGTCGACGTCCCGACCGCCCACGAGAGCCGCCGGATCGACTTCGGTCGCGGCGAACGCAACGCCGTCGCCATCCCGTGGGGCGACGTCTCGACGGCCTACTACACCACCGGCATCGGGAACATCGAGGTGTACACCGCGATGCCGAAAGCCGTCGAGCGCGCGCTTCGGGTCGGCCGGCTCGCGACGCCGCTCCTGACCGTCGACCCGGTCAAACGGGCGCTGCAGTCGCTCGTCGACGCGACCGTCACGGGTCCCTCGGCCAGCCAGCGCGAACGCGGTGCCTGCTACGTCTGGGGGGAGGCCACGGACGGGGAGACGACCGTCACCACTCGGCTCGAGACGCCCGAGACCTATGCACTCACCGTCGACGCCGCGACCACGGCCGCCGAGCGCGTCCTCGACGGCGAGTACGCCGGCTTCCGGACCCCCGCCTCGGCGTTCACGCCCGAGTTCGTCCTCGAGCTGGACGGCGTCGAGGGCTTCTTCGACGAGTGAAACCCGGATCGGATCGGTGACGCGCCCGGCGGCATCCCCGTGACCGCCGGAGCGGGGGTTGGTCACCGAACAGATTTATCTATACGGGTTTGATAGTTAACCACCTCTATGCCACCCGAACGCCACGGGTTCGCGCCGGCAAGTGCGGCCACACCGCCGGTCGGCGACCGGCCCGACCCCCGATCGACGACACGAGGGACGACGGCGGTCCCGGACGTCCGGGGCCGGGACGCCACGGGGTCGACCGCCCCGTAGCCCATGACAGCCACGCGGAACCACCTCGACGACGCCACCGTCCTCCTCGCCGGCGCTCGACCCTGGCTCGACCGGTTCGAGTCCACTCTCGAAGGCCGCACGGATGCAGCCGTCCACTCGGCGGCGTCGGCCGAAGCGGCGCTCGACCGACTCGACACCCACGACGTCGACTGTCTGCTCACCGAACGGACGCTGGACGACGGGACGGGCCTCGAACTCCTCAGAGCAGTTCGCACGGTCGACCGCCCGATCGCGACCGTCCTCGCCACCCCGGACGGCAGCGAAACCCTCGCCAGCGACGCCATCCGGGCCGGGGCCGACGACTACGTCCCCATGCCGGACACGGACGAGGAGGCACTCGCCGCACTCCTCGAGCGGACCGACGCCGCCATCGACGCCACGCGGCGGGCGACCACGCGGCGGGACCGCGCCCACCAGTTCGAGGCCGTGTTCCGGGACACCCAGACCGCGACGTGGGTCCTGGACGCCGACGGTACGCTCGCGCGGGCGAACCGGACGGCCCGCGGGATGCTCGACGGCGACGTCGACGCCCTCGTCGGGACGGCGTTCTCCGAACTCCCCTGGTGGACGGAGCCCGACGGTGCCCACCCGGACATCCGACACCTCGTGGCCGAGGCCCGCGACGGCCGGTTCGGGACCGCAGTCGTGCTACGACCGGGTCCCGAGGACCCCGACCGGGTCCTCGAACTCTCGGTGCGGCCCGTCGAGAACGGCAACGGTGACCTCGTGTCCATCGTCGTCGAGGGTCTCGACGTCACGGAACAGGTGACCCTCGAGCGCGACCTCCGGCGGTCCGAGAAGCTCCACCGCGTCACGCTCAACAACATGACCGACACCGTCCTCATCACGAATCCCGACGGCGAATACACCTACGTCTGTCCGAACGTCCACTTCATCTTCGGGTACACCGCCACCGAGATCCGCGAGAAGGGGACCATCGAGGACCTCCTCGGGCCCGACCTCTTCGACGGGGCGGAACTCGCCGAGAAGGGCGTGCTGAAGAACATCGAGTGTACGGTCACCGACAAGGCCGGCCGCGAGCACACGTTGCTGGTCAACGTCCGGGAGGTCTCGATCCAGGACGGCACCGTCCTCTACAGCTGTCGGGACATCACGACGAGGAAACAGCGCGAGGCGGCCCTCGCGACCCTCCAGGAGACGGCGCGGGACTTCCTGTACGCCGAGACCCGGCCCGAGATCGCACAGCACGTCGTCGACGACGTCGGCAGCGTCCTCGACCTCGAGGCGAGCGCGGTCTACCTGTTCGACGTCGACCGAAACGAGCTCCGTCCCGCCGCCCGCTCCCCGTCGATGGCCGAACTCCACGGACCGCTCCCGACCGTCCCCACCGACGAGGACACTCTCCCGGCATACAGCTTCCTCCGGGACGAGACGCTGGTGTTCGACGACGTCCACGACGCCGACCGCCTGGCGAACCGCGCGACCGACCTCCGGAGCACGATCTACATCCCGCTCGGCAACCACGGCGTCTTCGTCGCCGGCTCGGCCGACGTCGGGCGGTTCGACGAGATCACCGGGGAACTCGCCGACCTGCTGGCCGCGACCGCCGAGGCCGCGCTCGACCGCGTCGACCGGGAGTCACAGCTCCGCCAGCAGGACCGCGAACTCCAGCGGCGGAACGACCAGCTCGCCGCGCTGAACCGGATCAACGCCACCATCCGCGAGATCGACCAGGCCGTGGTCGAATCCGAGACGCGGGCCGGGATCCACCACGCCGTCTGCGAGCGGCTGACCGACAACGACCGGTTCGAGTTCGCCTGGATCGGCGCCGTCGACCCCGTCTCCGACACCATCGAGCCCGACGCGTGGGCGGGCGACGGCGGCGGGTACCTCGACGGCCTGCAGGTGACCGCCGACGGGACGGCATCGGAACCCGCCGGCCGGACGGCGGCCTCCGGCGAGGTCACGACCGTCGACAACGTGGCGGCGAACCTCCACGACGAACGGTGGCGGTCCGAAGCGCTCGCCCGGGACTTCATGTCGGTGTTGAGCATCCCGATCGCGTACAACGACCTCACGTACGGCGTCCTGACGGTGTACGCCAACGTTCGCGACGCGTTCGACGACACGACCCGTACCGTGCTGTCGGAACTGGCCGGGACGGTCGGGGCTGCACTCAGCGCGATCGAGCGGAAACGCGCGCTGCTGACGTCCTCGACGACCCGCGTCGAGTTCTCGATCGACGATTCGTCGTTCCTCCTCACCCGGCTGGCCCGGGCCGCGGACTGTACGGTCTCCTACCAGGGCGGCATCCAGCAGACGGCGGAGGGCAATCTGGTCTTCGTCTCCGTCGAGGACGGCGCGGTGGAGCGTGTCGCCGAGGCGGCCTCCACCATGGCCGGTATCGAGGAGGTCAACCCGATCGGGGGCGCGGAACCCGACCGGGGCACGCTCCAGCTCCGCCTCGCGGAGCCGTTCCTCGCGCTCGACCTGGCCGACCACGGCGCGATCTTCCGGGCGGCGACGGCGGATCCGTCCACCGCCGCGCTCGTCGTCGACGTCCCCGACAGCCTGGACACCCGGACGCTGGCGCGCCTGATCCGTGAAACGTTCGCGTCGGTCGAGCTGGAACGCAAGCGCTCGCTCGACGCGCCGGCCGGTCGCGACCCGCACTCGCGGTTCTTCGAGGCCGTGACCGACAGGCAACTGGAGGTGGTCCAGACGGCGTTCTACGGGGGGTTCTTCGAGTCGCCCCGGGAGCACACCGGGGAGGAGATCGCAGGAACCCTCGACATCTCCCCGCCGGCGTTCTACCAGCACGTCCGAACCGTCCAGCGGAAGCTGTTCGCCGCCCTCTTCGGGGAGGGCGAGCACCACCCCGTGACCCGAGAGGGTTGAATAACAAACACCCTACGATTCCCGTACCTCTGTGACGAACCTCCAGATATTCCCTTATACACTTATTACACCTGGGTAGAGCGTCCGGCCGAGCGTCGGCGCTCGTGACATCTACATGAGAGACGTCGAGCAAGACCCCGACGACGAGAGCGCCTACGAGTGCTTCGAGTGCGGCACCATCGCCATCGCCGAGGCCAACCCCCAGCGCTGCGCCGAATGTGGCGGCAGGATGCGCAACCGCGGGATGCCCATCGAGTAACGATGGCCTCGGGACCGAAGCCGACGGGCACCGACGCGACCGGATCGGCGGGCGGACCGCCCGCGGCAGAGGCCGAATCGGCCGTCGAGACCGCTCGCCGGCAACTACAACGGGCAGCCGCCTACCTGGACATCGACCCGAACATCGTCGAACGCCTGAAGCACCCCACGAAGGTCCAGGAGGTCACCGTGCCCGTCGAACGCGACGACGGGCGCGTCCAGGTCTTCACCGGGTATCGCGCCCAGCACGACAGCGTCAGGGGCCCCTACAAGGGCGGCCTCCGCTACCACCCCGACGTGACGCGGAACGAGTGCGTGGGGCTCTCGATGTGGATGACCTGGAAGACCGCCGTCATGGACCTCCCGTTCGGCGGCGCGAAGGGCGGCATCGCCGTCGACCCGAAGGCGCTCAGCGACGACGAGAAGGAACGGCTGACGCGACGCTTCGCCGAGGAGATCCGGGACGTCATCGGTCCGACGACGGACATCCCGGCGCCCGACATGGGGACCGACCCCCAGACGATGGCGTGGCTCATGGACGCCTACTCGATGCAGGAGGGCGAGACCATCCCCGGCGTCGTCACGGGCAAACCGCCGGTCGTCGGCGGCAGCGAGGGCCGCGAGGAGGCGCCCGGCCGCAGCGTCGCCATCGTGACCCGCGAGGTCCTGGAGTACTACGACCGCGACGTCGCCGGGACCACGGTCGCC
The DNA here is from genome assembly GCA_964488035.1 of uncultured Natronomonas sp. Lineage (GTDB taxonomy): Archaea > Halobacteriota > Halobacteria > Halobacteriales > Haloarculaceae > Natronomonas. The sequence continues at coordinate 11,292 of CAZATR010000037.1, forward strand.
GTCCAGGGGTACGGCAGCGTCGCCGCGAACGCAGCCCGCCTCCTGGACACCTGGGGCGCGACCGTCGTCGCCGTCAGCGACGTCAACGGCGGCATCCACGACCCGGACGGCCTCGACATCCACGCAATCCCGTCACACGACGAGGAACCGGGCGCCGTCACCCGCCACGACGCCGCCGACGGAATCGGTAACGACGCGCTGCTCGAGTTGGACGTCGACGTCCTCATCCCCGCGGCCGTCGGGAACGTGCTCACCGCGGCGAACGCCGGTGCCGTCGACGCCGACATCGTCGTCGAGGGCGCCAACGGCCCGACGACGAGTGCGGCCGACGAGATACTCGCCGAACGCGACCGGCCGGTGATCCCGGACATCCTGGCCAACGCCGGCGGCGTCACCGTCTCGTACTTCGAGTGGCTGCAGGACATCAACCGCCGCGCGTGGTCGCTCGAACGAGTCAACGACGAACTCGAGTCGGAGATGGTCGACGCGTGGACCGACGTCCGCGAGGCGTACGAGGCCCGCGACGTCACCTGGCGTGACGCCGCCTACATCGTCGCGCTCTCCCGCGTCGCCGGCGCACACGAGGCACGCGGACTCTGGCCTTGACCGTCGTCGGGAAACCGGAACCGGCCGCGCGACGTGCTCTCGACTGCCGCTTCGGTATCGTCGGTTCGGCGTTAATCCCCGGTGGCCGCGCATTTGTTCGGCCCGACCCCAGGACGGCCTCCCGGTTCGTCCCACCCTCGCCGGCCGCATCGACAGCGTCGACGGCCTCGGCGCCTTCCTCATCGACCCCGCCAGCCACGACGACCGCGCCGTCCGCACGCTGTCGCAGTTCTGCGACGGCCGCATCGACGTCCGCGACGCCGACGGCGTCCCGGAACTCCACGCCCGCGGTCTCCCGAACCAGCCCGACGGCTGGCTCTCGTTCGACACCGTGTCGCGGTAGCGATCGACGTGGCGTCCCGCCGTCCCCTCGACCCGGCATCGGCTGACGATGTCGACGGCGGGCCGACCAGCGCCACGGTGGGGTACCGAGCGGTACCGACCCGATGGTGTCCCGTGTCGCGACGACCGATCCGGGATCGGGGTACAAATCGAACGCTGAGTGTCTCTCCGGAATTTTACGGTCGTGAGTCCCAGGGTCCGTATGTCGCGTGCGGACCGGGCCGTGTCGCCAGTGGTGGGCGTGGCCCTCCTCCTGGCGATCGTCGTCGCCATCGCGACCGTCGCCGCCGGCATGATCCTCGGCCTCGCCACCGAGCGCGAGCCGGCCCCCGAGGTCGAACTCGCCGTCGCCGACGGGGAACACCCCGCCGAACACCGCCTCGTCCACGAGACGGGAGCCACGATAGACGGGAACGCAGTCGACCTGCAGGGCGCGGTGAATCCGGACGTCCTCAGCGGCTCGAACCTGACCGCGGGCGACCGTCGGGAGTTCTACGCGGTCCAGGAGACCGTCACGTTCGTCTGGTACGGCGAAAACGACGCGAGCTACACCATCCGGGAGTTCGAGGTCGACGCCGACGCCACGGTCCCGGCCCCGGACGAGGACTGCCCGTGGGTCGCCTCGGAGACGAACGACGGCTCCGACAGCGCCACTATCGACGGCATCGTCGTCGACTGCGACGTCGAGACCGACGAACAGGTGACGGTCAAGAACGGCGGCGTCGTGATCGGCGATACGGCGAGCAACCTGAAGGACGTCGACGCCGACGACGCCACGTTCTACGGCGACGCCAACGTCGAGGCCGTGTTCAACCTCCAAGACGGCCTCGTGACCGGATCCGTCGACTCCGCGACGGCGGACGTGAAACTCGATGACGCCACCGTCGACGGCGCCGCGACCGCCGAGAAGGTCGTCGAACTCCAGGGCGGCAGCGTCGTCGAGGGCGACGCCACCAGCGCGACGAAGGCCGTCAAGGTCCTCGACGACAGCACCGTCGAGGGCGACGCAGTCAGCGACACCGAACAGGTCAAGGTGACCGACGGGACGGTCGAGGGCGACGTGTACGGCGGCGGCAGCGTCGAGCTGGACGATGGGACGGTCGAGGGCCACGTGTACGTCGACGCCGCGAACTTCGACTGTACGGGGTCGACGATCGACGGACAGGACTGCGGGTCGTACTCGCCGCGGGATCCGGACGACTACTGACCCACTGGAGCTACTGTTTAAGTCCTCGGCAGGAGCGTCTCCATCCGTGTCGAATCCGACGGACCAACTCGGGGACGCAGCACAGGAGCGTATTCGCCGCGCCGTCCACGACTCGACGGCCGTCGAGGTGGCCACCGCGGTCGACGACCGCCCGCGGACGTTCCCGCTGAGTCCCTTCTTCGACGCCGAGCGCGGGACGGTCGTCGTCACCTCCCCGCCCGCGTTCGCCGGAAAGGTCGAGGCGGTCCGCGAGGACCCGCGACTCTCGCTGCTGTTCTACGACGCCGACGAGCCGTTCGTCCTCCGCGGCCGCGGCACCGTCCGAGACGACGACCTCGAGGCCAACGCCGAGTACGTCGGCGACCTCATCGCGTCGGAACCCGACTCCCCGAAGACCGAGGGGTTCTCGAAGACGGCCGCGATGCTGGAGTCCCGCGTCGGCCGGTTCCTCTTCGGCTGGTACGCCCTCCGCATCGTGGTCGAGATCGACCCCGTCGCGATCCATCCCGTCGACGCGACCGCCGGGGCGTTGCCCGCCTGGCCGGCCGAAGGGATCGACGCCACGGCGGCCGCGGAGTACGACCGCCTCGCTTTCACCGCGGTCGACGATGACGGCTGGCCGACCACACGGACGGTCACGGACGTCGAGATCGACGGCGCCGCTGCACGTCTGGACGTCCTGCTCGCGGTCGAAGCCGGCCAGCCGGCGTGTCTCCTCTGTCACTGGCACTCACCCGGCCTCGACCGCCTCGGGCAGCGGCTCTTCCGCGGGCGCTGCCGGCCGGTCGACGACCGCGTCGCCTTCGAGCCGGCCAGCAGCTTCGCGATGCGGAACGAGACCCGCCTCGACCGGCTCCGGTTCATCGTCGACGGCAAGCGCCGGACGCGGGCGTACTTCCGGGACCGGTCCGGGTGAGCGACCCCGACGGTCGGGGTCAGTCGAGCCGCTCGGAGTTCTCGGCGTGCTCGCGGGCGAGTTCCACGTACCGGTCGCCGGCGTAGGCCCACGGCGACGCCTCGACCGTCTTGACCTTCTCGGCGGGGACGCCAGCGTACAGCGTCGAGGGCTCGATCTCGGTGTCCTCGGTGACCAGGCTGTTCGCGCCGACCATCGCCTCGGCGCCGACCGTCGAGCGGTCCAGCACCGTGGCACCCATCCCGATCAGGCCGCGCTCGCCGACCGTTGCGTTGTGGACGATGGCGGTGTGGCCCACCGTGGCGTACGGCCCGACCTCGGCGCCCTCGTGGAGGACCGCGTTGTCCTGGACGTTCGCGCCCTCCCGCAGGACGATCTCACCGTGGTCGCCGCGAAGCGTGACGTTCGGCCAGACGCTCGCGTCGGCCTCCAGGGTCACGTCGCCGATGACGACCGCCGCGGGGTCGACGTAGGCGCTCTCGTGGACGGCCGGCTCGACGCCGTCGAAGCTCCGGAGCATGGCCGGAGGTCTCGGGCCGCCCCCATAATCCTGCCTGGTCGGACGGCGAGCGTCTCGGCACATCGCGACGGGGCCGTCGGGCCGTGTTCACGTCGGCGCGACGACTTCCGAACAGCCCGGACATTCCGCGAGCAGCCGCGGCCACTCGTCGGGGTGCCGGTACTCGGCGAGCAACTCCTCGTGGGGGATCCGCGCCTCGCAGAGCGGACACTCGCCGAGCCGGGGCGTCGGTCGTCGCTGCGGTCCCTCGGCTGACATGGACCTCGTCAGACGCCCGTCAGACACATAAGTATTGGCGGTGGCTCACACGCCGTGACGACGATGCCACGTTCGTCGACTTCCGGGCCGCGCGCGAGCCGCGAAACTGGGCAAACCTCCACCCTCCCGCCGTCGAATCGGTCGGACACCCGACGGAAATCGGATGCGTTTCGGGGTGTGAACCCGTACCAATGGTGGACGGCATAGGATATATTAGGCGTTTACGTCCGGTGGTTTTTCGACGGACCCGTCCCCGTTTTCGGCGCGGCGCGACATCCGGCCCAAGGACAGTTTTAAATACCCGGACATCCCTTGAACGGCTTGCAATGACACAGCACGAGGATACGTCGGCTTCGCCGGCGGATCGAGTTCTTCCAGGGTACTCTAGATAGTACCTCGGAGATAAGCGAGGCCCGGATTTTCGACACGACGCTGCGCGACGGCGAACAGTCACCCAGGACGTCGTTCTCCTACGAGGACAAGCGAGAGATAGCCGCCATCCTCGACGACATGGGCACCCACGTCATCGAGGCGGGGTTCCCCGTGAACTCCGAGGCGGAGTTCGAGGCCGTCCGGGACATCGCCGACGCGACGTCCACGACCGTCTGCGGGCTCGCCCGCGTCGTGGACGGGGACATCGACGCCGCACTCGACTCCGGCGTCGAGATGGTGCACGTGTTCTGTTCGACCAGCGACGTCCAGCTGCAGGATTCGATGCACGCCAGCCGCGAGGAGGCGCTCGAGCGGTCCGTCGAGGCCGTCGAGCGCGTCCACGAGGCCGGCGCGACCTGCATGTTCTCGCCGATGGACGCCACGCGCACCGACGAATCGTACCTGATAGACATCATCGAGGCCGTCTCCGAGGCGGGGACGGACTGGATCAACATCCCCGACACCTGCGGGGTGGCGACGCCGCGGCGGTTCTACGACATGGTCGAGACCGTCGTGGCCCACACGGACGCCGAGGTGGACGTCCACACCCACGACGACTTCGGGCTGGCCGCCGCCAACGCCCTGTCGGGCTACGAGGCCGGCGCCGCCCAGTCGCAGGTCTCGGTCAACGGCATCGGCGAGCGCGCCGGCAACGCCGCCTACGAGGAGGTCGTGATGGCGCTGGAGTCGCTGTACGACGTCGACACCGGCATCAAGACCGAGCGCATCACGGAGCTGGCCCGCATCGTCGAGGGCAAGAGCGACATCCCGGTTCCGGCGAACAAGCCCATCGTGGGCGACAACGCGTTCTCCCACGAGTCGGGCATCCACGCCGCCGGCGTTATCGAGAACGCCGACACCTTCGAGCCCGGCGTGATGACGCCGGAGATGGTCGGCGCCAGCCGCGAGCTGGTGCTCGGCAAGCATACCGGCACCCACAGCGTCCGCCAGCGGCTGGAGGACGCCGGCTTCGAGCCGACCGAGGGCGAGGTCCGCGAGGTGACCCGGCGCGTGAAGGACCACGGCGCCCAGAAAGAACAGGTCACCTTCGAGCGGCTGAAGGAGTTCGCCCGCGACGTGGGCGTCCGACGCGAGGAGGTTCGCATCTAGGATGCCCGCCGTCGACCGCGATCGCCCGCTGCAGCGGCAGGGCCACCAGCACCGGCGGCGACCGGGCACGACAGCCACCCAACGTGGCTGGCCGTCCCGTGGCGGCCGCGCGCGCAACGCTTGCACCGCGGGCAACGTTTATCACCGAGTGTCGCACAATGGACGACGTGATGAGGGACGCTGCCGCCGGAGTCCGCACGCCCCGGTTCGTGCCCAGCGGCGCGTCGATTATCGTAGGGGCCGCCTAGCCCCTACACCATCCTTCTCAGCCCCGCGGATCGCATCGCTTCCCGACAGTTCCACCCCCAGGACCATGTACACACGAGACACGAACCGACGGTATCGCACGACCGGTGAGTCGCCATGAGCGGCGAACCGAAACAGGCCCCGCCCGAGGCCGACCCCGCGGAGACGGCGGAGGGCGACACGACCGACGCGACGGCGGCCGGCCCCACCGACGTGGAGACCGGCGCCGACGCGGTCGTCCGGGCACTGGAGAACGCCGGCGTCGAGCACCTGTTCGGCGTCCAGGGCGGCGCCATCATGCCCGTCTACGACGCGCTGTACAGCAGCGAGATGACCCACGTCACGATGGCGCACGAACAAGGCGCGGCCCACGCCGCCGACGCCTACGGCATCGTCAGCGGCGAGCCGGGCATCTGCATGGCCACCTCCGGCCCCGGCGCGACGAACCTCGTCACCGGGATCGCCGACGCCAACATGGACTCGGACCCGGTCGTGGCGCTCACGGGGCAGGTCCCGACGGACTTCGTCGGCAGCGACGCCTTCCAGGAGACCGACACCGTCGGCGTCACCGGCCCCATCACGAAGGCGAACTTCTTCGCCGACGACGCCGAGTCGGTCGGCACCGACGTCGGCACCGCGTTCGCCATGGCCGAGCGTGGTCGGCAGGGCCCGACGCTGGTCGACCTCCCGAAGGACGTGACGAAGGGCGACGCCAGCGAGGACCCCGGCGACCCGCGGACGCCGTCAACCTACGACCCGCCGGAGACCGCCGACCCCGACGCCGTCGAGGAAGCCACGGACGTACTGGCGGCGGCCGACAGGCCCGTCATCCTGGCCGGCGGCGGCGTGATCAAGGCCGAAGCGAGCGACGCGCTCCGCGAGTTCGCCGTCGAGCACGAGATCCCAGTCATCACCACGATGCCCGCGATCGGCGCGTTCCCCGAGGACCACGAGCTCTCCCTGGAGATGGCCGGCATGCACGGCACCGGCTACGCCAACATGGCGATCACGATGACCGACTGCATGCTCGCGGTCGGCACGCGGTTCGACGACCGCCTCACCGGCGGCGTCGAGACGTTCGCGCCGGACGCCGAGATCGTCCACGTCGACATCGACCCCGCCGAGATCTCCAAGAACGTCGAGGCCGACTACCCGCTCGTCGGAGACGCCGGCGCCGTCCTCGACCAACTTTCGAGCGCGATGCCGACGAGTCCGGACGCCGACGAGTGGCGCCAGCAGTGCCAGGACTGGACGCAGGAGTACCCGCTGGACTACGCCGCACCGGAGGACGACCCGGTCAAGCCGCAGTACGTCGTCGAGGCCTTCGACGACGCGACCGGCGACGACGCCATCGTCACGACCGGCGTCGGCCAGCACCAGATGTGGGCCTGCCAG
>CAZATR010000038.1:0-17525 GCA_964488035.1 uncultured Natronomonas sp.
CGCTCTCGCCGTCCCGCCCGACGACCCGGACGTCGAAGGCGACCGCGAGCAGCACGGCCTCGCCAGCACGCTCCTGCATCACGACGCCGCCCTCGACGGGACAGCTCCCGAAGCGCGTGCCCGACCCCTGGATGCAGTCGTCGTCGGCCCACTCGCGAGCGGCGGTGGTGTTGTACGACACGATGTAGGTGACGCCCTCCGCGACCCTCGTCGTCTCCAGCGTTTCGATGTCTCTTTCGATCCGGTCGCGGACCGCCGTCGCCATCGCCGAGCGCTCGCTCCACTCGTACTCGCCGGCGGTCCCTGCGGCCGCGTCGTGGACCGACCGGTCAAGGTAGTCGACCGCGGTGCCGCCGGCGACCTCGGGCTGGCTGGCGACGTCCGGGTGGTACCCCAGCTGGAGGTACGCAAGCAGGATGGGCGCCAGCCCGATGGCGACGACCGCGGCCGCCACGAGCACGAGCTGGCCGCGCTCTACACGTACCAGACCCATATCGTCACCTCCCCGCCCTGCGTGGGTACGGTCGCCCGGCCGGTCGCGGCGCCCGCCGGCCGCCGGTAGCCGACCGCGCCGTGCGGCGTCGCGACGCGGTACAGCAGGTTGTCCGCCAGGATCCGGTCGACGCGGCGCTCCAGCGCGTCGCGCTCCCGGTCGAAGGCGTCGGCCGACCGCGTCACCTCCGCCAGCCGCGTCTCGCCGGCGTGCCGCGGCGGCTCGTTCGCCAGCACCGTCGCGGCGTCGGCGGCGTAGGCGTTCAGTTGCGGCGTCCGGGTGTCCGCCGCGGGGACGCCGAGCGCGAACCCCAGCGCGACCGCGAGGACGAAAACGACGCCGACGGCCGCCTCGACGATCGACAGCGACAGCTGCCCGCGCCGGTCAGGCATCGACGGTCACCTCCAGCCGGCCCTTCGTCGTTTGTCGCGGGTAGTACGTCACCCGGACCTCGCCCGCCTCGGGGTCGCCATCGAACCGGAGCGTCGTGGTCTCGTACCGTGACAGCGGCACGTCGTGGCTGCCCGTGATGCCGCCGGGGTCGTGGAGGACGACGCGGTCGTTCGCCCGGACGGTCCGGACGTCGGCGCCCGGGTCGATCTCGATCATCGCCCGTGGACTCCGCCGCGGCAGCGTCACGGTCCCGAACTCGAGCGGCGGTTCCAGGGTGACGGTCTGGCGGTCGGCGACCAGCGCCAGCCTGCGAGCGGTGGGCCCCGTCGGGTCGCCGCGTTCGAACACCGCCTCGCCGTCGACGGCGACCCGGACGGCGGTCCCGTCGGGCACGAGGTCGCCGATGGCTGTCCGGGTGAGGCGGCTTTCGTTCAGGACGTTCTGCCGTTCGGCGATCGGGCTGTCGGGGGCGACGAGGCGGTCGGCGATCGCGGTCGCGGTCGCGCGTTCGCTGGCGTCCCGCTGGGCGCTGGCGAAGGCGCCGTCGGCGATGACCACGGCGAGGCCGGTCGTGGTCGTGACGACGAGCAGCGCGACGGCCAGCGCCGGGAGGTTCGCCTGTGCCCTCACGCCAGCCGCACCTCCAGGCCGTTCTCGACCGTCACGACCCGGACAACGGCGTCGTCGCCGCCCTGCCACTCGCCGGTGACGGCGACGACGCGATCGGGGAGGACGAGCGGCGTCCGCGTCGCCACGGACGGGTCGGGGTGCTCGAGCACCAGGCTGTCGCCGTCCGGTCGGACGGTGTAGCCGCTGCCTGCGACGGTGGCCGGGAGGTCGAGTTCGACGCGCACCGTCGCGTCGGTCGTATTCGGGGGGACCGCGGACTCGGCCTCGGCGGCAGCGTTCGCGAGGGTTCGGTCGGCGATCTCCGCGCCGGCCGCGGCGCGATACTCGGGGACGACGCCGCCGTACAGCGTCGTCGTCACGAGCCCGAGGTACAGGACGACGAGCGTCGCCTCCATCGCCTTCCCGACGACGGGACTGAGCGCCCGTGTGTCGACCCGGAGGCGGTCAGCCATCGGCGGTCACCTCCGCGTCGAGGCCGTGGACGACGAGGTAGCCGGTCCGGTCGCCCGAAAACGTCGCCTCGACGGTCGCGGGCTCGCCGGGCGTTCGCGTGACGGTCGCGCCGAGTTCCCGGAACGTTCGTTCCCAGGCGGCCGGCGTGGTGGTCTCCAACGCGAGGGTGAACGTCGCCTCACCCAGCGAGCGGCGGTCGTGGGAGACGTCCGAGTCGACGGTCGCGGTGACGCCGCCGGAGCCGGACGCGGCGCCGACGTCGGTGCCGAGCCGTGGGGCACCGACGACGAGGACGTCGTCGCCGACCGTGATCGGGGGCTGGGACTCGAGCCAGGCGCGCCCGGCCCGCCCGCGGACGAGCGCGTCCATGAGGTAGACGACGCGGCGGTCGCCGGACTCGAACACCAGGCCGTCCACCTGCACCCGTTCGACCGTGGTGCCGTCGGCCCGAACTTCGAGCGTACGGTCGACGACGTACAGCCGGCCGCTACTGAACGTGACCTGGCCGCGCTGGGGACCGGTCGTGGCCACCGGCTGGAGGGCCGTGTCGAGGTCCTCGGCGACGCGGTCGGCGTCGGCCTGGGCCGCCGTAGAGTCGACGACGACGCCGACGGCGGCGGTGAGTGCGCCCATGGAAATCACGGCGATGCCGAGCAATAGGGCGACCCCGACGACGTTCGACTGGCCCCGGTCCGGCGTCATATCATTCCGGCCCCCGCGAAGACGACGTAGCAGATGACGACCAGTGCCGCCGAGTGCAGCAGGCCCTCGTAGCGGCCGCGGGAGGCGGTGCCGGCGAACCAGCCACACGCCAGCATCGTCGCCTGGGTGACGACGTAGAACCTGCGGGCGTCCCGCTCGACGTCGACGGCGTTCGGGTCGATCGCGATGCTCGAGCCCTGCGAGACGCTCGACAGCTGGGCGAACCCGTCCAGCACGTAGGCGTTGACGGCGACGACGATGCCCACCACCAGCAGTGCGGTCGTCCAGCCGACGGCGACGTAGACGAGCATCGCCGACCGAAGCTCCTTCCGCTGGTGGTAGAGCTGCCCGATCTCGGTCTGGAGGGTCTCGAAGGTGGTTTCGGCGTCGCTGCCGGCGTCCAGCGCGCCCGTGACGAGGCCGACGGTCTGTTCTGCCAGCGGCGTGCCGACGCGGCCGACGAACCGGTCCAGCGCCTCGCTACGGGTGTCGCCGTCCCGGCTGCCGGTCGTGAGCCCGAGGCGGAACGCGAGGTCGTCGATGTCGGGCTGGAGCGGGCCGAAGTCCACGTCGCGGGCGACGGTCTCGACGGCCTCGCCGAACGGCCGGCCGAGGCTGACGTGGCCGGAGACGGCGTGGACGAAGTCCCGGATTTCGCGGTCCTTCGCGTCGTCCCGACGGGCCCGCCGGAGTGCAACCCCGCCGACGGGGAGTCCGTAGGCCGCATAGCCGAGCAGGAGGGCGTTGACCGGGCGCTCGCCGAGCGTCCAGAGGCCGGCCGCAGCGAGGACGCCGACGGGCAGGAAGACGACGGCGGCACTCGCGGGGTTCCGGGTCGCGGTGCGGACCGTCGTCAGGCCCGACGGCCGCTCGTAGGTCGGCGTGTGACTCGACGGTCGGAGCTCGGCGACGAGCCAGGCGGTGCCGGCGCCGACAAGCAGCACGAACCCGGCGCTCGAGTACACCAGCAGCGCACGGACCGTCGGCCGGCCCGGGACGGCGACCGTTGCCGACAGCCCCGGGGCGAGGACGCTCATGACGGTGACGATGATGACGAGCAGCGCGGGCAGCACGAGCAGCACGATGAACAGTTCGGCCAGTAGCTCGAGGAAGTCGCTGGCCCGCTGGCGGGCCCGGGACTGCTGGTGGGAGAGCATCCGGGACTCCATCCGGAGGTACCCAACGAGTGCGTCGGTTCCCTGGTTGGCGTGCTCGCGGAACTTCAACAGGAACGGCGACAACAGCTCCCTAGAGGGGGTTTCGCGGGCGACCCGGCGGAGCCCGGCGTCGAGGCTCCCGGTGAGGACGGCCTTCTCGAGGACGCGCTCGAAGGCGGCGCTGGTCTCGCCGTAGGCGTCCTGTTCGGCGACCTTCCGGAGCATCTCGTGGCGGTCCTCGCTGCCGTCCGCCAGCGCCCGGAGGTAACGCACCGCGCCCGGGAGCGTCCGCTCGATGGCGCTCCGGCGGGCGTCGGCCCGCCACTTCAGGTACGCACTACCGGTCTTGACCGTCGCGACCTTACCGAAGCCACCGACGAGGAGGGCGGCCGCGGTCGCGGCGTAGCTGGTGGGGAGGCCCGGGACGACGGCCGGGACGACGGCCGGGAGGGCGGACAGGACGGTCCGCCAGCCGGCCTGCAGCGTCGTCTCGGGGAGCGCGAGCACGACCAGCGCGGCTGTGGCGCCGGCTCCGAGGGCGACCAGCCAGGAGGCACCGTAGATGCGGGCGAGGTAGGTGTCGAACCCGACGTCGAGGGCGGCGCCGCGGTACCGATCGCGGTCCCGGTCGTGCCGCGGGCGGTCGGCGTGCCGGGAGAACAGCGCGTAGAGGCCCCGGTCGACGGGCGTCGGAAGCTCAATCATCCGTCCTCCCGGCGTGGCGCCGCTGGAGCCGCTCGACGGTCGCCGCCTCGTCGGTCCGGAGGTCCGAGAGGAAGCCGAAGACGTCGCCCATGTCGGTCACGCCCTCGCGGACGAGGTACTCGACGTACCCGTGCTTGCGGTGGAACTCGTCCTCGACGTCGCCGACCGGGCGGTCGGTTCGTTCTGCGATCCGGTCCAGCGTCCGGAGCCCGCGGCGCCGGGTCGGATCGCCGAGCTTGGGATGGTCGTAGGCGAACTGCCACTCCCCGTCGGGCGAGCGGTCCAGCACGGTATTGTGGTGAACGGCCGTTCCGTCCTTCTCGATGCGGTGGGTGTCGTCGACGGTCGCCGCCTCCCCGTCGGAGAGCAGTTCGACGGCCTCGCCGACGTACCGGTCGCCGTCGACGTGCCGCGGGAAGACCACGAGGTCGATCTCTCGGAGGAGGTACGCCGGCAGGCCCTTCTCGATGACGCGGTTGATGAGCTTCTCGATGTCCTCGGCGTGGGTCGTGCCCAGCACGCCGTGACCGGTCTGCAACACCTCGCCGAAGGTCTCGAACGACGCGCGGGTGTTGATCTCGGCGATGACCTCCACGTCGGGGTTGAGGTAGTTCGTCTCGGTCATCAGGTCCGCCATCGTGACGTTCTTGTAGTCGTCGCGATGCTCGCGGGTCGACAGCGAGACGCCGGTCTCGTGCGGGAGCAGCACCTCGCGGGAGCCCTCGTCGATGCTGACCGGCCGGTCGTCGAACTCCACGAACGGCATGTGGGCGTTCAGCAGCGTGGTCTTCCCGACGCCGGTCGGCCCGGAGAACAGCACGACCCCGTGGTGCTCGTAGAGCATCCACAGCAGCGTGACGAGTTCCGTCGGCACGGCGTCGGCCTCCAGGAGGTCGACGGGCGTCATCACCTCGGGGGCCTGCTTGCGGATGGAGATGTGCGGGCCGTCCTCGGAGATGGTGGGAAGCGCGACGGCACAGCGGATGGTCTGGTCGAGGCCCTCCGGGTCGAGGTTCACCTTTGCCGAGGGGCGGCTCGCGGACAGCTCGACGCCGTCCCGGGCGGCCAGCTGGGTGACGACGTTGACGAAGGCGTCCTCGTCGTCGAACCGGAGGTTCGTCGGCTCGCGGGTGCCGCCCCGCGGAACGACCTTGATGCGTTCGCCGACGCAGTTGGCCTCGATGTCCTCAAGGTTCGGGTCCCGGACCGGGACGGTCAGCTGGCTGTAGCCGGTCAGATCGCGGAGGACGTAGTAGACGAGGTCCTCGAGGCGGTCGTCGGCGAACCGGCGGTCGACCGGCGGCACGGCGAGGTCGTGGTCGGCGAGCAGATCCCGGAGGCGGTGCCGGGTGGCGTCGAGCCACGCGCGTGTGTTGCGGGCGGTAAGCCGGCGGGAGAGCAGCTTCCTGGCCCGGTCGCGGACGACGCTGGCGCGGTCCTCGAAGGCGGTCGCACCGTCGAAGTCGTCGATGCCGGCCTCCCAGACGCGCTCCTTGCACTCCTCGATCAGCTGCTCGTCGCCGGGTAGCAGGTCGGGTTCGAGGACGGCGTACTTCCGGTCGAAGGGGTCGGCGCCGAGGCTGCGCTCGCGGTACCGGACGACCGGGATCGCGTAGTCGGCGAAGGGGACGGTGTAGCGTTCGAGGCGTTCGGCGCAGAACCGGTCGCCGTACGCGGGGTCCTCGATCCCCGTCGTTGCGGGCGCGTAGTCGGTGAGGTGGACCAGCAGGTCGCCGTCGGCGAGGCTCGCCATCTCCAGGCGCTCGTCGAGCGCGTGCGGGGTCAGGTCGCCGAGACACTGGAGGTCGGCCAGCGCGTGGTACTCGAGCCGCCGGCGTTCGGCCGGCGAGCACTCGATCAGGCGGTCGATGGCGCGCTCGTACTTGGGATCGAAGCCGGCCCGGAGCCGCTCGGCGGCGCCCTCCCGCGTGCGGGGCCGCCGCGGTTCCGCGTCGGCGAAGTGGTCGAGGACCGCCTCGAGGTCGCGGTCGGCGGCCGCCGACAGCGAGGGTTCGCGGACGTCGTAGACGAACTCGCCGCCCGCGCTCCGGACGGTGGCGACGACGCCGGCGCCGAGGGCGTACTGGTCGTGGACGTCGGGCGCGTACCAGGCGCCCGGCGAGTCGGGCGGTTCCGGAGCCGGCACCGTGTGGTTCATTCCTACGCCAACTCTGTTAATTCCGGTACTTAAAATTTGGTACAATAGACGAGAGGTCACCAGCCGGTGGACGCCGCACCCGGACGTCTCGGCGTGGCGCCACCGGCCTATCGCCGGGGGTGACGGTCCCGGATGTCCGCTAACGGCGCGTCGTCATCCGCTGGCAGTTCCTGGCCGGCCGTGGACGACCGGCGGTCACCCCCGGCCGAGTGGAAGCGGTCCCCGAACGGAGTCACACGGAGGTGCATCCGAATCGATACCCGGGTGAGGGCTCGCGGGCTCGCGGTCATGACCCGCCACGCACGCGGTCGATGACGTATACGACGGCGCCGGCGAGCACCAGCACGACGCCGAGGGCGGCGACGCCGAGCCCGACGACGAAGCCGCTGAAGCCCGGGCCGAAGTCGTCGACGTGGCCGTGGGTGTAGATGCTGTACAGCGTCCCGTCCTTCCGGATCGGGGTCGGGAGCTGGTCGACGTAGGGGTCGTTCACGCGGGGCCGGTAGCCCGGGTCCTCGGTCGAGGCGTTGGCGAGGATGGCGTCGACGGTCTCCTGTTCGCCTGTCGAAAGGGTCTCGTAGCGTGGCGCCTGGTCGGCGACGACGGTCGCGACCGCGGACAGCGACACCGGGTCGGCCCGCATGTGGAGGGTCGAGTCGGTCGTGTCGGTGGACAGCCGGTAGTAGCCCTGGGGGCCGGCTTCGCTGTCGCGGACGAACGTGTTGTCGGCGGCGATCGCTTCGATATCCGCCCGGACGTCCGGGTCGGTGACGGTGGTGGAGCCGTTGGCAATCGCGGCCTCGAGCGCCCGGCGGGTGTCGTTGACCGCGCGGTAGCGGTCGCGGGCGTATGGGGCGGTGAGCTGGTAGTCGGCGAGGGTGACGCGGTGGCCGTGTCGGTCGACGACCCGCTTCCGATCGGCGTCGTCGTCGAGGTTGATCGGCTCGGCGGCGTACACCTGCGACGTTTTCGCCGGCGGCGCGGTCGACTCGGCGGCCCAGCCGAGATACCACGGCGCGGGCAGACAGACGAGTCCGATGACCACGAGGAGGAGGGCAAGGCGGCGCATTACGCACGGTGGCTCCGCATCGACCGGCAAATGTCTTGTGTGGATTCGGTTGTCGTGCGCGTGGTGTGGCACGGTGCCGGTGGACCTACGTGGGTCCGGTCCGACGCGGTTGGTGTGTCCGCTGGGACCGGGATCGAGCGGCCACCGGAGGCCGTTGCTGTCGCCGACCGGTATCGCCGGCGTGAACGCCCGGTCAGCTGGCTCGTCGCCCTGCTTGCGGTGGCGGTGTTTCTCGGGGTCTACGTCGCGACGTCGCTTCTCCCCGCGGTCGGCGTCGCGGCCGTCCTGCTCGTCGCGATGCGGGCGCCACTCGTGCAGTCCCGTGGGACGTTTCGGCTTCGGACCGACGCCGACCCCGCGACCGTCCGCGCGGCGTTCACCGGGCCGACGCCACCGGTGGTGGCGCTCCAGTGGGGTATCGCCGACGCGGTGACGATGGAGGGCGGGACGGCGACCTACCGGACGTCGTATCTGTTCGGGCTCCGGACGGCCGTCGTCAGCGTCCGGTCACACGTCGACGCGCTCCCGGACGGCGGCCACCGTGTCGAGCTCGACGTCACGCTGGACGACGCCCCGTGGGCGACCTACACCGCAACGATCACGCCCACGGACGAGGGCGCGAGCATCGACGTCGCGTATACCTCCGAGCGGCGCTTCGGCCTGCGGCGCCTCCCACAGCAGCTGGTGGCGGCCCGGTATCGGGACGCGGCACTCGCGGCGCAGGGGTACGCCGTCGTGGGCCGGAACGCGTCCGTTGGTCGCTGATCGGCCCCCGGCTGGCGATGGCCGCGATCGGTCACCTCGCTCGGTTGGACGATGGGAGCGTGGCCAGCCCTTCGCGTCGCTTGACCGTGACGGCCAGGACGGTTCACGGCGGCACCACGGGATACCGGTACGACCGATCGGTCCTGTCCGCCGTATGTCGTGGTCGTGGAGGCGACGGCCGTGACGAGTGCCGGTGTCGGCGGTGTCTCCGTCGAGACGGGGCGCGACGGGGGCTGCTTGACCGGCTCGAGGTCGGCGCCACGACGCGCCTCGCCGCCGTGTTCTGCCCGTCATGTGGCCGCACCCGGCTGGACGCCCGACCTGTCGGCGTGACTCCACCCGGTGCAGCCGGAGCACGTGGGCCTCGTGGTCGGGCGGACGCCGCGCCCGTCTCGGGCGGCACAGCAGGGCTGGTGGTGTGCGGGGGGAACTACCGTCTGCTGGATCGACCACGCACGAGGGCCGGCGCGTCGCCGGGACGGCACTGGAAGACGCCGTGGGTGCTGACTACTATTCCGGGGTCGATACCTAGTGGCTGGGGTGGCGTGTCGTGCGGAGGTGTTCGGACAGCCGGAGGGCGGTGAGTCCGATGAGTCCGATCGAGAGGCCGGCGAGCGCGACCAGTGCCATCGTTTCCGGGTCGCCACTCGCCATCGCGAGGAGGGACAGCGACCCGAAGAGGACCGTGACGGCGAGCAGGACCTCGCCGGCGGCGACGTTCAGGTCGAGCCACGACGCGGGACGGCCGACCCCACGGGTGTGGAGGCTGTGCATACGGGGAATCGTGTCGCCGCCCTGTTGAACGTATCGGTGGGTGTGGGTCGCTGCCGTCCAGCGGGGACGGCGGTCGGTCCCTCGACAGATGGTGGGTTCGCGCTGTCACCGTGCGGCCCGGTGGTGTCGGGCGCGTCGAGACACCGGAATGCGTTGGGGCAACGACGTCGTCGGCCTCGACGTTCGGACCGGGTGTCGCCCCCGGGGCTGGCCCACCGCGGTCGCAATCGATTTACGAGTCGGCCCGCGAGTCATAGCGAGACGAGTGATCGAGGGATGACTGACCGGACCGTCCGCCGTCGGGCCCTCCTTGGCGCCCTCGGGAGCGGCGCGGTCGCGCTCACGGGTGGCTGTGTGCGGTACGTCCGGTCGCTCGCAGGGTGGGAGTCCGCCCAGCAGGTCCGGCTCAGGCTCAAGACGGTGCCCGACGACGCCGACCCCTACGCGTTGCAGATCGCTCGCACGGTCGCCGAGTGGTTCCGCACGGCCGGCATCGACGCGCGGATCACCCCGATGTCCGAACAGGAGCTCCACCGCCAGACCCTGTTGCGGAACGAGTTCGACCTGTTCCTCCTGCGGCTGCCCCCGCGGTTCACCGACCCCGACGCCCTGTACCCGCTGTTGCACTCCCGGTTCGCCGACGATCCGGGCTGGCAGAACCCGTTCGGCTACGCGAACCTCGACCTCGACGAGCGCCTCGACACCCAGCGCCGGACGACCGGCGACCGGCGCCGGCAAGCGCTCGAAGACCTGCAACTGACGGTCGCTCGCACCCACCCGTTCACGCTGCTCACCGTCCCGGACGACGTCCGCGCGGTCCGACCGACCGCGTACTCGAACTGGCGGGCGTCGAGTCTCAGCTCCCCGCTCGGCTTCCTCACGCTCGAGCGATCGACCACCGGCACGGACGACGGGGACGACGGGACGCTCCGGGTGGCCACCACCGACCGACGGGCCACGATGAACCTGAATCCGCTGTCCGTCGAATTCCGCCGGACGGGCGTGCTGACCGGGCTCGTGTACGACCCCCTCGCCCGCGTGATCGAGGACCGACTGACGCCGTGGCTCGCCGACACCTGGGAGTTCTCGGACGACGGCCCGCCCGTCGCCCGGGTTACGCTCAGACCCGGGGCGACGTGGCACGACGGGACGTCACTCACCGCGGCGGACGTGGCGTTCACCTACCGGCTCCTCGCGGACACGACCCTCGGTGCGGCGTCGGACGCCGACGCCGACGCCGCACCGCTTCCGTCCCCGCGGTTTCGGGGGCGGAGCAGCCTCGTCGCCGAGACCGAGGCGATCGACGACACGACCGTCGAACTCCGGTTTGCGGACGTCACCCCGACCCTCGCGCGTCGCGCCTTCACGGTGCCGATCCTCCCGAAGCAGGTCTGGCAGGACCGAACCGACCCGGCCTCGCTCGCGGGCATCCAGGTCGGGTCGGTGACCGACGCGCTCGTCACGAACAACATCCCGCCGATCGGCAGCGGCCCGCTCCGGTTCGTCGACAACTCGCCCCGCGAGACGGTCGAGTTCGAACGGGTCGACGACCACGCCGTCCTGCAGGCCGACGGCCCGACGACCGAACTCGACGGCCGGGTCGGCGTGCCGTTCGACACCCTCTCCGTCCAGGTCGTCGGCTCCGACGTCACCGCCGCCGAGATGGTCGCCACCGACGCCGCCGACGTGACCGGCACGCCCGTCGGCGCCGACGCGATCCCGCGGATCGGCCGCAGCTCCGGGGCCGAACTCCTCGTCGAACGGTCGCCATCGGCGTACGTCCTCGGTTACAACACGCGCACACGGCACCTGAACAATCCGCGGTTTCGGCACACCCTCGCCAGGCTGATCGATGGCGAGTACCTCGCGGACACCATCCTGTCCGGCTACGGCCGGCCCGCCGTCGGGCCGCTCTGGCAGACGGAGTGGTATCCGTCGGCCCTCGAGTGGGACGACGGCAACCCCGTCACGCCGTTCCTCGGGACCGACGGCGACGTCGACGTCGCGCGGGCCCGTGAGGCGTTCCGGGCGGCGGGCTATCGGTACGAGGACGGGCGGCTGGTCGGAGGGCGAACGTGACGCTCCTCCAGGTCGTTCTCCAGGTGGTCGTGGTCGTCGCCGTGCTCCACGTCGTCGGCCTGGCGCTGCTGGCGCCCGTTCGTGACGTCCGGCAGGCGGTTCGGACCGCAGAGCGGAACGCCCGCCGTGTCGCTCCGACGGCGGTGGTACTCGGCGTCGTGCTCGTGGCGAACGGCCTCGTCCGTGACGCCGGTGTCCATCTCTCGTGGTTGATCGGCGTGAACATCACCCCGGCCATCTACGCGGTGGAGGGCCGCTTCGTCGCGGCCGTTCAGTCGGTCGCGACGCCGGAACTCACGCTCCTGTTCGGGTTCGTGTACGTCTTCGGATACGCGTTCCTGTTGACGTTTCCGGTCGTCCTGTACGGCCTCCACGACGCCGACCCGCTGGCGACGACGCTCGTCGCCTACACCCTGAACTACGCGTTCGGGCTCGTCAGCTACGTCCTGTTCGTCGCCTACGGTCCCCGGAACTACATGCCGACCCTCGTCGAGTCGCTGTTGTACGTCCGCTGGCCGCAGGCCCAGCTCCTGACGAGCCAGGTGAACGTCAACACGAACGTGTTCCCGTCGCTGCACGCCTCCCTGGCCGTGACGGTCGCGCTCATCGCCTACCGGTATCGGGCCCCGTACCGGGGCTGGCACGTCGTGGCGGGCGGCCTCGCGACGCTGGTCTGTCTGTCGACGATGTATCTGGGCATCCACTGGCTCACCGACGTCGTCGGCGGCGTCCTGTTGGCCGTCCTGAGCGTGACGCTGGCCCACCGGCTCGTCGACGATGACCGTGACCGACCCGCTATCCGCCCACACCTCCGGGACCGCCTCCCCCGGTGGTGACACCTGGCTGGACGCTCCGGCGTCGCTGCTGGGTTAGAACGTGAGGCGTTCGAGCAGTCGACGCACCACGCCCGGCTGTCGGGAGCCGAGGGGATAGACGGTGATCGTGGTACAGCCCGGGCTCGGGACGACGGGGCCGTCGTCGAACAGGACGCTCCGGAGGCTGTCGTCGCGGCCGCGTCGCACGACCACGTCGGGGGTCGCGGTGGTGCCGCCGTCGGTTCTGATGGACTCTGCCCGGACCGGAACGGAGAGCATCTCGGCGAGTTCGGCGCGGTAGTCCTCGATCGTTCGGGTGTACTGGTCGGTCGCCGCTCGGTCGGCCGGATACCACAGCGTGATTGCGGCGTCGTTGGCGGCGGCGATGGCGTCGGCGACGGTCACGGCCAGCGGGGGATAGAGGCCGCCGTCGCCGGAGACGACGACCCGGTCGGGCCGGTCGTAGCCGAGGTTGTCGACGAGGAGGACGTCACACGGGGCGTGGCGAACGACCCAGTCGATCGGGTCGCCGACCAGCCGGGAGCGGAGCCGGAGGGACTCGTGTTCGGCGACGATCGAGTCCACGCCCCGGTTGGCGGCGAAGTTGACGATCGCGTGTTTCGTGTCGTGGCTGACGATCGTGTCGGCCTCGACGTCGACGTCGAACGGGTCCGCGAGCGACTCGATCCGGGTTTCGTAGGCGCGGTCGGCGGGGGACTGTTCGGTGACGGCGTCGGTGAGGGGTGCCTGGTCGGGGACCTCCTCGAATCGGACGACGACCACGCGGCCGTCGTCCCGGCGCACCTGGTCGGCGGCGATGGCGACCAGCGAGCGGGCCCGCTGGTCGTCGAGGTTCTTGGTGAGCGCGACCAGGACCTCGCGGGGCGCGTCGTCGACGACGGCGGCCGTGTCCGTGAGGACGTCGCGGCCGACGCGGCGCCGGACCGCGTCGGTGGCGGCGCCTTCGCGGCGCACCCGCGGGCGGCCGTAGACCAGGTACCAGGCGATGCTGGCGAGGGTGATGCCGACGGCGCCGACGAGCGCCACCGTCCCCATCTGGGTGAGCAACACGACGCCGGTGACGGTCCCGAACGCTTGCATCCAGGGGTACAGTGGCGAGGTGAATACGGGGTCGTACTCGGCGCTGCCTTCCCGGAACGCGATGACGGCCAGGTTGATGAGGGCGAACACCAGTATCTGGAAGGCGCTGGCGAGTTTCGCGATCTCGAGGATCGGGACGAACGCGATCAGCACCAGCAGCACCGCGCCGGTGAGCGTGATGGCGTTGACCGGCGTCCCGAAGCGGTCGCTCACGGTCGCGAGCGACGGCGGCGCCAGCTGGTCGCGACTCATGGCGAAGGGGTAGCGGGACGACGAGAGGATGCCGGCGTTGGCCGTCGAGACGAGCGCGAGGATGGCCGCGAGGATGACGACCAGAACGCCGGCCCGGCCGAGCGTGGCCTCGGCGGCGACCGCGACCGGCGTGAGTGAGCCGGCGACGCTGCCGGGGTCGGTCACGCCCACGAGCACCACCACGATGGCGACGTAGAGGACGGTGGTGAACGCGAGCGAGCCGAGGATGCCGAGCGGGATGTTGCGGCCCGGGTCCTCGATTTCCTCGGCGACGCTTGCGATCTTCGTGACGCCGGCATACGAGACGAACACCAGGCCGGTCGCCGCGAGGAGGCCGCCGATGCCGTCGGCGAAGAAGTTCGCGTAGTTGGCCGACTGGACCGCGGGGGCGCTGCCGGCGGCGAACCAGCCGAGGGCCGCGAGCATGACGACGACGATGGCGACCTGGAGCCGTCCGGTCTGTTTCGCGCCGACGACGTTGATGAGGACCAGGACGGCCGCCAGCCCGAGTGCGACCGGTTTCATCGGGAGGTCGACGAGCAGGAGCAGGTAGGGGACGCCGCCGACGAGCGCGAGGGCGCCCTTGAACGACAGCGAGAACCAGGTGCCGACGCCGGCGACGGTGCCCAGCACCGGGCCCATGCCGCGTTCGATGTAGATGTAGGTGCCGCCGGCGTCCGGCATCGCCGTCGCCATCTCGGACTTCGAGAGCGCCGCCGGGACGACGAGCAGCCCGGCGAGCGCGTAGGCGACGATGACGGCCGGGCCGGCACGTTCGAGCGCGAGGGCCGGTAGGATGAAGATCCCGCTGCCGATCATCGCGCCGATGCTGATCGCGAACACGGCGGGCAGCCCGAGGTCGCGTTCGAGGTCCTTCATACGGTGTCCCCGACCGCGTCGGCCAGCGCCGTCGTCACACAGAAGGGGTCCTGTCCGGGGTCCGCAAACAGCGGGACGCGGTCGGGCGTGTGGACCAACGGGATCACGCGCGGGACGTCGAAGCGAGCTCGCACGAGCCGTGCGATGAGGAGGTTCCGCCGGTCGGACGGCGTCGCGACGACGACCGCGATGGCGGTGTCGACGCCGGCCTCGGACAGGGCGTCCATGTCCGTGGGGTCGGCGGCGAGCCCTGGCGGGTCGGCTTCGTGGTAGTCGTCGTCGACGACGGCGACGCGGTGGCCGGCGGTCTGCATCCGGGCGGCGATCGCGCGGCCGACGTGGGCCCCGCCGACGACGTAGTGGGTCGCGTCGGTCGGGTCGGTCGGGTCGCTGTCCGGCCCGTCGGCGGGTCGACTCGGGGTCATGTCGGGAGGTCGGGGGTGGTGGCGTGGTCGAATGGCACGACGGTCTATCCACACGTTGGTGACGGAAGTTGATAAACTAGCGTATTTCATTGACGATCCGTCGACGAAACCCCAGCTATTATCAGTTACCGTTACCAACGCCGTCTTGGCTCCGCTGAGCGGACCGGCACCGCGGTCCCGACCCGGACCAAACTATATCACGCCGGTTCGCCAACACCAGGCAATGAAACACGGTGACCTGGACGCCGTCGACAAACACATCCTGTACTACTTACAGCAGGACGCCCGCGGCACGTCCTCGACCGACATCGCGGACGAACTCGACCTCTCCTCGAGCACCGTCCGCACCCGTCTCAACAAGCTGGAGGACAGCGGGATCATTCGGGGCTACCACATCGACATCGACTACGACCGCGCCGGCTACCCCCTCTACACCAAGATCATCTGCACCGCGCCGGTCCCGACGCGCGACGAACTCGCCAACCAGGCGCGTGAGATCCACGGCGTGACGGCCGTCCGGGAGATCATGACCGGCGAACGCAACGTCTACGTCAACGCCATCGGCACCGACCACGACGACCTCAACCGGATCAGCACCGATCTCGACGCCCTCGGCCTCGCCATCGTCGACGAACAACTGATCCGCGACGAATACGTCTGCCCCTATCACGGCTTCCTGGCCGACCCCGACGGCCTCGCCGAGGACCCCACCGACGACCACCCCGACGCCTAACCTTCCCGGCAACCGGGCCGAACCCGCGGGACCACAGCTGCCGACGTTCCCCTACTCGTTGAGATGCCCCGCGGTCGGCGTGTGTCCCCACGTCACTCGGCGTCGATAGTCGAGCGGTTGCAAACGAACCGCGACCCGTTCGGTCAACCGGCGTTCGCAGCTTCTTCGGTCACGGTCATATACACCAGCCCCGAAAGACAGCCGACCGGGATGGTTATCCACCATGTGAGGAGAAACGCGAGCACAACCAGCCCTGCCGAGACCTCAACAGCGTCCCACCGCTCGGTGACACGGCAGTGCTCACGGTGAGTAGTCCCCCGAGGAGAACGAACGACACGAGATACGTTGCGATCGCCCCTAACCCTCCCACGATACTGCCGGTGATCGGGGAGGAAGATGGCGAGACCCGCCAGCCGACGACGCCGAGCAGGAATGCCGACGGGACGACGATTGGGAGCGCGAACGCGGGAAATAGGAGGCTCGCTATCAGATCACCGCTCGTCCCCGGCATGGCAGTCACACTCAGCACGATGCCGTACAGGATGGTTGCGAAAACCGCTGCTGAAGCAGCTGCGTAGCCAGCGCCGATGTCGGGCCGGTCAGCGTTGGGGAGCCGCCCGGGGCCGTATCGTTTACAGGCCGTACGAAGTGGTCGCCGAGCGGCGGAACGCATACGTAAACCTCCGTGGAAACACGATTAGTCTTTGGGGTCGAGTGTCAGATGGGAACGCAAGTCAGATGGGAACGCAAGTGTCGTGTCCAGCAGTTTCACGACATTCGGCGTCTGAAAGGAGGGTCCAATCAAGCCACCGGGGAGGGACCGGCTGCACGGTAGCGTTCGACGAGTGGCTCGCCGCGGCTGTCGGACGGTTCGAGGTCGGCGCCGAGTCCGAGGATCCCGAGGCCGGCTATCCCGTGCAGATCGGGAGCCCGAAGCTCCCGTCGTTCGGTCCTCGAGGATTCGAGCGGTTCCAGTATCACAGTGGGTCCTCTCGGCTGGGTCTATCGGGGATGCACGCGACCGCGCTCCGGGACTCAGGCGGCTTAATTGACCGGGTGTGTCCGGCCGGGGTCGGCGTCCCTGTGGGTTGGCCGGTGGGTGGCAGGGACGGCCCTGGGTTAGTCTCCGAGAGAGAACGAGGTCCGGGTCACGAGGACGGTGGCCGTCAGGTATGCGGCCGCCCAGACGGCGGCCTGTGGCAGCCGGTTGCTGCCCGGGATCGATAGCCCGGCGGCGAGGATGGCCACGAGCCCGAGGACGCCCCACGCGAGTGCGGCCCCGACGAGTGCGAGCGTGAACGCCCCGAGCCCGCCGAGCGACCACGGCCCCGCTACCACCGGGTAGGCCCCGCCCAGCGCCACCACGCCCACGACCAGGTGGACCGTCCCGTCCGCCAGCGGCGCCCCAAGGACCGCGTTCCCGACCGCCACCAGCGGATACGCGACGATCGCGACACCGATCCAGGCGGGGACGACGTCTAGCGTCGCCGACGCCCACGACGCCCAGCCCTCGGATACCGTCACCGTATCGTCCCCTTCGGGCCCGCCGCCCTGTGACCGTTGTGGTCGACCGCCGGCCGGGCGGTGTCGCCGTGAGGGTGTGGGCGTCGGTCCCGACGAACCGCCCACCGTCCCGGGTCCGTTGTGGGATTCGATGACAGCGGCATCGTGACGCGCCCGCGGCAGTTCCGGGGCCGTCCCCGTCCCCGTTTCGAGCCGCTCTCGGACGACCCTCCGGAAACGCGCGTCCCCGAGAGCCACCTTGATAACCGGGCTCCCACAACGGTCAGGGCATGCACGAGCGTGACGTCATGGCGGGCACCCGGGGCACGATGGCCGTCGACTGGGAGGAGCGCATCGACGTCCGGCGGCTCCGCGAGGAGCGCTACGAGCGGGCGCTCGCGCGGCTCCGGGACTCGCCGCTCGGGTCGATGCTCCTGGT
>CAZATR010000039.1:0-16986 GCA_964488035.1 uncultured Natronomonas sp.
CCCGACCTCGCGGCGGCCTTCGCCGAGCGCGCGACGGCGACGCCCGCCCACGCCGACCGGGTCGCCGCGCGCCGCCTCGAACGCCACCGCGAGTTCGTCGCCGAGAACCCCGAGACCGTCAACTACGACGCCCGCCACTACGACACCCGGGTCGTCACCGAGAGCGAACGCGAGATCCGGCTGTCGACGGTTACCGACGTCGAGCGGACGAGCCAGGACCCGCTCCGGTTCCGCGCGACCCACGAGCCGTACTAGGCCCCTCGCGACCACGAGCGTCCGGACCCACGAGCCCTATTAGCCCCGGGGCCGACGGGCGACCATGCCCCTCGACTTCGAGTCCTTCACGCTGGCGGCGGCGACGGCCGACCTCGGCGAGGCGCCGGCGGCCCGCGCGCACGCCGACTGCGTGGAGTTCCGGATGGACCTGGCCGACGAGCCGCTGGCCGCCCTCGGGGCCTACGACGAGGACCTGCCGCTCATCGCGACCAACCGCCCCACGTGGGAGGGCGGCCAGGCCCCGGCGGAGGGCCGCATCGAGGCCCTCGAGACCGCCGTCGAGCACGACGCCGTCGCCGCCGTCGACGTCGAACTCGCGACGCTGTCGAACGGCGACGGCCACGGCCTCGTCGAGCGCGCCGCCGACCGCGGCGTCCCCGTGGTCGTCTCCACCCACGACTTCGAGGGCACGCCGCCACGGCCGGAGCTCGGCCGCCTGCTGACGCGGGCGGGCGAGGTCGGCGACGTCGCGAAGCTCGCAGTCACCGCCGAGAGCCCGGACGACGCCCTCGACCTGCTGGCGGCGACGCGGGCCCACGCCGCCGAGGGCGCGACGGTCGCGACGATGGCGATGGGCGAGGCCGGCCGGCACACCCGCGCGGTCGCGCCGGTGTACGGCTCGCGGATCGGGTACGCGCCGGTCGACCCCGCCGAGGCGACCGCGCCGGGTCAGTACGATCTGGAGACGCTCCGGACACTCGTCGACGCGCTGCTGTAGCCATCAATCGAAATCGGTTTCACATGACCACAAATATGGCTGTTCGGGCCCACTCCCGGTTACCCCTACCGCCGGAGTGGGTCCACAAGTTTATGCCCGCGTGGCCGCTACGGCCCGGCGAGATGAGCCAGGACACGGAGAAACGGCCGGTGCTGGCCGCGGCGCTGTCCTTCTTCCAGCCCGGGCTGGGCCACCTCTACCTCCGGGAGTGGATGCGGGGGTGTCTGTGGGCCAGCATCTGGCTCGGGTCGCTGGCCGTCGTCGTCGCGACGGCCGGGCTCGAGCTGTCGGGCCTGGAGTCGGTGGCCGCGGCGTTCGGGTTCTTCCCCGACGGCACCGGCGTCCCGCCGGCGGCCGCCCTGGCGATGGTCGCCGTGACGGCGTTCGCGACGCTGGACGCCTACCGGCTCACCACCCGGAACAACCACCGCCTCCGGGCCGACGCCGGCCGGTGTCCCAACTGCGGCCGGGAGCTCGACCCGACGCTTTCGTTCTGCCACTGGTGTACCGAGCCCCGGGACGGGGACGACGTCGCCTGAAGGCGAGGTGCCAGCCGGTCGGTACCGCGAGGCGACGGCAGCGCTCGACCGCCCCGGGAGGCACAGGGTATTAATATCGGCCGCCGCGTACCGGCATTTTACGCCCGTGCCGAGCGGCGTGTGTCCCACGATGACTGCCACTGACACCGACCTCGACGAGGAGCTGTTGAGCGCGTGTCGGACGCTGGTCGGCGACGAGCTCCGGAGCGTCACGTACTTCACCGCCGCCGACCACCGACTGATCTACCTCCGCGAGGACCTTGAGCACGACGAAAGCATCGGACCGATCGCCCGAAACGAGCGGATGGGCTTTGCCTCCCAGGGCACCTACGAGGACCCCGAACTCGGCGACTACCGGGCGACGATCCGGGTCTTCTCGAACGGTTACCTGACCCGCGTCATCGTCGGCGACCACGGCGCCTTCATCACGACCGACGAGATGAAGCTTGAGCGGTTCCGGGAGCTGGCCGACGCCGTCGCGGAGATCCTCGCGGACTTGGAGTAACCGGCGCCGGGCCGCGGCGCGGAACGACCGACCGGCGCCCGCTACTTCTCGATGATGGACTCATCGACCTCCTCGCCGAAGTGTCGAGCGACGTCCTCGTAGTACAGCAGCACCTCGTCGCCCTCCTGGAGCTCCGTGACGGCCGTCCGCCCGTCGCCGGTGGCGACCTTGATGGTCTCGGCGTTCTGCAAGAGCGTCTCGACGCGGTCGCCGTCCTCCGTCTCGGCCTCCAGCCGGAACATCGGGCGGGACTCGATCTTCGCGCGGCCGACGATGGTGCTACGGGTGTTGCCGGCGGTGTCGACGATCTGGACCTCGTCGCCGGAGCCCAGCTCCGAGAGGTACTTCGTGTCGCCGTTCGGCGTGCGGACGTAGGCGTGGACGGCGCCGGCGTTGACGCGGAACGGGCGGGACTCGACGTACGGCGAGTCCGCCGTCTCGCCGTGGACGAAGAACAGGCCGCGGGACATCGAGCCGACCAGCATGCCCTCGTCGTGGTCGAGCATCGCGGCGGTGTCGACGCAGACGCGGTCGGCCGAGCCGGTCTGCTCGACGGCGGTCACGGTGGCGCGCTGGAGGTCGAGGTCCTCGCGCTCGGTGGCGTCGCGGGCCTCGACGGTCGCCCGAATCTCGTCGGGGTCGTCGGTGTCCAGCAGGACGGCGTCGGCGCCCTGTTCGAGCGTCTCGAAGGCGGTCTCGGCCTCCGCGGCGGTCCGGACGCCGGCGACGATCTCGGTCTCGTCGCCGATGCGGGCGATGAGGTTCTCCAGCGGGATGATCTGCCAGTCATCGCCGACGACGACGGTGAAGTCGGCGTCGACGGCGGCCGCCTCGGCGAACGTCTCGTACTCCTCTCCGAGGATGCGGACGTAGGCGCCCGCGGGGCCGTCCGTCCGTCGCAGCGTCGTCAGGTCGGCCGACCCGGAGTAGTCGGCCGGCAGGTCGATGGTGCCGTCGCCCTCGCCGTCCTTGCCGACGACCACGACGTCGGGGTCGGCCGCCTCCGGCTCCTCGGCGTCCATCACGTGGACGTCGTCGCCGGCGAACGCCGCGACGGAGACCTGCCCCAGGTCCCGGACCTTCGCGACGTCGCGCTCGTCGACGAGCACCCGGTCGACGCCGGCCTCGATGCCGGCGGTGATGCGGCGCTTGCGCGCCTCCCAGTCGCCGACGGCGTCGTCGGCCTTCAGCCAGACGGAGCGTGTCATGCTCGTCGGGTCGGGGCCGCCCGTATTTAACGTGGCGGAAGGCGTGACGGGCCGGGCCGGCCGGTCGGCACCCGACGACGGCCCGGCGGAGGAACTAACCCCGTCGCCGTCGAGACGCCGGGCGAGTATCGATGCCGATGGCCAGCGATCGCACGGGGACGTCGCCGCCGTGACGAGCCCGGACCCGGACCACGAGGTCGTCGTCCTCACCGGCGGGACGAGCGGGTTCGGCCGCATCGCCGCCCGGCGTCTCGCCGACCGGGGCGCCACCGTCGCCGTCGTCGGCCGGGACCGCGACCGCGGCCGCAGCCTCGAGGCCGAGACGGCCGACGCCGACGGCGGGGTCCGGTTCCACCGCGCGGACCTCGCCAGCCTGGACGCCGTCCGCGACCTCGCCGACACCATCGACGCGACCTACGACGGCGTCGACGTCCTCGCGCACAACGCCGGGCTCTCCTCGCGCGACCGCCGAGAGACCCCCGACGGGCTCGAACGCACCGTCGCGGTCAACCACCTCGCGCCGTACCTCCTCACCCACGACCTCCTCGACGCGCTCCGTGCCAGCGCGCCGGCCCGCGTCGTCGTGACCGCCTCCCGCGTCCACCGGCGGGGCAGCCTCGACGTCGAGGACCTCCAGTTCGAGACCGACTACGACGCGCTCGACGCCTACGCGCGCTCGAAGCTCGCCAACGTCGCGTTCACCCTCGAGCTCGCCGATCGTCTCGAAGCGACCGACCGCGAGATCACCGCGAACTGCTTCCACCCGGGCTTCATCCCGTCGACGGGCCTCTTCCGGGACGCCGCGCCGTGGGTCCGCTGGGGGCTCCGCGCCCTCGCGCTCGTCCCCGGCGTCGGCGACAGCCCGGAGACGGGCGCCGACCGGCTCTGTCGGCTCGCGACCGACCCCGCGTTCGCGTCCCGGTCGGGCTGCTACGTCTCCGGCGACGGCGTCGTGGACCCCGCGCCGGCGGCCGCCGATTCCGGGGTCCGCGAGCGGCTCTGGCGGGCGAGCGCCGACCTCGTCGGCGTCGATCCCGACTGGCCGTAGGCCCGGAACGGCTCCGTCCCGGCCCGGTTCTCGGGGTCCTGACCGGGAGCCCGGCGACACGCGATAACGGAGGAATCGGCGGTCGGAGCGGTTCGGACGGTCAGGCCTCGACGGCCAGGCCCGCCCGTTCGAGCGCGTCCTCGGCGCCGAGGTCGTCGTGGACGACGGCGGCGACGGCGCGGGTCATGGCCTCGGGGTCGTCGTGCTGGAAGACGGTCCGGCCCATCGAGACGCCGGCGGCACCGGCGTCCATCGCACCGCGGACGGCCTCCAGCGACTCCAGGTCGCCGTCCGGCGAGCCGCCGGCGATCAGCACCGGAAGGCGGGTGGCCTCGCAGACCGGTTCGAAGCCCT
This sequence comes from uncultured Natronomonas sp., assembly GCA_964488035.1. Lineage (GTDB taxonomy): Archaea > Halobacteriota > Halobacteria > Halobacteriales > Haloarculaceae > Natronomonas. Next base: position 4,649 of record CAZATR010000039.1, read on the forward strand.
CGGCGTCGCCGCTGTAGCCGGTCTTGATGAGGTCGGCGCCGAGCTCCTCGCCGAGGCGGGCGGCGTGGGCGAGCGCCTCGGGGTCGGACTCGTCGACGTCGGGGCCGCGGGCGTACGTCATCGCCAGCACGGGGAGGCCGTACTCGGCGGCCTCGTCGGTGAGCGCGGCGAGTGCCTCGATCTGTTCGCGCTCGTGGTCGGAGCCGACGTTGATGTGGAAGGAGACGGCGTCGGCGCCGGCGCGGATGGCCGACTTCACCGAGCCCGTGCTCCGCTTGTCGTTGGCGTCGGGGCCGATGACGGTCGAGCCGTTGAGGTGGACGACGTAGCCCGCGCCGTTGCGGTTGTCGTGGACGCGGGGCGCGATACCTTTCTGTGTCAGGACGGCGTCGGCGCCGCCGCGGGTGACGGCGTCGATGGTGGCCTCGACGTCGACGAGGCCCGTCACTGGCCCGAGCGTGACGCCGTGGTCCATCGGGACGACGACGTACCGGCCGTCGCGCCCGATGCGGTCGAGCCGGGCGGCGGTGCCTGCGGTCATGGTTCGTGGTGTGGTAGGTTCCGTCATGTTCCTTCCGGTCGCGGCCGACGTTGCGCGCCGGCGAGGGCGCCCTCCTTCAGTTCGCGCGCTTTGGCCTCGAGGCGGTCGGCGACCGCGTCGGCCGGGTCGTCGGCCGCGTGGCCGTCGGCGACGATGTCGACGAGTGCGGACCCGACGATGACGCCCTCGGCGCCGGCGGCGATCACTTCGGCGGCCTGCTCGCCGCTGGAGATGCCGAACCCGACCGCCTTCGGCACGTCGGCGGCGGCCTCGTGGGCCGCGAGCCGGTCGAGGCTCTCGGCGGTCCGGTCGGACACGTCGGCCCGGGCGCCGGTGACGCCGAGCCGCGCCTGGACGTAGAGGTAGCCGGAGACGCGCTCGAGGATGGCCGCGAGGCGATCGTCGCCCGTCGTCGGCGCCACGATGAACACCAGGTCGAGGTCGTACTCGTCGCAGGCGGCCCGGAGCGGGTCCGCCTCCTCGGCCGGGAGGTCGGGGACGACGAACCCGTCGATGCCCACCTCGGCGGCTCGCGCCACGAACGGGCGGACGGGCGGCTCGTCGTCGGGTCCATGCTGGTAGATGAGGTTGTAGTAGGTCATGCAGACCAGCGGGACGTCGACGTCCAGCGCCTCGACGAACTCGAAGAACCGCGTCGGCGTCATGCCGGCCTCCAGCGACCGGACGACGGCCTGCTGGATGGTCGGGCCCTCCGCGATCGGTTCGGAAAACGGGAGGCCGAGTTCGACGGCGTCGGCGCCCCCGCGGACCAGCGCCTCGACGTACTCGATGGACGCGTCGAAGGAGGGGTCGCCGGCGGCGAGGTACGGCACGAACGCGGGCTCGTCGAAGGCGGCCGCGAGGTCGGTCACTCGAACACCTCCATCGTGGGGGCGTCGGGGATGCCGCGGGCCTCGGTCTCCTCGATGACGGCCTCGAGGTCCTTGTCGCCGCGGCCGGAGACGGCGACGACGACGGTCTCGGGGAGGTCGACGTCGGGGAGTCCGTCGCCATCGTTCGGGTCCGGGCCGGCGACGGCCTCCAGGAAGCCGAACGCGTGGGCGGTCTCCAGCGCCGGGATGATGCCCTCCAGCCGGGAGAGCCGGTGGAACGCGGCGAGTGCGGCGTCGTCGTCGACGGTGGCGGGCGTGACGCGGCCCTCGTCGACGAGGTGGGCGAGCTCGGGGCCGACGCCGGCGTAGTCCAGCCCCGAGGAGACGCTGTGTGACTCCAGGATCTGGCCGTGGCCGTCCTGCAACAGTTTCGTGCGGGCGCCGTGGAGCACGCCCTCGTCGCCGGTCGACAGCGACGCCGAGTGCGGCGCGACGCCGGCCTCGTCGTCGACGGTCAGCTCGGCGCCGCCGGCCTCGACGGCGTACAGCTCGACCGCGCCGTCCTGGATGAACTCCGCGAAGGCGCCCATCGTGTTCGAACCGCCGCCGGCGCAGGCGACGACGGCGCCCGGGAGCCCGCCGATCCGGTCCGTGCACTGCCGGCGGGCCTCCTCGCCGATGACCGACTGGAAGTCCCGCACCATCGCCGGGAACGGCGCCGGGCCGACGACCGAACCGATGACGTAGTGGGTCGTCTCGACGCTGCTGGCCCAGTCCCGCATCGTCTCGCTGATGGCCTCCTTCAGCGTGCCCCGGCCGACGTCGACCGGGGTGACCTCGGCGTCGTTGAGCCGCATCCGGAAGACGTTCGGCCGCTGGCGGTTGATGTCCCGGCTGCCCATGTAGATCTCGCAGGGTATATCGAGGTGGGCGGCGGCCATCGCGGTGGCGGTGCCGTGCTGGCCGGCGCCCGTTTCGGCGATGACGCGCTCCTTGCCCATGTACGTCGCGAGCAGGACCTGGCCGAGGGCGTTGTTGAGCTTGTGGGCGCCGCCGTGCAGGAGGTCCTCGCGCTTGAGGTAGACCTCGCGGTCGTACCGCGCGCTGAGCTGGTCGGCGCGCTGCAGCGGCGTCGGGCGGCCGCCGAAGTCGGCGAGCCGCCGGCGGAACTCGTCCATGAAGCCGTCCTCGTTGTCGAGGACGTACCGCTCGTAGGCGTCGGTGAGTTCCTCGATGGCCGGCATCAGGGCCTCGGGCACGTACTGGCCGCCGTAGTCGCCGAACGTGGTGTCAGGCGCCATGGGTGAGTCGCTCCGTGTTGTCGCGCACGGGGCCGTCCATGATGGCCGACCCGACGAGCAGGCCGTCGGCGCCGGCCCGGCGCATCCGTGCGACGGTCTCCCGTGTCGCTATGCCGCTTTCCGCTATGAGGGTGACGCTCTCCGAGCGGGCTGCCGGGACCGCCTCGACGACGCGCTCGAAGGTGTCGAGGTCGACCTCCAGTTCGGCGAGGTCGCGGTTGTTGACGCCGACGACGTCGGCGCCGGCGGCGAGTGCGGCCTCGAGTTCGGCGGGCGTGTGGGTCTCGACGAGCACCTGGAACCCGCGGTCGCGGGCCGCGGCGAGCAGGCCCGGGAGGTCGTCGACGAACCGCGCGATGAGGAGGACGACGTCGGCTTCGACGGCGTCCAGCTGGGCCTCGCGGAGGACGAAGTCCTTCCGGAGGACGGGGACATCGACGGCCCCGCGGACCCGGCGGAGGGTCTCCGGGCTCCCGCCGAAGTGCTCGGGTTCGGTCAGCACCGAGAGCGCCGCGGCGCCGCCGTCGACCATCGCCTCGGCGAGCGCGACGGGGTCGTCCTCGCGTCGGCCGTCGGTCGTCGGGCTGGTCGGCTTCACCTCGGCGATGATCGGCGCGCGGCCGTCGGCCGCGGCCGCGGCCAGGGCGTCCGGCAGCGACCTGGCGTCGACCGACACCCGCTCGTCGGGCGCCGGCCGGGCCGCGACGGCCTCGAGGATCGACCGGACGGCCGGCGCGGGTTCCTCGCTGGTGTTCATTACTGTACACTAACGAACGGTTCTGGACATAAGGGTTGCGTCTCGCCGCGACCCCGCCGGTGCCCGGGCCCCGCCGACCCATCGACCCGCCACGCGCTCCCGATTCGCCGGCCGACTCGACGCGTGAAACGACCCGAACGTCCGAGGGGTGTCCCGTGCCATCACTTACCATGTCCGGTGGAACCCCGACCATCCCCGGCCCCGACGGGGTCGGCGCGGCCTACAGCGACGTCGTGGAGCTGTACGACTCCGTCGCGGGCGTGCCGACCTTCGTGCTCGCCGACCCCAGGGCCGACGACCGGTGGCTCGCCGTCCCGGCCGGGGTCGCACTCTCCCTCGAGGAGTGGCGATAGCCCGCCGGAGCCACGCCCGGTCGGGGCCGGGAGCGTCCGATCGACTCGAGCCCCGACGGCGCGTCCGCTCGCCAGCGGGGCGTCCGGGACCGGCCCGGTCGACGGCGGTCCCGCCTCCCGACCCCTCGGTGATCGGATATGAACGGCGGCGCGGTTGTCCGCGGGGCCCCGGTCGTGGGTGGGCCGACGGCGGGCGGAACCGGGCGCCCGGGACGCAGGTGGTGACATAAAGCGCCGGAGTATGCCGTCGATAGACGTACCCGTGCGTGCCCGCAACGGCGGGCAACGATGGAGGAGTTTCGCGCGAACCGGCGGTCGGTGCTCCGGGGGCTGGCGGCGGGCGGCGCGGCGGCGATGCTTCCCTCGGCCGCGTCGGCCGCCGACACCGCGGAGGCGACCGACCCGACGACGCGGGCGACCTACCGGGCCGTCGTCGACGCCGTCGTCCCGAGGACGCCCGACCTGGCCGACGAGCTCGGTGCCGAGCACGGACCCGGCGGGCTCGAGCTCGGGCTCGGGGACTACCTGATCGCGGTCACGAACTCGATCTTCTCGCTGTACGACGCCCCGGAGCTCGTCGCCGCGGCGCTCGTCGACATCGACATCGAGCTCGCGGGCGAGGACGGCGTCGACCTCCAGCAGGCGCTCGCCACGACGCAGGACCCCGAGGTGAACGCGCGGCTGGCGGAGCTCGTGGGGAAGATCTGCGACGTCGCCGCCCTCGAACTGCTCGCGCTCGGCGGGAACGAGGCCCGACCGGACCCGACGCGGTTCCCGGGCGGCGCCACGTTCGCGTCGCTGTCCCGCCGGGACCGGCTGCGGGCGCTCTCGCTGCTCGACGAGATCGACGTCGAGCTCCCCGAGCTGCCCGGCGGCGCGCTCGAGGCCTCCGGCGCGCTCATCCCCCAGTTGCTCGTCGCGTTCACCGAGGGTATCTACTACAGCGAGTGGCAGGGGTACGACGACATCCGGCAGCCCCCGAGCGAGCGGGAGTTCGGCGGGACCGTCGGCGGCGAGCCCCTCCAGAGCTGGCAGCAGACCGACTTCCCCGGCGTCATCGCCGGCTCCGTCTCCCTCCGCGGCTACTGGGGCACCCCGCAGTCCAGCCTCGGCGCGGGCGAGGTCTGGAAGTCCTACCCCGACGACGGCGACGGCGACCCGCCGAAGATCTACCACCACCAGGGCGAGTTCACCGACAACGAGGACTACGACACGAGCGACTACGAGGAGCCGTTCGACACCGGCGGCGACCCGGCGGACGACGGCCTGCTCGCCGGCAGCGGGAGCGAGGTCATGCGGCCCGAGGACGCCGTCGAGGACGCGCGCGAGGGCGTCGACGAGGACCTGCTCGATCGGGTGCGCGACGAGCTCCTGGGCCAGGGGGACGAGAGATGACCGACGACTACGACGTCGTCGTCGTCGGCGCCGGCGGCGACGGCCCGGTCGCGGCCTGGCGACTCGGCGAACTCGGCCTCGACGTCCTCGTGCTGGAGGCCGGGCCGTTCTTCGGCAACGAACAGTGGGAGAAGCCCACCGAGGAGCCCGGCGCCGAGGCCTCCAGCGACCCGGCGGACCTCTCCGGCGAGCTGCTCGACGAGCAGTTCACCACCCGGGAGCTCGAGATGATCTACAAGCTCATCTTCGGGCCCGCCGACCACGAGCGCGGCTTCTGGTTCCGGAAGTTCCCCCAGTCGGGCATCACCATCCAGGCCGCCGGCGTCGGCGGAACCACGCTCGTCTACACCGGCAACCACCCGCGGGCCTACCCGGCGGCAATCGACGAACAGCCCCACTGGCCGGACTCCTTCTCCTACGAGGATCTGTTGCCGTACTACCGCCGGATGGAGGAGCTGCTGGAGGTCCAGCCCGCCCCGGTCACCGCCAAGGAGGAGCTGTTCTTCCAGGGCGCCGAGGCGGCCGGCTACGACCTCGTCGACGAGAAGAACGTCACCGACGTCGGCTACCGCCCGCAGCCGAACGCCATCCGGGGGCCCGACGAGAAGCTCCGCGTCGAGCGGCGCGGCGACGGCGAGCTCGCCAGGCCGTACGACGGGGACTTCCGCCACCCCGCCGATCCCGACGCCGACGACCCCGTGACGGGCCACACGCTCGCGACCACGGAGATCACGGGCAATCCCCACCCGCTCGGCGCGCCCTACGGGGAGAAGGCAAAGCGCACGTCGGCCATCGGCGTCGTGCCGAAGGCGCTGGGAACCGGCAACGTCACCATCCGGCCGAACGCCTTCGTGACGGACGTGCTGGTCGACCGCTCGCTCGGCGGCGACCCGGAGGCGACCGGCGTCGCGTTCCGCGACACCTGGTCCGGCGACGTCGAGCGGGTGTCGGCCGACGCGGTCGTGCTCGCGGCGGGCGCCATCGAGACCCCGCGGCTGTGGCTGAACTCGAACCTGCCGTACAACGAGTGGGTCGGGAAGGGTATGACGATCCACTTCGGCGACAACGTGATGGGGTTCTGGGCGGAGGACGTCCTCGAGGAGCGCGTCGGCAAACCGACCGCCGACCCGCAGGAGGGCCAGACCATCGCCGCCCGGTTCGACCACCCAGGCGTCGGGATGCTCCAGACCACGGGCTCGTACGCCGGCGTCGCCGCCATCCTCGGGTTCGGCGCCTCCGCCTCCGGCTTCACGTTCACCAACGACCCCGCCGACGCTCCGTGGGACACCGTCGGGCGGCTGGCCGGCCCGAAGCTCAAGCGGTTCCTCTCGCGGTACCGCCAGGCCCTCCCGATCCTCGTGGTGACCGACGACCGGCCGCACCAGCGGAACGGCGTCAGCGTCGCGCCCGGCCTGGCGGACGAGCACGGCCCCATCCCGCAGATCAACTACGTCCCCAGCGAGGGCGACATCCGGCGCCGGGACGAGCTCGCCGAGACCGCGGCGACCATCCTGAAGGACGCCGGCGCGGACCACGTCCACCGGTCGGACTCGCCGGCGACCGCGCTCCACATCCACTCGACGATGGCGATGGGGAAGGTCGTCGACACCGCCTGCGAGGCCTACGACGTCGACCGGCTGTTCGTCGCCGACCACTCGGCGCTGGCCAACGGCGTCGGCGGGCCGAACCCGACGAACACCGGCCAGTCGCTGGCGCTCCGGACCGCCGAACGCATCGCCGACCGGTACTTCGACGCCCTCACCGACCCGATCGGGAGCCCGTAGCCGGGCCGGCCGGCAGCCCGGCGCCGCCCCGGCCGCCGGCGAGCGCGTTTCAACCCACCTCAACTTTCAAGCCGATACCGCGTCGAGAGGGGGCATGGACAGCGAGCCGGACGCCGGGATCTACGCGCGCGAGTCGGCGTACCTCGAGCGGTACGTCCAGGTCGGCGTCGCCAGCGGCCGCGTCCTCTCGGTCGACTTCCCGGACGCGCCGGACGACGACGCCGGCGAGAATCTGCCGCTGCTCGACCGCATCGACGCCTACCTCGAGGGCGAATCCGTCGACTTCTCCGAGGTCGACGTCGCGATGACGATGCCGACCGACCAGCGCGACGTCCTCGAGGCGGTCCGGGATATCCCGTACGGCGAGCAGCTCTCGGTCGCGGAGCTCGCGGCCGCGACGCCCGGCCTGGCCGGCGAGGACGACGCCGAGGCCCACCAGCTGGTCCGGACCGCGCTCGCGGAGAACCCGGCACCGCTCGTGATCCCGGACCACCGGGTGCGGGACGGCCCGAGCGCGGCGCCGCCGGAGGTCGAACAGCGGCTCCGATCGCTGGAGGGGCTGTAGCGGCGGATCCAGCGCGCAGCCGGTCGAGCCCGCCGGCGGGCTCGACCGGGTATCGAGGGGTCACCCGGCGGTCGGGGTGCCGTCACCGCCGTCGCTCCCGCCGGTTCCGCCGTCGACATCCCCGTCGCCCTCCCGGATCGCGGCGCGGCGCTCCGGGATGAGATCGAGGTCCGAATCGACGTCGCCCAGCACGAGGAGCGCGTAGTACCGGAGGTACGTCTGGACGGGGACCTGCGCGAGGGCGGCGAGGGCGAGGACCGCGAGGAGATAGACGAGGGCGACGACCGCGACGACGACGATGCCGGCCAGTTCGCCGACGAGGACGTAGAGCGCGACGCCGATGGCGGCGAGCAGCCCGAAGGGCGCCAGCAGGACGACGGCGCCGAGCAGCACGGCGATGCCGACCAGCAGGCCGCCGACGAGCGAGAGCAGGAACGCCGCGACGGCGTAGGCGAGGTACTGCTGCCACTGCCCGGTGATCGTCGGCCAGAGGCGCCGCCAGGCCGACAGGACGCCGCGGTCCTCGAGGATCATGATGGGGACGACGAATGCGGTGGTGAAGGCGTTGACGAGGCCGACGACCAGCGCGAACAGGAGGAACACGGGGACGAGGAGCAGGAGGAGCGCGACGGAGAACCCCCCGCCGACGCCCTGGAACGGCCCGATGTCCAGCAGCGGCGCGACGACCGGGAAGAGCAGGACGGCGACGCCGCCGAGCACGAGCAGCCCGATTGCGATCCGGAAGCCGAACAGCCGGAGGCCCTGGCGCCACCGGCGGCCCCAGAAGCGGCGGATCGCGACGGTCTCCTCGCGGAGCGCTTCGACGAAGACGAACTCCATGATCGCCCCGACGAGCGCGAAGAGGAGCGCGACGAGGAGGATCGCGGCGACGACGGCCGCGACGAGCAGCCACACGCGCGGGCCGAACTCGATCGGGAACTCGCCGGGCGGCGGGCCGCCGGCGCCGCCGTCGCCGGTGGTGTACTGGACGGGGTTGACGTTCCCGCCGACGCCGCCGAGGAAGAAGACGACGATCGCGAGCTTCAGCCAGTCGGTGCGGTCGCGCGGCCGGAGGAAGGCGCGGGTGGCATCGAGTGCGTCGTCCAGGGCCTCCAGGGCGTACAGGGTCATGGGAGGGCTACGCCGGGGATCGCCTTATACCTCGACCCCGTTCTCGCCGGGTGGGAACGACGGGAAGGGTGAAGCGGCCAGCCGATCCCCGGCGTATCCGCGACGGACTGAACACCGCCCGTCGGACCGTCCCCGGGTCCCGACAGCCATCGGCCCTCGGCCGCGGTCACTCCGTGGTCGCGTCCAGCAGTCGCTCGTAGACGGGCCAGGAGGCGTCCCCGGCCGGCTCCTCGACCTCGAGGCCGTCGACGGTCACGCCCGACCCCGATTCGATGCGACCCACGCGGGCAACCGGCGTCCCGCGGTCCGCGAGCGCCGCGAGGACGGCGTCCGCGTCGGCCGGATCGACGGCGACCAGCAGCGTCCCGGACGTGGTCGCCCGCCAGGCGTCCATGTCGAGCGCCTCGCAGGCGTCGGTGACGCCCGGCCGGACCGGCACGGCCTCGCTGTCGATCGACACGTGGACGCCGGCGGCGTCGGACAGTTCGTGGAGCGCGCCGAGCAGCCCGCCCTCGGTGGCGTCGTGCATCGCGGTCACCCGACCGGCGGCCGCGGCGCCGAGGGCGTCCCGGACGCAGCTGGCCTCGTCGAGGCGGGCCCGGGCGGTCGACAGCGCCTCACCGGAGAGCGGCACCTGCTCGGGGAACAGCGTCGTCAGGAGGCCGACGGCCTCGACGGCCGGGCCCTTCGTCACGAGGAGGTCGTCGCCCGGCCGGGCGCCGTCCGGCCGCACGACATCGTCGGGGTCGCCGACCGCCATGCCGGTGGCGGCGCCGACCCACGGGAACGACGCGCCCGCATAGCGGGCGGTGTGGCCGGTCACGACCGCGACGCCGAGGTCGCGGCACTCGGCGTCGATGGCGTCCCACAGGCGGCCGAACTCCTCGTCGGACAGCTCCGGCGGCAGCGAGAAGCTGATGGCGAGGTGTGACGGCGGAATCCCGGAGACGGCGACGTCGGCCAGCACGACGTGGAGCGCGAACCGGCCGGCGCGCGCCCAGTCGAGGGTCGGCAGCACGGAGACGGGGTCGGTGGCGGTCACGAGCGCCCGGTCGCCGACGTCGACGACGCCGAAGTCGACGCCGTGCGTCGGGCCCAGCGCCACGTCCTCGCGGTCGGCACCACAGCGGGGCGCGATGTGCTCCTCGAAGAACGCCCGCGAGACCTTGCCGGTGTCCATGCGGTGCCCACCGTCGCCGCGGCCTTGGGCGTGTCGACGTCGGTCCGGCTCGACCCCGACGCGGCACCCCCGCCGGTCCGGCTCGACCGACCGGGCGGCTGCCCGCCGGCGATCGGGCCGGGGCTTCGCGCTGGGAAAACGGGGGATATTGCTTTACGTGTCGGTCGTCTACCGACGGACATGGCACGGAAGGACGAGGGTGGGGCCCTGGAGGACATCCCCGAGGTCGGCGGGGACGTGGCCGCACCCGCCGCGGCGGGGTCGCGCGACGTCGACGACATCACGATCCTCTTCGTCGACGACGAGCGGCAGTTGCTCTCCGTGTTGGCCTCCAACCTGGAGGAGGACATCGACGACCTGGAGATCGTCACGGCCAGCAACGCGACGGAGGCGCTGGACCGCCTCGAGAAGCTCGAGATCGACTGCATCGTCAGCGACTACAAGATGCCCGGCACCGACGGCCTCGACCTCCTCGAGCGAAGCCGGGAGGTCGACCCGAACATCCCCTTCATCCTCTTCACCTCGAAGGGCTCGGAGGACGTCGCGAGCCGCGCGATCAACGCCAACGTCACCGACTACCTCCAGAAGGACCTCGGCGGCGAACAGCTCGCGCTCCTCTCGAACCGGATCAAGAACGCCGTCGCCGAGCGCCGCGCCCGGGAGGCCGTCGAGGACACCCTCGCCCACCTCCAGCGCATCCACGACCGGGTGTCGGACGCCTACCTCGGCCTCGACGAGGAGTTCCACATCACCTACCTCGACGAGGACGCCGCCACCCTCCTGCAGGACGACCGCGAACTGCTGCTCGGCGAGCGGCTCTGGGACGTCCTCCCGGAGGCCGTCGACTCGCCCCTCGCGACCGAGTTCGAGCGCGCGCTCACGGCGGGGACCAGCGTCGAGCTCGAGACCCGCTACGAGCCCTTCGACACCTGGTTCGACGTCCGCGCCTTCCCCGCCGACGGCGGTCTGTCGGTGTACTTCCGGGACGTCACCGAACGCAAGGAGCGGGAGGCGAAACTCCACGACGTCGCCGACGCCCTCGAGGAGATGGGCGAGCATACGGAGGGGATGCTCGAGTTGGCCGAGGAGCACGACGACGCCGACGACGGGACCGGAGGGGAACTCGTCGCCGGGCTGCAGAAGCTCATCGGTGGGATGAACTCCTTGCAGACGATCGCCGACCCCGACCGGGACGAGTCCTGATATCGGTCGGGGTCGGGGGTCGGTGTGCTCGACCGGGGGTGCCGTCGGACACGCTCACTCGAACGGCCGCCAGCCGAGCCCCTCGCTGACGACGAACTCGACGACGTTGACGACGTAGTGGGCGATGACCACGACGAGCAGGCTGCCCGTCAGGACGAACGCGACCGCCAGCGCCAGCCCGAGCAGGCCGGTGACCGCGACGCCGAGTCCGCCCTGGGCGCCGTGGCCGGCGGCGAACGCGACCGACGAGAGCACGGCGAGCAGCCACGGCGAGACCCCGAACCCGGCGGCGAACCCGCCGACGAGCGCCGCCCGGAACAGCAGCTCCTCGAAGCCGGCGATGACCGGCAGCACGACGCCGAGCAAGAGGAGCCAGCCGCCGACCGAGTCCGGCGCGAGCAGTTCGCGGAGCTCGGGGCTCGGGTCGGCGCCGAACGCGTCGGCCAGCCCGGCGGCCATCGTGTTCGCGAGGGCGATGGCGACCCCGAGCGCGGCGCCGACGGCGACCGCGAGCGGTCCGGTGCTCAGCGGGGCCCCGGTGACGCCCAGCGCGGCCCGCGGGACGTCGGTGTACAGGATGCCGCCGACGAGCAGCGCCGCGAACAGGCCGTGGGAGACGGCGACGTTCGCCTGGAGCACCAGCGACGACGGCGGCCGGCCCGCGTCGGGCTCGAGGGTCGCCGCGGCGGGCGAGGCGGGCGAGGCGGGTTCGTCCGCCGGGGCGTCGGCCGCCTCGAGGTGGCCGGCGCCGTCCTCCAGTCGGTTCAGCCGGCGCGTGCCGTCGACCGGCGGCGCGCGGACCATCGCCTGTGAGGCATGGGCGAGCACCAGCAACAGCGTCAGGACGGCGAGGGTGATGCCGGCGAAGGCGGCCCATCGGGTCACGGCGGCCTATTGCGGCGAGGGGCTGCCGGTGCCGCCGACCTCGCGCTGCTCGAGGGCGGAGCCGGTGATGTTCTTGAGGCGGTCGATGAGCGAGTCCTTCTCGGGCTCGCCGGCGAGCGCGACGTCGAGCACCTCGGAGATGTGCGAGACCGGGACGATCTCGATCTGATCCTTGTACTCCTCCTCGATCATCACGTCCTGCTCGTTGGCCTTCGGGATGACGACCGTGTCGAGGCCGGCCTTGGCGGCGGCCTCGATCTTGTGGGTGACGCCGCCGACCGGGAGGACGTCGCCGCGGACCGACAGCGAGCCGGTCATGGCGATGTTCTGCTCGATCGGGATGTCCTCCAGCGCCGAGATGACGGCCGTCGCGACCGTGATGGAGGCGGAGTCGCCGTCGACGCCGCCCT
>CAZATR010000040.1:0-16896 GCA_964488035.1 uncultured Natronomonas sp.
TTTTCATGAACGTTTTTGCCGCGGGCGGCGGCCGGAGGCCGCCGCCGCATGCCGTGGCGGCGAAGCCGCAACGCGCGAGCGAGCGTGCAAAAAGGTTCTACATGTAGCCCAGATCCCGCAGCCGCTCCATGAGGTCCTCCTTGTCCTGGGCGCGGCCGGCGCGCTCGGTGGTGTTCTCCAGATCCTGGAGCCAGGCGGGTTCCTCGTCGCTCCGTTCGGTGGAGATCTCGCTGCCGAGCGAGCGGAACCCGGCGAAGTACTTCGGCGAGACGGGGATGTCCTCGTGGTCGAGGTCGTTCGGGAGGTCGTCGTAGCTCTGGGGGACGTAGCCGTCGTCCGGGAACTCGGGGACCGTCTCGGGGACGACGTAGAACCAGAAGGCGTCCCAGACGTCGCCCTCGTCGAACTGGAGGATGGGCTGGACGCGGTCGTGTGGCGGGTAGATGTCGGGGTCGTGCCGCGGGCTGAAGAACGTCTCGTCGGCGCGGGCCTCCTGCTCGTCCCACCGGATGCCGGAGATGATGCCGTCGATGCCGTGCTCCTCGAGGGCGTTGTTCAGCGCGACCGTCTTCAGGAGGTGGTTGCCGACGTAGGTGTCGAGCAGGAACGGGAAGGTGTTCTCCTCGTACTCGAGGATGTCCCGGACGTGGTGCCGGTTGTTCTCGTCGAGGTCCGCGACGGGGACGTCGTCGCCCGGGTCGAGGCCGTGCTCGTCGACGTAGGCGCCGACGTCCTCGTTGCGCGCGAAGATGACCTCGAGGTCCCACGCGTCGGCCCAGCGGTCGACGAACTCGAGCAGCTCGTCGAAGTGCTGGTAGTGGTCGATGAAGACCGTCGGCGGCATCTCGTAGTCGAACTGGTCGACGACCTCCTTGACGAAGTACAGCGTCAGCGTGGAGTCCTTGCCGCCGGTCCACATGATGGCGGGGTTGTCGTACTCCTCGAGGCCGGTCCGGACGACCTCGATGGCCTGCTCGATCTTGTCCTCGAGGGCGGGGTAGTCCTCGGGGTCCTCGCCCTCGCCGGCGCTGTAGTCGACGTCGACGTAGTCGGGGAAGTCGCTCATCGGTGTAATTACATCTCATTACGAGGGGTAAGGGTCTTTTGGGTTCGGACGACGACCGGCGCCGGACGGCCGTCGACCTCTTCACGGTATCGCCCGTGTCCGTTCGAGGGACCAGACGCCGCCGGGCTTTTGCTCCTGGAGTGGTATGCTAAGACATGGCAAAGTCCAACGCTCGCGCGCTCCGGCGCACCGTCGTCGGCCGACTCGTCGTCGAGATCCGGTGGCGCAACGGCGCGATCGCGGGCCTGCTCGCGACGCTGGCGATGGGCCTGGCCATCGCCGCGACCGAGCTGGCAGTGCTGCGGCTCGCCGTCGCCGGTCTCTACGGCAGCGAGGGCAGCCTGCTGGTCGGCTGGGCGGCCCACCTGCTGCACGGGGCGCTGTTCGGCGTGGTGTTTGCGGCCGTCCTGACGGACGCCACCCTCGAGGACGTGACCGCCTCGACCTCGAAGACCGCCCTCGCCGGCGCCGTCTACGGCGTCGTGCTCGCCGTCGTCGGTGCCGGCATCGTCATGCCGATCTGGCTCGCCGTCGTCGGGTTCGCCGCGCCGCCGAGCCTTCCCCACCTGACGACGCCGCTCCTGGCCTGGCACCTGGTCTACGGCCTCGTGCTCGGTATCGTCTTCGCCCGGCTCTCGGACGGTACACCCGCCAGGCCCCCGGCCGGCGGTGCGGTCGAGGGGCGGTGAACGGCGCGGGTACTACGGCCGGCGAATCCGGTAGGGGAACGGGATGTAGTGAGAACGGCGAGGAAGGTCTCGGCGGCGTCGGGGTCGTCCGTCGGCCGCGGGGACAGGGCGGGGACCTGCCGGGTTACTCGGAGATGAACTTGTTGTCGCGCCAGTTGACGCTGTTCTCCGAGTCCCGTTCGCGGGGGTCGTCGATGACCTCGATGCTCGCAGACCGCTCCTCGCCGTCGACGATGCGGGTGGCCTCGAGCTCGTCGTCGACGGCGGCGATGGCGGTCAGCGTGCCCTTCTCGGCGAACAGCGCAAGGTCGCGGAGCACCTCGAACATCGGGTACTGGAGGGCGGTGTTCTGCAGCACCGTCTCCCGGTCGCCCTTGAAGCAGGCGTACTCGACGAGTTTGGAGTTCACCTCGACCTCCTCCTGCATCTGGCCGCCCTCGCCGAAGCTGCCCCACTGGGGCCCGCCGTCGTCGTCGCCGCTGCTCGCAGCGGCGGCGTCCTGCGGTTCCGGCGGGGTCTCCGACCAGCCGTCCTCGGTCTCGTAGATCCGGTTCTCCGTGACGCTGGCCTTCAGCTGTGCCGTCGGCGTGTACTTGGAGATGTTGTCCTCCGCGGCGACGGCACTGACGATGAGCGTGTTGTTCCGCCTCGTTACCTCGACGTCGTCTATCTCGACGGGGAGCTCGTACCCGTCGAAGAACTCGTGGACGTCGTCGAGTTGCAGTTCGAGCGTCGAATGAAGTCTGTATACACGACTGGTCATGGTATCCCTGTCCCACGAGGGGGCCGAGCCCTCTGACGCGAGTGGTCCACCGAAATATTGGAGACCCTCCCTTATATCACCTGTCCTTCGGCGTGCGTCACATTGCCACGGAGACACCGGGTTCCGGTCCCAACTCCCCGGTACCCGCTCCGCGAGCGGGGGCGGCCCCGCCGCCGGGAGGGCTATCGAGTCACGGTACCAAACCGCAAGAATGCGTCCCCATCGATCCCGCACAGCGGCGGGCAAGTTAAACCGGCCGAGCGGGTACGTTCCCCCGATGACCGAGGACTACCAGGTGACTGTCGTCGGCGGGGGTCCCGCCGGACTGACGGCGGCGCTGTACACGACACGGCTCGGACACGACACGGCCGTGATCGACCGCGGCGGCGGCCGGGCGGCGATGATGCTCGACACCCACAACGTCATCGGCGTGCCCGAGGACGTCTCAGGCAACGAGCTCCTGGCACGGGCGACCGAGCAGATCGAATCGTACGGCGCCGACCACTACCGCGAGTACGTCACCGACGTCGAGCCGACCGACGGGCGGTTCCGCGTCACGGCCGGCGACGTCGCAGTGACGACCGACCACGTCGTCCTGGCGACCGGGTTCGCCGACGGGCGCCCGGAGCCGCCGCTGCCCCGGACGGGCCGTGGCCTCCACTACTGTCTGCACTGTGACGCCTACATGTTCGTCGACCAGCCGGTGTACGTCATGGGCACCGGCGACGCCGCCGCCCACGTCGCGATGATCATGCTCAACTTCACCGACGACGTCGACCTCCTCACCCGCGGCGAGGCCCCCGAGTGGTCCGACGAGACGGCGGCGATGCTGGAGGCCCACCCCGTCGACGTCGTGGACGAGGAGGTCGTCGGGCTCCAGAAGCGGGAGGACGGCTGGCTCGAGGCCTTCGAGTTCGCCGACGGCACCCGTCGGGAGTACCGCGGCGGCTTCCCGATGTACGGCGCCGACTACAACACCGGCCTCGCCGAGTCGCTCGGCGTCGAGCTGACCGACGACGGCACCATCCGGGTGGACGACCACGGCCGGACGTCCGTCGACGGCGTCTACGCGGTCGGCGACGTCACGCCCGGCCACAACCAGATCCCGACGGCGATGGGCGAGGGCGCCCGGTGCGGTATCGGCAACCACTACGACCTCCGCGAGTTCCCGCGGTCGATGGAGGCCATCGAGGCCGAGGGGCCGGTCACGGCGGCCGACGTGCCCGCCATCTCCGACCGACTCCGCGACCGGGCGGTCGCCCACGAGGGCCACCCCGGCCTGGAGAACCCCGCACCGGCCGCGGACGACTGATCGGTCCCGGTTCTCGCCGGCCGATTCCCCGGGCCACGGGCACCGACTCGCCTCCCCGCTCCGGCCCGGCGACGGCCGCCGACCACCCCGGAACAGATTAAGGACGGGGCCAGTTTCGACCCGGACCTGACACAATATTATCAGCGCGACTCGATGTACCTCGTGTATAGTGAATATTAAGGTCGCGGGCCGCGTTGGGTGCGTATGGAGACGCGCAAAGTCCAGCGGCTCGGACCGTCGACGCTGGCGATGACCCTGCCGGCCGATTGGGCCGGCAAGCAGGACGTCGAGAAGGGAGACGAGGTCTCGCTCCGGATGGGGTCGAAGGGCACCCTGACCGTGATGCCGGAGTCCGTCCAGCAGGAGGAGAGCGAGGCGGTCATCCACGCCCAGAACCTCGACGCCGAGGCCGTCGAGCGGGCCATCGTCGCCCAGTACGTGCTCGGCCGTCGCATCATCCACGTCGAGGTCGAGGAGGGCGGGACGCTCGATTCGGCCCAGATCAACGCGGTCTACAACGCCGAAACGCAGCTGATGGGGCTGGGAGTCATCGAGGAGACCCCGGAACGCATCGCGATCCGGTGTTCGGTCGACCCGGAGGACTTCGACCTCGACAACCTGCTCGAGCGGCTGGAATCGACCGGGTCGACGATGCGGAACGAGGCCATCAAGGCGCTGGCCCACGGCAACCCCGACCTGGCCCAGCGGGCCCTGAACCGCGAGCGACAGGCCAACAAGATCTTCGTGCTCCTCCTGCGGCTCATCTTCACCGCCTACCAGAACCCGAACCTCGCCCGGGCCGTCGGCCTGGATTCGGGCTTCCCGCTCATCGGCTACCGCTCGATCGCGAAGAACCTCGAGCTGACCGCCGACAACGCCGAGGACATCGCCGAGATCGTCCTCGAGACCGAGGGCCACACGCTCAACGTCGACGACGCGACGATGCGCCGCATCCGGGAGTTCACCGACGACGTCAACGCCATCACCGAACTCGGCGTCCGCGCCGCAGTCGAGCGCGACTACGACCTCGCCATCGAGACCCGTACCCGGTTCGGCGAGGTCCGCAACCGGGAGATCGAGATCCTCGACGACCTCGAGGAGATGCCCAACGAGGACCTCCTCCGCGTGCGCGAGGTGCTCGTCAGCCTCGGCCAGACCGCCCAGTACGCCGTCCGGAACGCCGAGATCGCGACGAACCTCGCGCTGAACGCCGACAGCGAGCACGTCACCATCCAGTAACCGCACCCGGGGCGTGGGTGCGGCGCACGCCGCGTCCGATCCGCTGACGCGCGTCCGATCCGTTGCCGCTACAGCAGGCCGGTGTCGGTCGGCGTCCCGACCGGGTCAGGGATGGTCGTCGGGGTGGGCGTGGGCGTCGACGTCGACGTAGGCTCGTCGCCGGGCGTCGGCGTGGGCCCGGCCGGGTCGCCGTCGGTGGCGTTCTTGGTCCCGAATATGTCCGTCTCGATGGTCTCCTCGTAGCCGAGGCGATCCAGCGGAATCCGGACGTCCCGCGGGAGCGCATCGGCCGAGACCGTCGCGTAGAACTCGATCCGGAGGGTCGTCACCTGGTCGTTCCGGAGGTGGGTGACCCACCAGTCGTCGAGGTTCGGGTTGATGATCCGGGCGCGGGTCCGGACGGTCTCCGTCGCGCCGGGCGGGATGGCCGCGATGTCGTCGGTCCGGCCCTCGCCGACTTTGACGCCGTTCATCGTGATCTCGTAGCCGAGTTCCGTAACGGTGAACGGCGTCGTCTGTGGGTTGTACATGACGAACTCCATGTCGATGGGGGTCGCCTGCTCGGTGGCCTCGCCCCACTCGGCGCCGGTCCGGTTGACGTACAGCACCGGGTTCGAGAACACGGGCGGCGGGCTATCGGACTCGACGGGCCGGGTTTCGTTCGAGTTGAAGTTGCCGATGATGTCGGTCTCGATCTCCCGTTCCTGGGTGAGGTCGTACTGATGGCGGCCGAGGATCGAGGTGCGGACGGTCGCGTTGATCGTCACGACCGTGCGCTCATCGTTGTTGACGTGGGTGACCCACCACGCCGGGATCTGGCCGTTGTCCATCCGCGTCGTGAACGGTACCGTGGAGTTGCCTGTCTCGATGTCGAGGCCCGTCCGACCGCCGACCGCCATGGGGACCTCGTTCATCCGGACGGTGTAGTTGATCGTGGTGTCGCCGAGCTGGACGCCGATCGGGTTGGGGTTGTCGACGACGAGGTCGGTGTGGACCACCGTCGTCTCGTTCGAGACCTCGCCGAACCGGTTGTCGACCTCCTGGACGGCCGGCGCGCCCAGGACGCCGAGCGCGAAGGAGCCGATCAACGAGACGACGAGCACCCCGACGACCGTGGCCGCGAGCCGGAGCCGCGTGCCGGCCAGGGCGGCGCGGACGGCGACCAGGGCGTCGTCGAGCCTGCTCATGGTGGTTCCGCACGCCCTGACGGGTAAAATAGCTGTGGAACGGGGTCGCTTCGACGTCGTCGGCCCCCAGCGGAGGCTCCGGGTCCGACCGCATCGCCGGGATTTATGTTCGGCGTGCCGTAGGAGCCGGTATGACGACCGCCGCCTCGACGGACAAACGGGTCGGAATCCCGCTGGCGTTCGGCACCCTCGCCGCCCTCGGTGCCGTCGGGATGACGGTGTTCGGGATGACGGGCGACCAGGTGGCCTCCGGCTGGTCGTTCGCGGTGGCGATGCTCGCGGGGACGCTCGCCGTCGCGGCCTACCACGTCTACGGCTGACCGGGCGGCGGCCCTGCACACCGGCTGGCCGGGCCGTGCGCCGGTCCAGGACCGCCCAAACTCGGCCGCAAGGAGGAGCCTTATGACGCTCGCGTCCCAACGGGACCCCATGAGCGAACTGAGCGAGGAGGACGAACGGATCCTCTCGTACCTCCGCGACCGGGCGACCGGCGGCAAGCGGTACTTCCGTTCGAAGGGCATCGCCGAGGCCATCGGCCTGACCGCCAAGCAGGTCGGCTCCAGGCTCCCGCGGCTCGACGAGGAGTCCGAGGACGTCGACATAGAGAAGTGGTCCCGGGCCCGTTCGACGACCTGGCGCGTCACGCCCGAGTGACGGTTCGAGGGCTGCGCTTTTATCCCCGCCCGTCGAGGCTCCCGCAATGACAGTGCGCGTCGAGCGGGTGTTCGAGCTCCCCGCGCCGCCCGGCGACGTCTGGGCGTTCATCGCCGACCCGGAGCGCCGCGCCCGCGCGATCAGCGTCGTCGCGGACTTCGAGTCGACCGGCGACCGCACGGCGGTCTGGCACGTCGAGCTCCCCGTCCCGCGGGTCGACCGGACCGTCGCCGTCGAGACCGAGGACGTCGAGCGCGACGAGCCGCGGTTCGTGAAGTTCGTCGGCCGCTCGCGGGCGATGAACGTCCAGGGCGAACACACCCTTGAGGCGGCGGAGGACGGCGGCACGCGCCTGACGAACCGGTTCGTCGTGGACGGTCGGCTCCCGGGCGTGGAGACGTATTTCAAGCGGAAGCTGGACGACGAACTCGCCAACCTCGAGGCCGCCGCCCGGGAGGCGCTGGCGCCGTGAGGCTCGCGCTCGCCCAGCTCGAGATCCACGGTGGCGACGTCGACGGCAACGTCGACCGCGCCGTCGCCGCCGTCGAGCGCGCGGCCGCCGACGGCGCCGATTGCGTCGCCCTCCCCGAGATATTCAACGTCGGCTACTTCGCGTTCGAGGGCTACGGCCGGCACGCCGAACCGCTCGGCGGCCCGACCCACCGCCGGCTCCGGGAGGCCGCCGTCGCCAACGACGTCGCCGTGCTGGCCGGCACCGTCGTCGAGGATCTGGCGGCCTCCGACGGGGCCGGCGAGGACGTCCCGGCGACCGAGGGCCTGGCCAACACCGCCGTGCTGTTCGACGCGGCCGGCGACCGCCGCCTCGTCTACCGGAAACACCACCTGTTCGGCTACGGCTCGGCGGAGGCCGACCTGCTGGTTCCCGGCGAGGCGGTCCCGACGGCCGAGCTTGGCGGCCACACGGTCGGCGTGACGACCTGCTACGACCTCCGGTTCCCGGAGCTGTACCGCCGGCTGCTCGACGCCGGTACGACGCTCGTGCTGGTCCCGAGCGCCTGGCCCTACCCCCGCGTGGAGCACTGGAGCCTCCTGCCGCGGGCGCGGGCGGTCGAGAACCTCTGCTACGTCGGGGCGGTGAACGGGTCGGCGAGCTTCGAGGACGCCTCGCTCGTCGGGCGCTCGACCGTCTACGACCCGTGGGGCACGACGCTCGCCGGGACCGGGGAGGACCCTGCCGTCGTGACGGCGGACTGCGACCCCGACCGCGTCGCCGACGTCCGGGCCGAGTTCCCGGCCCTGGCTGATCGACGATAACATTCCCGGCCTCCAACGGGACCGACCGTGTCTGAGCCGGTCCGCTTCACGAGGGTTTATACGTGGTGACGGCCAACGATTACTTGCCCGAACGACGCTTTTCTCGTCGTGACGGCGAAACACACAACGCCCGCCGCATCCGCTCGGCCGCCAACGCGCCGGTTGCCAGGAACCGGCGCCTCCCGCCACCTCGTTCCACCGTCCACTCGACGTTCGACAGCGACGCGACCGACGCCGGCCGACTCGAGGCCTCAGTGCTCGGTGGTGTGGCCCGTCGTCCGATGTCGGACCTGCTCTCCGGGGTCAGTCCTCGGTCGTGATGTCCGCCGAGAGGCCCTGGGCCATCTCGATGTCCGGGGAGTTGTTCAGCGTCCAGGCGGTCCGCTCGGTGACGGCCTCGATGACCTCCCGGGCCGACGGCGCACCCTGCCCGGACTTCTTGACGCCCCCGAACGGCAACTGGACCTCGGCACCGATACAGGGCAGGTTGCCGTACGCCAGCCCGACCTCGCCGCGGTCGCGGTAGCGGTTGATCTGGCGGTAGTCCTCGCTGACGATGGCGCCCGCCAGCCCGTAGGGGACGTCGTTGTGGATCTCGATGGCGCGGTCGACGTCGCCGTCGTACTCGACGAGCGCGACGTGGGGGCCGAACACCTCCTCCTTCAGACAGCGGAGGTCGGTGTCGTAGTCGATCTCGTAGACGAACGGCCCGACCCAGTGGCCGTTCGCGTAGCTGCCGCTACGCTCACCATCGGCGGCAGTAGCCGCCCCCTCCTCGTGGCCGTCCGGGATCTCGTCGGCGTCGAGGTCGGCGCGGTCGACGAGCACGTCGGCGCCCTCCCGGCGAGCGAGGTCGTTGTACTTCCCGAACTTCTCGACCTGGCTCTCGTCCACGACCGGGCCCATGAACGTATCCGGGTCCAGCGGGTCGCCGACGGTGACCGACTCGGCGACGTCGACGAACCGCGCCTTGAACTCGTCGTAGACGTCGGTGTGGACGATGAGTCGCTCCGAGGAGACACACCGCTGCCCCGTGGTCTTGAACGAGGACATGATCGCCGAGTGGACGGCGACGTCGAGGTCCGCCTGCTCGGTGATCACGATGGCGTTCTTGCCGCCCATCTCGCAGGCGGTGTTCTTCCCGGGGTCGCGAGCGACCTGCTGGGAGATCTCGTGGCCGACCTCGGCGCTGCCGGTGAACAGGACGGTGTCGACGTCGCCCTCGACGATCGCCGCGCCGGCGTCGCCGAACCCCTGGACCATGTTGAACACGCCGTCCGGAATGTCCGTGTCGTCGAACATCTCGGCGATGATCTGGCCGCACCACGGCGTCTGCTCGGCGGGCTTCCAGACGACCGTGTTGCCCTCGACGAGCGTCACGGCCATGTGCCAGAAGGGGATGGCGACCGGGAAGTTCCACGGCGTGATACAGCCGACGACGCCGCGGGGTTTCCGCCGCATGTAGGCGTCCTTGTCAGCGATCTCGGAGGGCACGACGTCGCCGTGGGGGTGGCGGGCGTTGCCGGCGGCCCACTCGACCATGTGCCAGGCCTCCGTGACGTCGGCCTTGCCCTCGCTGATCTCCTTGCCGCACTCTTTCGTGACGATCTCGCCGAGCTCCTGGTGGCGGTCCCGGAGCTCGTGGTAGATCTCCCAGAGGTACTCCGCCCGGTCGATGTAGGAGCGGTCGCGCCACGGCTCGGCGGCGTCGTTGGCCGCAGCGATGGCCGACTCGACCTCCGCGGCGGTGCCCCGCGGGAACGTTCCGAGCGTCTCGCCGGTCGCGGGGTTCTCGCTCGCGAAGCCCTCGCCCGCGCCCGCGACCCATTCGCCGTCGACGTAGTGGTCGTACTCCGCCATGGGCAATACTTGCGCGGCGCGGGTGAAAAAACGTGCCGGCGACGGGCCGCCGGGCCGGCCGATGCCACCGTCCGACACCCCCGCCGGGCGAACCGCTTACGTCGCCGGCCCGTCCACCCTCGGCCGTGAAGGAGTTCGGCTTCGAGTTGCGGGTGTGTGCCTGGGCCGAGCGCCGGTGGCCGCCCGACCGCGACGACGACCCGGTCGCGCTCGTCGCCCGCCAGCTCGGCACCCGTCGGCGCCGGTGGGACACCGTCGTCGTCGAGACCACCCGCGGGGCGCTCGACCGGCGGGCACCGTTCGGCGACGAGCGGCTCGACTCCGACCTCCTGCACGTCGCCCGCAACGCCCCGGGCGCCTGGGACTACTACCGCGACGCCCTCCCGCATCCGGGCTACCCGTGGCGGTACGTCCGAGAGGCCGTCCACCGCGCCGCCGACCGCGGGTTCGTCGAGACCCGCAAGCGGGACAACCGGATCGAGCTCCGGCGGCGCTACCGGTACCCCGACTGGGTCGACCGCGTCGTCGCCATCGAGAACAAGCCGAACCTCGACGCCGCCGCGGCCCGGGCGCTGTCGGGTCAGCTGGAGCACGACGTCGCCCTGGGGCTGGCCGACGAGGTGTGGCTGGCGACGGAGGCGACCGGCGCCGACGTCGAGCCGGCGCTGCTGGAGGCCATCCCGGTGGAGGTCGGCATCCTCGCCGTCTCGGAGTACGCGGACGGCTGGAGCGCCGACGTCGTCTGGAACCCGCGGACGCTCGCCGTCGATGGCCCGGGCACCCGCATCCAGGAGCGGCCCGCCGGCGGGGACGCCGACGCCTCGACGGCACGGTTCGAGTACGCCGACCCCGAGTGGAAGCGCGACAAGCGCCTCGAGATCGCCGAGCGCGCCTACGAGCGCGGCTGGCGCTCCTACGCCGAGACGATGCGGCCCGACTGCCGGCACTTCCGCCTCCGGGACCCGGCGGGCCCGTTCCCGTGGTGTGCGGCAAAGGGCCGGGAACAGACCGCCGCCGAGTGCACGCAGGGCTGTGGGGCCTTCGAGCCTGAGCCGCCGGCGTGGCGACGGAAGGGGTGGCCGATCGAGGGCGGCCCGGGGAAGGCGACCAAACGGCTGCTCGATCGGCAGCGCCGACGCCGCCGGTAGCCTCGACGACGAGCTCGGACGGCGAAAACGTCGACGCGGCCCTCGACGGGCCTACGCCTCGACGGGCGCCTCGAGGACCTCGACGGCGAACGCGTCGCGCTCGACGGCCAGCCTGAAGGTCGGAACCGTCTTCCGGACGAGTTCGACGACGCCGCGGTCCTCGAGGCTCCGGAGCCCGGAGCGGACGGCGTCGGGGTCGGCGTCCAGCCCCGTCTCGCGGACGTCGTGGAGGACCGACACGACGCTCTGTGGCTCCTCGTCGGGCCCGGCCAGCACCTGGAGGATGCGGGCCTGGAGTTCCGGCACCCGGACGAGGTCCTCGTCGGTCTCCATGCCGAGCAGCTCCGCGGCCGCCGGCGTCGCACAGACGAGGCTGTCCTCGTTGCGGTAGTAGTACTCCTCCAGCTCCGTCTCGAGGTACCGGTGGACCTCGCTCCCGCTGTCCATGCCCCAGCGCTCCTGCAGCTCCGCGTTCTTGGTGGGCTGCAGCGCGACGAGGTCGGCGAGCCGGGACTCGGCCTCCTCGGAGAGCGTCATCGCGTCCCGGTAGGGGCGGTCGGGTAGATAAGTGGGTGGGTTCGGGCCGGGGTCAGGCCCGCTCGGCGGGGCGGGACGGCGCTTGCTCGGGGGCGTCGAACAGCGCGGCCATCACCTTCGTCTCGGCGTTCCGGAGGTGCTCGCCGACCGTGCCGGTCGCACACCCGAGCGCGGACGCGAGCTCGTCGTAGTTCGCGGCTCGCGGGTTCCGGTAGTAGCCGAGGTCGACGGCGGTCTCCAGGACCTCCCGTTCCCGGGGCGTCAACCCCTCGAGGACGCCCTCGGCCTCGGTCCGGTGTTCGCCGGCCCGGGCGACCTCGAGCCCGACGCCGTCGGGGACCGACTCGCAGGCCGCCCCGATCTCCTCGCGGTCGCCGACCAGCGTCACGGCCAGCTCGTCCTCCCGCGGGAGCGTGATGGGCCAGTCGATCACGATCCGGTACTCGTCGAGGAGCCCAACGAGCCCGGCGACGAGCGGGCTCGGGTCGGCGTTCGCGTACATCAGTCGGGCGTCCCCGAGGGTCCCGGTCTGCCAGCCGCCGGGTCCGGCCTCGAGGTGGGCCGCCGCGAGTCGGCGCGCCACCGCCTCCTCGCCCCGGTACTCGTACAGCATCACGGTGGTTCCGTCGTCCAGGAGCCGGATCTCGTGGACGGCCGCAAGCTCCACGGCCTCGTCCGCCGCCGCGGCGCGGTGGAACGGGCCGAACCAGCCCCGATCGGCCCGGACGCGGACCTCGACTGCCTCCATGTGGACGCAACCCACACCGCCGCCGAATCAACGATGTGCCGTCCATCTCCGGGAGTATTTGTCCGGCGTCGCATATCTGCGGCACAACGCCCAGGTTGGTGGTCGGTGACAGGGTCGCGTATGTCCCGGTCGGATCCGAACGGACTCTCGCGGCGACGCGTGTTGAAGGCGACCAGCGGCACGGCCGTCGGGCTCGGGCTCGTCGGACGGACGGCTGCCGAGCCGGGCGAGGACCACGACTGTGCGTACTGCACCGTCGCGGCGGCGGGCGAGCACCACGAGCACGGCGAGCACGGCGAGGGCGAGCACGGCGACCCGGTCGCGGCGCTCACGTGTCCCGACCACCCGCACTCCTCGACCGGCCCGGGTCACACGATGCACCACGTCAACGCCGCGATGGGCGCCTGCCCCTACGGCACGGGCCTCTCCGAACCCGAGGCGTGCCACGAGGAGCACGGCGGCGACCCCTGCACCGAGGCGGCGTGGCCGGACTGTACCGACTGGCCGCAGGCGACCATCGACGTCATCGAGGCGTCCCGCGAGGCGCTCACCTCGCCGGCCTACAACAACCCGGGGAGCCTCATCGCGCTCGGCTACATCCCCTACTTCGACGTCGCGCTCCCCGGGCCGGGCTACGACGGGGTCTCCCACTGGCTGAACCCCCGGTTCATCGGGGACGGGAACTACGAGCCGACCCCGTGGCGGCCCGATTCGGTCATCCTCGACAACCAGTGGTGGAAGCCGCTCGGCCCGATGTACGTCGCCACCGAGGACGGCGACCCCCACTGGCGCGACGAGGCGGCCGGCATGATGGAGGTCCGCGACGCCTGGGGCTACGAGAACGACTGCGGCGAGTGCTTCCCGTTCCACCCCCACGACGGCCTCCCGGGCCGGTTCGCCTGGTGGTACTACCGACAGGTCCACGAGTCCCAGTACACGTCCGGGGAGCCGGGCGACCTGACGCTGCCCTGCTACACCGCACCGATGATGCACGCCTGGATCTACCCGACGCCGTACGGTCCCCACGGTGCCACGTCCGGGGCGCCGCCGCGGGAGTACCGGCCGGGCGGGCCGCCGAACCGCCCCGGCTATCCGACCCCGGCCACGCCCGGCGAGGACGAACTCGGCCTGGACCTCCTGCCGGAGGCGGTGCAGGCGGCCGCGATGCCAGACCGCCTCGAGCGCGAACTCGCCGTCATCGAGGACCTCTCGACGGAGACCCTCGAGACCACGCCGATCCGCGACCTGGAGGCGATGCTGGACGAGCGGCTGGGGCCGGTCGACGACTCGCTGGACGCCATCGGCTCGCTCGCCTCCGACCTGACCGACCTCGGGCCGTCAGGGCTCGGGCTGTAGTGGAGCAGGCCTCTGGCCGGGGACTCCGGCGGCAGTCGCCGCCCGCCACCGGGACCGATTGCGTGGGCCGCCACCGGCCCTTATGGTCTCGGCCGCCGTGGGCTCCGCCATGAGCACGGTACGGCTCGACACGGACGACGGCGTCGGGACGGTGACCATCGACCGCCCCGACCGGCACAACGCCCTGGACTCGGGGACGCTGGCGGCGCTGGAGAGCGCACTCGCCGACGCCCGGACCGACGACGTGGCGGCCCTGGTCCTCACGGGCGCCGGCGAGGAATCGTTCTCCGTCGGCGCCGACGTCAGGGAACTCGCCGACGCCTCCGTCCCCGAGGCCGACGCCTACGTGGAGACGGCCCAGCGGGTCACGTCGGCGCTGTCGGCGTTCCCGGCGCCGACCGTCGCCGCCATCAACGGCTACTGCCTGGGCGGCGGCTGGGAGCTGGCGCTGAACTGCGACCTCCGCGTCGCGAGCGAGCGGGCGGTGCTCGGCCACACGGAGCTGGACCTGGCGGTCGTCCCGGTCTGGGGCGGCGTCCGGAAACTCGTGCGGCTCGTCGGCGACGAGACCGCCCGGCGGCTGGTGTTCTTCGCCGAGCGGCTGGACGCCCAGGACGCCTACGAACTCGACCTGGTCGGCGACGTCATCGCCCACGACGAGGTAAACGACTACGCCCACGGGCTGGCCGGGGACCTCGCCGACCAGCCGACGTTCGCGCTGCATGCGGCCAAGGAGGCCTTCGAGTACGCCTGGCGCGAGCGGGCGGCCGACGTCGGGTTCCAGCGGCGGCTCTGGGGCGAGCTGTTCGGCACGGACGAGCAGCGCGACGCCATGCATTCGTTTCTTGATAGGTAGTGGCCGTTCCGGGTCGATTGTGCCGAGGAACCGACAACTCCGGGGGTTTATGCGACGGTGCGCTGGTGGCAGAATTCCTTCATTTAGGTGGTAAAACGGTTTCTACACAATCTTTTTACCCGTTAGCGAAGAGGGTGGGGCACGGATGGTCATCCCAACTCCAGACGGCGGTATTCTGAAGCGCGTCTACGCGAACCTCGTCGGCGGGGGCGGGTTCGTCTCGCTCGACATCCCCGACAAGGTCCTGAAGCGGCTCTACACCTACGGGAGCCTCCAGGACACCGACCGCGGCGTGGAGTTCGAGGTGAAGAACCGCCTCCAGGACGCGAAGTTCGCCGGCATCAACGAGCTCGTGATCAACGGCCAGCGGATCGACCCGGAGCGGGTCCTCCTGGAGACGGCCGACGGCGAGACGTTCCGGCTGGACCAGGTCGGCGACAACGACCCGATCCAGTTCCCGGTCGGTCGGACGGTCACCGTCATCGTCGAGGACATGGACATCCCGTCCGGCGACCACGACATCTCCATCGAGTTCACGGCCAAGCCGTTCGGGGAGCTCTCCCTGGAGATCGACGACACGATCCGCGACGAGGGCCAGCTGCCGTCGATCCCGCGGGACGAGGAGGACAACTACAGCCAGGAGGCCATCGAGATGCGGCACGAGTACATCGCCGAGGAGACGGGCGTGGAGCTGGAGCACGTCCCCGAGTTCTCGTTCGACGCCGCCCGCGGCGAGGGCAACGTCGAGAACTTCATCGGCGTCGCCCAGATGCCGCTCGGCCTCGCCGGCCCCGTGAAGGTCGACGGCGAGCACGCCGACGGCTACTACCCGATCCCGCTGGCGACAACCGAGGGGACGCTCGTCGCCTCCTACAGCCGCGGGATGAAGGCGATCAACATGGCCGGCGGCGCGACGGCGACGGTGACCGACGACAAGATGAACCGCGCGCCCGTCTTCGTCTTCGAGGACGCCCGCAAGGCGCGGGACTTCCGCGACTGGGTGTTCGACCACTACGACACGATCAAGGAGAAGGCCGAGGAGACCTCCAGCGTCGCCGAACTCATCACGATCGAGGACTACATGACGAACAACTTCGCCCACCTCCGGTTCGGCTACCGGACGGGCGACGCCGCCGGCCAGAACATGGTCGGGAAGGCGACCTTCGCGGCCTGCAACTGGATCCTCCAGGAGTACCCGGGCTACGTCGAGAACTTCTACCTCGACGGCAACACCTCGACCGACAAGAAGGCCTCCGCGGTCAACACCATGATGACCCGTGGCAAGCGCGTCACCGCCGAGGTCACGCTCGACGAGGACACCTGCATCCACCACCTCGGCGCGGAACCGGAGAGCCTTGACCACCACGGCAAGATCGCGACGCTGGGCGCGCTGATGGTCGACGGCCAGACCAACGGCGCCCACCCCGCAAACGGGCTGGCGTCGCTGTTCATCGCCTGCGGCCAGGACGAGGCCAACGTCGCCGAGTCCCACGCCGCCATCGTGAACACGACGCTGCTCGACGACAACTCCCTGCACATCTCCGTCACCATCCCGTCGCTCATCGTCGCCACCTACGGCGGCGGCACCGGGATGGCGACCCAGCAGGAGTGTCTCGCGATGCTGGACTGCGACGGCCCCGGCAACGTCAACAAGTTCGCCGAGATCGCCGCCGCGACCGTCCTCGCCGGCGAGATCTCGCTCGGCGCCGCCATCTCGGCGTCCGACTGGGTCACCAGCCACGAATCCCTCGGCCGGAACCGGTAAACGCCGCTGGAGGTATCCCGTCTTCTCCGATTCTCACGTTTCCGATGACCGATCGGTCGGTGTAAGGAGTGGTTGTTACAGGTGGTTTGTCGATGGGTTTCTTGAAACAAAGTGTCTCGTCCGAAGCCCTCGGCCGGCTCGACCCGCCGGGCCTCGCTGCGCGCCTCGCTTGCGCTGCGGTGCTTGCGTCGGCCGGGCGGGCTCGACCCGGCCTCGCCCTTCGAGTCCACCAGGCACCGCCCCGCGACCGCACCTCGGTCCTCCCCAGCCGACGCCCGCCCGTCGCTCCGCTCGGGCGGGCGTCCCTCGCGCGCAGCTTTGTCGACCGCCGCTCGCAAGTGCTCGCGGCGGTCGACGCGCGCACGCCACGGCCAGACTTTCGGGCTCCTGGTGGACTGAAAGGGCGAGGCGTGCGTGGCGGCTTCGCCGCCACGGGATAGG
>CAZATR010000041.1:0-16815 GCA_964488035.1 uncultured Natronomonas sp.
CGCCGAGGTAGGTCGGGGTCTGCTCGCCGTGCGTGAGGTGGACGAGGTTGATGATGCCGAAGGCGATCAGCCCGCCGGCGCCGACGGCGGCCAGTGCCGTGTTGTGGAACAGCGGCTCGAACAGCGACGCCAGCGCCGGCTCGGCGACGATACCGACCGCGATGCTGGAGGCGGTGATGCCGACCTGGCAGCTCGTGAGGTAGATCTCGAGCTCGTCGGTCATGTTCCAGGCGCGGCGGAGCCCGGGTTCGTCGAACTGGACCTCGGAGAACTGCCGGACGCGCGTGAGCGCGAACTCGATGGCGACGAAAAAGCCGTTCGCCAGGATGAGCAGCACGCCGGCGACGAGACGGATCCCGACTTCGAACGGCGTCATACACCGGGGTTGACATCCGTGTTTGAAGTGTGCGGTGGTTTCGGTCCGGAGGGGTGGACTCTTGGGACCGGCGACACAACGGGCGAGCGAAGCATGACCCACGTCCTGCTCGCGGTCGACGAGAACGAGCATCGCGCGCGTCGACAGGCCCGGGAGATCGCCGACCTCGGCATCGCGGCCGTCTCTGTGACCGTCCTCCACGTCTTTACGGACAACACGGAAGGGGCGAGCGTCAGCCAGTTCGGCCCCGCACGCCGCGCCAGGGAGGTGCTCTCGGAGGCCGGCATCGAGGTCGACCTCGCGGAGACCAGCGGCGACCCCGGCGACCAGGTCCTCGACCAGGCCGAGGCGACCGACGCCGACCTGATCTCGGTGGCCGGCCGGAAGCGCTCGCCCGCCGGGAAGGCCGTCTTCGGCAGCGTCTCCCAGGAGGTCATGCTCAACGGCGACGTCCCGGTGCTGTACTGTCCCGTCGAGGCCGAGTGAGCGCCACCGGGCCCGTCGCGCGAACCCGCCGCAGAACGGGTTGGCCGTCACTCACTCCACCAGCGAGTCGATGTAGTGCCCGACGTGGTCGTCCCTGCGGCGCTTGAACCCCGCCTGCCGGGCCAGCCGGTCGAGTTCGCGAGCCGTGTCGCTTCCATACTGAACCGCCGTCTTGTCCCGCAGCCGGATCGCGTCGGGCAGGTCATCGGCCGCTCGTCGGAGCGCGACCTTGCGGTCCCCGCCGTCGACCAGCAGCGACCCGGGCAGCCGGAGTGCCGCCCGAACGACGCGGTCGTGGAGGAAGGGGACGACGGGTTCGACGCCGGCGGCCCGGAGCGCGAGGACGTCGCGTTCGAGCTGGGCGGGCAGCGACCCGACGACCTCCCGGGTCGCTCCCCGGACGGTGTCGGCCGCGAGGCGCTCGTCCTGGGCGGCGTTGGCGACCTTGGCGTAGCCGCCGAACAGCTCGTCGGCGCCCTGGCCCAGCAGGAGCCGGTCGTGGCCCGCGACGGCCGCTCGCTCGGCGACGAGATACAGCGGGAGTGCGATGCCGACGTCCATGGGGTTCGAGCGGCCGGTCGCGGCCACGACATCGGGGACGGCGGCCTCGAGACCGGCGTGGGTGAACTCGACCACCTCGAGTTCGCGGTCGAGGGCGGCGGCGGCCGACCGGGCGGCCGCGACGTCGTCGCTGTCGGGGAAGCCGCCGACGAACAGCGGGCCCTCGGTCCGCGCCGCCAGCAGCCCCGAGTCGACGCCGCCGGAGAACGCGACCGCCGGCGCCGCGTCTACGGCCGTAACCGACGTCGAGACCGCCTCGCGAACCGCTTCGACGGCCTCCCGTTCGTCGTCGACCGGGTGTGGGTCGGGGAGCGTCCAGACGCGGGTGTCGCCGTCGGCGTCGCGACGACACCCGGCCGGCACCGGGTCGGGGTCGGTCAGGTCGGCCGGATCGGGGCTGTCCGTCGTCGGGTCGCCGGCCTCGGAGAACAGCGGGTACCGGCCGAGGACGTCACGGACGAGCACGCCCGGTTCGAGCGCGCCGGCGAAGCCGTCGGTTCCCGGGAGTGGATTCCCGGACTCGACGGCGTCGCGGACGCGCCCGGGGTCGGCGCCCTGCATCACCACGGCAGCATCGACGCGACCCGCCGCCGGACGCCGCCGCCGAACTGCTGGAGGCTGATGAACCACGGCGTCCGCTTGCCGACGACGCTGGTCCGGCCCTCCCGGATGGCGTCGAGGATGCCCTCGGCGCTGCGGTGGTACGCGTCGACCTCGGTGACCGCCTGCCCGACCATCTCGGCGATGTGGGCGTCGCTCCCGGCGGTCATCGGGAGGCCGTGGGTCTCGGCGAACCGCTCGGCCTGCCGGTTGGCCCGGCCGGTCAGCAGGCGGGAGTTGTAGACCTCGATGGCGTCGGCCAGCCGCAGCTGGTCGCGGGTGACGTGGGCGGCGACGCCGTGCCGGGAGGACTGGAACGGGTGCGGCAGGACCGCGATGCCCCCTCGGTCGCGGATCCGCTCGAGGGTCTCCTCGAACGGGAGCCCGGCGGGGACGAGATCCTCGACGCCGAGCGCGAGCACGTGACCGGCGGCGCTGGAGACCTCCATGCCGGGGATTCCGACGAGGCCGTACTCGCGGGCGGTGGCGGCGGCTTCCAGCGAGGCGTCGATCTCGTCGTGGTCCGTGACGGCCAGGGCGTCCAGCCCGACGGCCTCCGCCTGCTCGAGGAGGAGAGCGACCGAGTCCCGGCCGTCGTAGGACAGCGACGAGTGGGCGTGGAGTTCGACCGACAGCACACACGCCCGTAGCCACGCCGCGACGAAAAGGCTCCGGTTACTCGTCGACGCGGTGAGCCGCCGGAATCGCGCCTCCGCGACCGCCGAACCCGGCACATGGAAAGCGATTTATTCGGTCCCGGGGTGGCACTACCCGAATGAGTCTCTCGCCGTCGGACCGCGAACTCGTCACCGATGAGCTGGGCCGGGCGCCGACCGCGGCGGAGGAGGCGCTGTTCGAGAACCTCTGGAGCGAGCACTGCGCCTACCGATCCTCGCGCCCGCTGTTGTCGGCCTTCGACAGCGAGGGTGAGTCGGTCGTCGTCGGGCCGGGCGACGACGCGGCCGTCGTCGCGCTCCCGGACCCCGAGACCGGGAAGCCCGGCGACACTTACGTCACGATGGGCATCGAGTCGCACAACCACCCCTCCTACGTCGACCCGTTCGACGGCGCCGCGACCGGCGTCGGCGGCATCGTCCGAGACACGATGTCGATGGGCGCCTACCCCATCGCGCTGGCCGACAGCCTCTACTTCGGCGACTTCGACCGCGAACACTCCCGGTACCTCTTCGAGGGCGTCGTCGAGGGCATCTCCCACTACGGCAACTGCATCGGCGTCCCGACCGTGACCGGCAGCGTCGCGTTCCACGACGACTACGAGGGTAACCCGCTCGTGAACGTCGCCTGCGTCGGCCTCACGGACGCCGACCGCCTCGTCACCGCCGCGGCCGAGACCCCGGGCAATGCGCTGGTACTCGTCGGGAACGCCACCGGTCGCGACGGTCTCGGCGGCGCCTCCTTCGCCAGCGAGGACCTCGACGAGGACGCAGAAACCGAGGACCGGCCCGCCGTCCAGGTCGGCGACCCCTACGCCGAGAAGCGGCTCATCGAGGCCAACGAGGAGCTCGTCGACGACGACCTCGTCCGGGCCGCCCGCGACCTGGGCGCGGCGGGCCTCGGCGGGGCGAGCTCGGAGATGGTCGCGAAGAGCGGCCTCGGTGCCCGGATCGACCTCGAGGCCGTCCACCAGCGTGAGCCGAACATGAACGCCGTGGAGATCCTGCTCGCGGAGTCCCAGGAGCGGATGTGCTACGAGGTCCGGCCCGAGGACGTCGACGCCGTCGTCGACGTCGCGGCGACGTATGACCTCGGCTGTTCGGTCATCGGCGAGGTCACCGAGGGCAACTACGTCTGCGAGTTCGACGGCGACGCCGTCGTGGACTGCGACGCCGACTTCCTCGCCGAGGGCGCGCCGACGAACGACCTCGACCGCGTCGAGCCCGAACCGCCGGCGCGGGACCTGCCCGACGTCGCCGTCGACGCGGCGTTCGAGGCCGTCGTCGCGTCGCCGAACACGGCCTCGAAGGCCTGGGTGTACCGCCAGTACGACCACGAGGTCGGCACCCGGACCGCGATGGAACCCGGCGACGACGCCGCCATCATGGCGATCCGCGAGGCCGGCGCTGCCGACGACGCCGACCGCGACTACTCGGACCGCGAGACCGGCGTCGGGCTGGCGTTCACGGCGGGTGCAGATCCCAACTGGACCGCGGTTGCGCCCTACGACGGCGCCCGCGCGGTCGCCCTGGAGAACGCCACGAACCTCGCCGCCAAGGGTGCGACCCCGCTCGCGGCCGTCGACTGTCTCAACGGCGGCAACCCCGAGAAGCCCGACGTCTACGGCGGGTTCGCCGCCATCGTCGACGGCCTCGCCGACATGTGCCGCGCGCTCTCGGTACCCGTCGTCGGCGGCAACGTCTCGCTGTACAACGACTCGCCGGCCGGCCCCATCCCGCCGACGCCGACGCTGGCGATGACGGGGACCAGACAGGGGTACGACGCCCCGACGGCGGCGCTCGACGGGGCGGGGGAGCTGCTCGTCGTCGGCGGTGCGGACGGCGACGGTTCGCGGCGGCTCGGCGGCTCCGAACTGCTCGCCGCCCACGGCGGGCGCGACCGGTTCCCGGCGCTGCCCGAGGATCCGGCGGCACTCGTCGCGGCCGTCGCCGACGTCGCGGACCACGAGACGACGCTGTCGACCCACGACGTGGGACACGGTGGCCTCGCCGTCACCCTCGCCGAGATGGTCGCCGACGCCGGCGCCGACGTGACGCTGCCCGCCGACCCGTCGGCCCTCGAGTCGCTGTTCTCGGAGGCCGTCGGCCGGGTCGCCGTCGAGACGGCCGATCCCGACGCCGTCCGGGACCGCTTCGAGGGCGTCGCGCCCGTCGAGCACGTCGGCGAGGCGACCGACTCCGGCGGGCTCGAGTGCACCGTCGGCGACACCGACCTCGTCTACACCGCCGGGGACGTCGCCGAACTCCGGTCGACCATCGACGAGGCACTGGACTGACCGCCGACGGACAGAGCCGACGTCCCAGACGCGTTCCCGCCCGCGCCGCGCTCGGCCGGTCGTGCGGCGGCCGACGTGTGGCGAGCCTGAAAGGACGGGACATTTGTACCCCCGGCGAGGAGGTGCCCCCATGTCCGACGAACTGGGGCGCCGGCTGGTCCACGCCTCCGGGGCGTCGATCCCGGGCGCCTACCTCCTCGACCGGCACGTCCTGGAGTCCGGCCTCGTCACCTGGCGCGTGGTCCAGACGGTCGCCGTCCTCGGACTCCTGCTGGCCGCGGCGCTGGAGGCCGCCCGGCTGTCCGGCACCATCGAGCACCCGATATACGATCACCTCACCCGAGAGTACGAGCAGGAGAAGGTCGCCGGATACGCCCTCTACGTCCTCAGCGGCACCGTCGTCGTGCTCGCGTTCGACCCCCGGATCGCCGTCCCGGCGCTGTTCATGCTCACGCTCGGCGACCCCGTCAGCGGCGTCCTCTCGTCGGGCGAACTCCGCACGGTCAAGCGGCCCCGCGTCCTCGTCGGGATGTTCGCGGTCAGCCTCGCGCTGGCCTACCCGTTCGTGGGTCCCATCGCGGCGGTCGCCGGCGCGCTCGGCGCGACGCTGGCCGACGGCGTCAAGCCCACGATCGGCGGCTACGTGATCGACGACAACCTCACCATCCCCATCGCCGCCGCGATACCGATGCAGCTGGTGCTCCTCGTGCTAGCCTGACGCCGGCTGCGACGCTCGTCCGCGCCGCGAATCCACGCGGTGCGGCGGCCGGGCTACGCCAGAAGCAGCGGGACGCCGAACGTGACGAGCAGCCCGACGGCGGCGACGACGGCGCCGAACGCGACGTCGCGGGCCGTGTACTCGCTCTGCGGAGCCGTCGTCCGGCCCTCGTCGTCCCCGGGTTCCTCGTGGTCGTCGTGATCCTCGGTCATGGCTCGATTGCCGAGGGGCTCCCACTTTGCCCTGTCGCTTTCCGAGCACCCGCAGGTGTGCTACGTGGCCTCTCGCTCGCGGACGTGCTCGTGGGGCGCGAGTGCGTCCCACGGCTGGGCGGTGAGCCACTCGCAGAGTGCGACGAGCTGGTCGGTCGCGGCCTCGAAGAGTTGTCGACCCGTCTCGGCGGAGGCGTCGGTCGGATCGCCGAAGGCGCCGTTGTCGCTGTTCTCGATCGAATCGAAGAACGTGCGGGCGCCGTGCCGCCGGATGGCCGACTCGTCGACCTCGACCAGCCCGCCGTCGCGGGCGGCGCCGAGCTCGTCCTCCCGGACGGCGTCGGCGATGTGCCACACCATCGCGGTCTCCTTCGGCCCGGCGTGGGGTCCGTTGCGCTCGAACAGCTCGTCGACCAGTTCCGGGATCGACTCGTTCCACATCCACTCGATGGCGTAGGCCGTCCCGTCGGCGTGGAGCCGCCGACCGACCTCACGGAGGTGCTCGACGTTGCCCCCGTGGGCGTTCACGTAGACCATGCGGTCGACGCCCTGGTCGGCGAGGCTCCGGGAGAGCGACTCGACGTAGTCCCGGAACGCGGGCGCGTCGACCGACAGCGTCCCGTGGAACTGCCGGTGGTGGGGACTGACGCCGACGGTCACCGTCGGCGTACAGAGCACCTCGGCCCGCTCGGCCGCCTCGCGGGCCAGCGCCTCGGCGATGAGGTGATCCGTCGCGAGCGGGAGGTGCGGCCCGTGCTGTTCGGTCGACCCGAGCGGGACCAGCGCGAGGGCGCCGTCGGCGAGGTGGTCGCCGGCCTCCGGCCAGGTGGCGTCACCGAGGTACATGGGAACGCCCTCGCCGGCCACCGACATGAAACCGGGTCCTGCCGCGGCCGGCTGCCCCGGCCGGCTGCCCCGGCCGACCGGTCACGGCGCGCCGGCGATGACGACCCGGACGGTCCCGTCGCCGTGGTTGTGCAGCTGCCGCCGGGTCTCGGCCCCGACACGGACCGCCTCGCCGACGGCGAGCGTCACCTCGGCGTCCGGCGGGGTCTCCTCGCCGCCGCCCAGCTGGACCGTCAGCTCGCCGTCCACGACCACGTAGACCTCCTCCTGGCCGTCGCCGGCGTGGTCGTGGGCTTTCCCCTTCCCGCCGGGTTCCAGCTCGAGGATGGTGACGCCGAGGTTCTCACATCCCAGCGGCTCCCGGAAGAACCACATGCCACCGTACTCCTCGGGCACCACGCTGTCGACCGCCTCCGTACCGGTGGTCTCGAACTCCATGACGGACCCCTACGGCCGCCAGCCTTAAATAATCGTTTCGGACGAACGATATATACTCGCCGAGCGACGACCGGTCCGACATGGCACAGCGACATCCGACCCGCGGCGCGACCGCCCACCCGAAGTTCCGGGCCGTCGGGCTCCCGGCGGCGGCGCTCGTCGCCGTCAACGTCCTGCTGATGTACCTGGTGGCGATGACGCCGCTCGCGGCGCTCTCCAGCGTCGCCTTCGGCACGCCCATCGTCGGCCTGCTGGTCTTCGGCGGGGCACTGACCGCCGGCAACTACCTCGCCGACCGCGGCCTCCGGAACAACGAGATGGCGATGGCCTACGCCGGCACCGCGATCCTGGAGGCGACCTACGGCGTGCTCGGCGGCGGCATCCTCGTCGTCCTCGCCGCCGGCAGCCGCGTCCTGGCGCTGGCCGTCACGCTCGTCGTCACCGTCGCGATGACGACCGGTATCGCGGCCTACGTCTACCTCCGTGGCGGGGACTATTCCCACTGGAACCGGTGGTCCCTCGGGGCGTTCGTCGTCGGCGCCGTGCTCGTGCTCGTCGGCACGTTCGTCCCGGTCGTCCTCGTCGGCGGGTTCCTCTTCATCTTCGCCGGCTTCACGCTCCGGCTGGGCTACGAGATCTGGAAGGTCCGCGCCGACTACTCGCCGGACCGATCGCTTGTGCACGCGCTCGGCATCTACGTCGCGTTCACCGGCGTGTTCATCCACGTGCTCCAGATCGTCGTCCGGATGCTCGGTCGACGGTAGTACCGACGGGCGGGTCGGGCCGGCGGGTTACTCGTCGTCCGATCTCTCCCGGGCGTTTTCGTCGGGGACGAACGCCGGGTCGGGGCCGCCGTCCTCCACGTTCGCCGCGAGCCGTTCCAGCGTCCGGGCGATCCGCCACGCGTAGAAGGCACAGACCAGGAGGGTCGTCGCGATGACGCCCAGGAGGAGACGCTGGACGACCAGGAGACTGTAGCCGAACACCAGGGTGGCGACCAGGACCAGGCCGACCGTCGCCCGTCTCTCGATCGCCGCATGGCCTCGCCCGGCCCCGGCTTCCCGAGCTCCGGCGGACCCCTCTCCCCGAGTACCCGGGGTGTCGGCCCTGGCAGCGTGCCAGAGGACGTAGCCGAGCACGGGGATGGCGGCGGTGATGACGCCCAGCAAGAGCCGCTGGACGACGAGGACGCTGTAGAGGAGGATGACCACGGCCACGATACCGACGAGGACCGGCACGACCCGGTCGACCGTACTCTCGGAGGGCATCGTCGTTGCGACGACGCGACCGCAGAAATTCGTTTCGGCGGCGGGTCGATCCCGACCGGAACGGCCGGTCACGGCCGCTCCGGCGATGCCGCTATCCGGTAGCTCTAAACCCCGCCGACTCCCACCGCCACACAGTCGATGCGCCAGTACCACGACCTCGTCTCCGACGTCCTCGCCGGCGGGACGTACAAGCCGAACCGGACCGGCGTCGACACCGTCGCGTCGTTCTCCCACCACTACGAGGTCGACCTCGGCGAGGGCTTCCCGCTTTTGACGACGAAGAAGATGGACGGCTACCGCTGGAACTCGCTCATCCACGAACTGCTGTGGTACCTCTCCGGGGAGGCACACATCCGCGATCTCCGGGAGGAGACGAAGATCTGGGACGCCTGGGCCGACGACGACGGCATGCTGGACACCGCCTACGGGCGGTTCTGGCGGCGGTTCCCGGTGCCGGACGACCCGGGTCGGCTGCCCGGCGAGAGCTGGCCGGACGACGCCCACCGGTGGACCGAGACGGAGACGGCCGCCGACGGGATCGACCGACTGGTTTTCGACCAGATCCGGTACGTGCTCGACACCCTCCGGGAGAACCCCCGCTCGCGACGGATGGTGGTGAACGCCTGGCACCCCGCCAACGCCGCCGTCTCGACGCTGCCGCCGTGTCACTACACCTTCGTGTTCAACGTCCAGGGCGACCGGCTGAACGTCCACCTCACCCAGCGCTCCGGCGACGTCGCCCTCGGGGTGCCGTTCAACCTCGCGGCGTACTCGCTGCTCGCCCACGCCGTCGCCAACCGTACCGACTTCGAGGTCGGCTCGTTCGGCCACACCATCGTCGACGCCCACGTCTACTGCGGCGAGGGCGACCGCGGCGAGTGGTACGCCGCCACCCTGCCCGAACTG
Organism: uncultured Natronomonas sp.; assembly: GCA_964488035.1. Lineage (GTDB taxonomy): Archaea > Halobacteriota > Halobacteria > Halobacteriales > Haloarculaceae > Natronomonas. Next base: position 9,383 of record CAZATR010000041.1, read on the forward strand.
CAGGCCCGCCTGGCCGATGTCGATGCCCGCGAGGACTACGCCGAGGTCCGCGCGTGGCTCGAGGACGCCGCGCCGCCCGAGCCCGGCGACGAGGGCTACGACCACGTCCCCGGCCTGCTGACGCAGCTCTCCCGCGCGCCCCGCGACCGGCCCCGGATCGAGGTCGCCGACCGGCCGCTGGACGAACTCGAATACGACGACGTCCGGCTCCACGACTACGACCCGGCGCCGGGCCTCGAGTTCGCGGTCGCGGAGTAACGATGCGGGTCGTCCTCGTCGCCGCCGTCGCCGAGAACGGCGTCATCGGCGCCGACGGCGGGATGCCGTGGCACTACCCCGGGGACCTCAGGCGATTCAAGGAGACGACGATGGGCCACCCGGTCGTGATGGGCCGTCGGACCTACGAGTCCATCGCCGACCGCCTCGGCGGCCCGCTGCCCGGCCGGACCAACGTCGTGCTCTCCCGACGCGAGGACCTCGAGCTGCCCGACGGCGCCGTCCACGCCGACGGCCTCGACGCGGCACTCGAGGCCGCCGCGGACGCACTCGACGCCGACCGCGACGCCGTCTACGTCGTCGGCGGGGCCAGCGTCTACGAGGGGTTCTTCGACCGCGCCGACGAGCTCCGGATCACGGAGATCCCCGAGTCGCCCGACGGCGACACCCGTTTCCCCGAGATCGACGAGGGGTGGACGGAAGTCGACCGGGAAACCGAGGGCGAGCTGGCGTTCGTCACCTACCGTCGGTAGCCGGCGCAGGCTGGGTCGAATCGATCGGTCGGTCCGAGCGCCACCGCCGGTGACCGGGACGGGGATTTTAGCCCCGCCCGGCGGTAGTGGTGGTATGGCGACGGAGGGCGGCCCGGACCCGTCGAACGACCCAGGTCAGTCCGAGGACGACCCGGGCCCGCAGGACGAGTCGATCCCACCGGACGAGCAGGCGGATCCGGCGGCCGACGGACGGGCCGACTACGACTACACCGGCGGCGACGTCGACCGGCCGGGGCTGGTCGAGGACCTCGAGCGCCTGGTGGACGGCGAGGTCCGGTTCGACGAGTACACCCGGACGCTGTACGCGACCGACGCGTCGGCCTACGAGGTGACGCCCATCGGCGTCGTGTTCCCCACGGACACCGACGACGTCGTGGCGACCGTCGCGTACTGCCACGAGCGGTCGATCCCGGTGCTGCCCCGCGGCGGCGGCACCTCGCTGGCCGGCCAGACGGTCAACGAGGCCGTCGTCCTGGACTTCACGACCCACATGGACGCGCTGCTGTCGGTCGACCCGGCGGGCCGGACCGCGACCGCCGAACCCGGCATCCTCCTGGGCGACCTCGACGCCGCGCTCGCCGACCACGGGCTGAAGTTCGCGCCCGACCCCGCGTGGGGCGACAAGAGCGCCCTGGGCGGCGCCGTCGGCAACGACTCCACGGGCAGCCACTCGCTCGTCTACGGAAAGACCGACGCCTACCTCGAGGACCTCGAGGTCGTCCTCTCCGACGGGACGGTCCACCGGTTCGGCCCGATCACCCTCGAGGCGTGGCGGGATCGGGCGGCCGAGGGGGATCGCGTCGGCCGCATCTACGCCGCGCTGCTCGACGTCGTCGAGTCCTCGGCGACCGCCATCCGTCAGGCCTACCCCGAGCTGAAGCGGAACGTCTCCGGCTACAACCTCGACCGGCTCGTCGAGGAGTACGAGGCCGTCCGGGCGGGCGACCGCGACACCGTCAACCTCGCCCGCGTCCTCGCGGGCAGCGAGGGCACCCTCGGCGTCGTCACCGAGGCCACCGTCGGCCTCGAACCCGTCCCGGAGACGAAGGCCATGGCGCTTCTGGCCTACGAGGACCTGCTCGACGCGCTGTCGGACGTCGAGCCCATCCTCGCCTTCGATCCCGCCGCGGTCGAGGTCCTGGACGACGTGTTGCTGGATCTCGCACGGGAGACCTCCGAGTTCGGCGACCTGGTCGACGCGACCGTGCCCGAGGGCACCGGTAGCGTCCTGCTCGTCGAGTTCTACGCCACCGACGACGCCGACGGTCGGCGCCAGGTCGCCGAACTGCTTTCCGACCGCCAGCCCGGGACGGCGACGACGGTCGAGCCCGAGGACCCTCACGCGACCGGCGCGCCCGTCCGGGCGTGCCACGCGGCCGAAGCCCACGCCGACGCGGACCGGGCCCGGTTCTGGAAGCTCCGGAAGTCGGGGCTCCCGATCCTGCTCGGCCGGACGACCGACGCGAAGCACGTCAGCTTCATCGAGGACACCGCCGTCCCGCCCGAACACCTCCCCGAGTACGTCGCCGACTTCCGGGCGCTGCTCGCGGACAACGACACGTTCGCGAGCTTCTACGCCCACGCCGGCCCGGGCTGTCTCCACATCCGACCCCTGATCGACACGAAGACCCTCGAGGGCGTCGAGACGATGGAAGCGATCGCCGAGGGCGCGACCAACCTCGTGCTCGAGTACGAGGGCAGCGTCTCCGGCGAGCACGGCGACGGCCGCGCGCGCACCCAGTGGAACCGGAAGCTGTACGGCGACGCCGTCGTCGAGCTGTTCCGCGACGTGAAATCGGCGTTCGACCCCGAAGGACTGTTGAACCCCGGCCAGGTCTGTGGCGACGTCGCGCTGACCGAGGACCTCCGGTTCGACCCCGACTACGCGTTCGACGCGGGATTCGAGCCGACGCTGTCCTGGGACAACGACAACGGTTTCCAGGGGATGGTCGAGCTCTGTCACGGCTGCGGCGGCTGCCGCGGTCCCCAGGAGACGACCGGCGACGTGATGTGTCCGACCTACCGCGCCGCCGACGAGGAGGTCCTCTCCACCCGCGGTCGGGCGAACGCCCTCCGGGCGGCGATGAGCGGCCGCCTCGACGTCGAGGCCGCCGGCGACGAGTTCGCGGCCGAGGTGTTGGATCTCTGTATCGGCTGCAAGGGCTGTGTGAACGACTGCCCGAGCGAGGTAGACCTCGCGAAGCTGAAGGCCGAGCTCACCCACGAACGCCACCAGCGCCACGGCTCGACGCTCCGGGACCGGCTGTTCGCCAACGTCGAGTGGACCGCCCGGCTCGGGAGCCGCCTCGCGCCGCTGTCGAACTGGCTCGCCGGCCGGCCGGCCGCTCGTGCGCTCATGGAGCGGACCCTCGGTATCGCCCGCGACCGGGCGCTCCCGACGTTCGCCCGCGAGCCGTTCGTCGACTGGTTCGAGGCCCGGGGGCCGGGCGTCCCCGAGGCCGACGCCGCGGCCCGGGCCCTGCTCGTCCCGGACGCCTTCACGAACTACACCGAGCCCGCCGTCGCGAAGGCGGCCGTCCGAGTGCTGGAGGCGGCCGACGTCCACGTCCGGGTCGCCGACGCCGGTCCCCTGGGCCGCGCGGCGTACTCGACGGGCTTCCTGGACCTGGCCGCGGCCCGGGCCCGCGACGTAGTCACCGAGCTGGACCCCTGGGTCGAGGCGGGCTGGGATGTCGTCCTCGTCGAGCCCTCCGAGGCGGTCATGATCCAGTCCGACTACGCCGACCTCCTGCCGGACGCGACGGGGGTCGAGCTGCTCGCCGAGTACACCTTCGGCGTCTGCGAGTACCTCGACGACCGGCGGCTCGACGAGCGCGTCGCGTTCGAGCCCCCGACCGACGCGGCCCCGGTGACCTACCACGGCCACTGCCACCAGCAGGCGACGAAGCGGGACCACCACGCCGTCGGGGTGCTCCGCCGGGCGGGCTACGCCGTCGAGCCGCTGGACTCGACCTGTTGCGGGATGGCGGGCGCGTTCGGCTACGAGGCCGAGCACTACTCGATGAGCCGCGCCATCGGGCGGCTGCTGTTCGAGCAGGTCGACGCCGCCGGCGGCCGCCCGGTCGCCCCCGGCGCCTCCTGCCGGACGCAGCTCGCCGACCGCGAGGACGCCCGTGATCCGGCCCACCCGGTCGAACTGCTGTCGGCCGCCCGCCCCGAGTAGTCACACCGCGGCCCGCAGCCGGTCGGCCAGCGCCGCCCCGCGATCGGGGTCCAGCTCCCGACGGGTCAGCCCCAGCGACACGCCGTCGTCGGGGGTCCGCGGGAGCACGTGGACGTGCGCGTGGTCGACGGACCCCACGAGCGAGCCCGAGGTGTGGACGACGGTGTGGGCGTCGACGCCGAGCACCGCCTCGAGCGCCCCGGCGACGGCGCGGACCGCCCGGAACACCGACAGCGACAGCTCCGGTTCCGCGAGCACGATGTCCTCGACGTGCGTCCGCGGCGCGACGAGGGTGTGGCCCTCGACGGCGGGGTTGACGTCGAGGAACGCGACGACGTCGTCCGTTCCGTGGATGCGGTGGGCCTCGGCCCGCCCGGCCGCGATGTCACAGAACACGCAGTCCGGCTCCGTGTCGGCCATGGAGACCGTACGTCGTCCAGCCCCTTAGCCCGACCGCCGCTCGCGGCACGGCAGCCCGGCCGGAGGCGGCAAGCCACAGGGATTTTATAATTTCGAGGTAGAGGGTCCGGTACCGATGGACCGGTGGCACACGGGGCGACGCGTCGCCGTCCTCCTCGCCGTCGTCCTGTCCCTGTCGCTGGCCGCGCCGGCGACCGTCCTCGCGACGACGGCCCCCGCGAGCGCGACCGCGGCCTTCCCCGGGACGACCCCGGCGAGCGACGGCGTGGCCGCACCGCCGCCGGCCGCCGGGACCGTCGCCGTGGCCGACGACGCTCCGTCCGCCGCGCCGCCGGCGGTCGGTACCCTCCAGGGCTTCGAGGCCGACCGGACCTCGTTCCGCATCACGGTCTACGAGAACGGCTCCGCCGAGTGGCTGTTCCGCCACGAGAAGTCGCTCAACGACTCGGAACGGCAGGACTTCGAGGCCTTCGCGGCTGAGTTCAACGGGAACGAGACCGAGCTGTTCGTCAACTTCCGACGGCGCGCCCGGTGGCTGACCGACAACGGCACCGCGGCCACCGGCCGCGAGATGACCGCGACGAACTTCCGACGCGACGCCCGCACCGAGGGCCTGGACCCGCAGACCCGATCGCTCGGCGTCGTCGAGATGTCCTTCCGCTGGACGGGCTTCGCCGTCGTGACGAGCGAGGGTCGCGTCGAGGCCGGCGACGTCTTCCGCGGCGGCCTCTACATCGGGCCGGACCAGGAGCTGCTCTACGCCACCGGCCCGAACCTCACCTTCGTGTCGGCCGAACCCGACGACGCCGACCGTATCGTCTCCGGCGACAGCCTCGCCGACAGCGAGTCCGTCACCTGGCGCGGCGAGAAGTCCTTCGGCGACCGGCGGCCCCGCGCCGTCTTCACGACCCGGGGCCCGACCACGGGAGCGACCGCGACGCCCACCGCCGGGAGCGGCAACGCCGGTGACACTCCCGGCCTCCTGCTCCCGGTGGGAGCACTGCTGGTCGTCCTCGTGCTCGGTGCGGCCGCGGCCGTCGCCTACCGGAGCGGCGTCCTCCCGCCGTCGAGCGACGGCGGCGCTTCCGCGGGGTCGGCCGACGACGCCGGCGGCGGCAGCGGGGCGGGCGCGGAGGCGTCGGCGGTCGGGGTGCCGGAGGAGGAACTCCTCTCGGACGAGGAGCGCGTGATCGACCTCATCGAGGACAACGGCGGCCGGATGAAACAGGTCGACATCGTCGAGGCGACCGACTGGTCGAAGTCGAAGGTGTCGATGCTGTTGTCGGACATGGAGGAGGCCGAGCGGATCTCGAAGCTCCGCGTCGGCCGGGAGAACATCGTCTCGCTCACCGGCCACGAACCCGACGCCGCCGGGTCGCCGTTCGACGACACCGAGGAGTGACCCGCCGACCCGATCGGGCGGACCGTCCTCCGGGCTGGCCGGAGCGCCGGCCGTCGGCACCGGCCTGAACGCTTATCGGCCCGGCGGTGGTACGGCACCGCCATGTCGGAGATCGCCGACGCCGTCCGTGACGCGTTCGAGGACGACGGGTACGAGGTCGCCACCGTGAGCACGAACCGGGACCGGTACCGCGTCGAACTGCTCGAGGAGCGGGCCGACGCCGCCGCCCTCCGGGAGATCACCATCGAGGCCGCCGGCGACGGCGTCGTCGGCGTCGACGTCTCGACCGAGGCCGTCGAGGGCGCCGACGGCGTCAGGACCGTCGTCGCCTTCCGCTACCGCGGGTGACGGCGGCCGGCGCCCGTCCGGGTGGCCGCCCCGGATGGCCGCGGCCGAAAGACTCCTGTGGCTCGGCCGAACTGGAGGCAACGCTGGCCACTGATACGAAACGTATACGTGGGGGTCACTAACCCGGGGTGAAGGCCACCGGGGCCACCCACACCATGCAAGGACAATCACAGCAGCAAGCGTACGACCGGGGGATCACCATCTTCTCCCCGGACGGACGGCTCTACCAGGTCGAGTACGCCCGGGAGGCGGTCGCCCGCGGCACCGCGAGCGTCGGCGTCCGGACGCCCGACGGCGTCGTGCTCGGCGCCGTCCGCCGGGTCCGGTCGCCGCTCATGGAGCGGTCGTCCGTCGAGAAACTCCACAAGGCCGACGACCACGTCGGCCTCGCCAGCGCCGGCCACGTCGCCGACGCGCGGAAGCTCGTGGACTTCGCCCGCCGGCGGGCCCAGACCGAGCACCTCCGCTACGGCGATCCCGTCGACGTCGAGACGCTGACGAAGGCCGTCACCGACAACATCCAGGAGTACACCCAGACCGGCGGCGCCCGCCCGTTCGGCGTCGCGCTGCTCGTCGGCGGCGTCGTCGACGGCCGCCCGCGGCTGTTCGAGACCGACCCCTCGGGGACGCCGTACGAGTGGCAGGCGACCGCCGTCGGCGGGGACCGCGAGACCATCCAGGGCGTCCTGGAGGACGGCTACCGCGAGGACATGGACCTGGCGGCCGGCATCGACCTCGCCCTCGAGGGACTGGCGGCCACCAACGAGGACCTCGCCGCCGGTGGCGTCGAACTCGCGACCGTCGACGTCGAGACGGAATCCTTCGAGACGCTCGACCGCGACGTCATCGCGTCCCACCTGACCGACGTCGAGGGGGCCGACGATGAGTGACCGCCCGCTGTCCGTCGATAGCCCGTCGTCCCGTGACCGCTCGCCGTACGAGCCCGAACTCGGCGGCTTCGACGAGGTCGGCGGTGTCGACGACGAGAGCGTCAACAAGACCGGGACGACGACCGTCGGCATCGCGACCGCCGGGGGCGTCGTCATCGCGACCGACATGCGCGCGTCGCTCGGCGGCCGGTTCGTCTCCAACAAGGACGTCCAGAAGGTCGAGCGGATCCACCCGACGGCCGCGCTGACCCTCGTCGGCAGCGTGGGCGGCGCCCAGTCGTACGTCCGGACGCTGCGGGCGGAGGCCTCGCTGTACGAGACCCGCCGCGATCGCCCGATGGCCATCCCGGCGCTGGCGACGCTCGCGGGCAACTTCGCCCGCGGCGGCCCGTTCCGCGCCATCCACCCGATCCTCGGCG
>CAZATR010000042.1:0-16775 GCA_964488035.1 uncultured Natronomonas sp.
GCCTCGCTGCGCGCGCCTCCCTTGCGGTCGGCGTGCTTGTTCCGGAAGACTCCCTGCGGTCGTCTTCCGACGTTCGCCTCACTCCGTTCGGCTCACCGTCGGCCGGGCGGGATCGACCACGGCCTCGCCCTTCGAGTCCGCCAGGCACAGCCCCGCGGCCGCACCACATTCCTCCCCAGCCGACGCCCTCACCCTCACGCGGTTCGGGTTCGGGCGTCCCTCGCGCGCAGCTTTGTCGACCGCCGCGAGCGCCCGGCGAGCAGGCGGTCGACGCGCGCACGCCACGCCGAACGTTCCCTTTCCTGGCGGATTGAAAGGGCGAGGCGGCGTCGCGCCGAAAGGGAAGTCGCCCTGCGGGCCCTATCCGACCGGAGGGAGGATATCCCGCAGAGCGACCGCGAGGCCGCCGAGGGCTTTCGAGGTGTCCTCCACTGCTCACTCAAGTAAACCGAATTCGCTCCCTTCGCAATGTGGGACTATCGGGCGGTTCGCTGAACGGAGTTCGGACCGCCCGTCGTAGTCAGACCGCCAGGTCGCCGGCGGCCGTGACGACCTCGATCTCGTCGGGATCGACGTCGTCGACGTCGAGGTGCATCGGGACGAAGTTCCGCTTCTCGAAATCCTCGCGCTCGTCCTCCGTGCCGATGGTGCACCACAGCTGCGGGCGGTCGGGGCCGTGCCACTCGCCCTGGCGGGACACCCCGAAGCAGACGTACTCCTCGCCGTCGTACTCGATGACGGCGTCCTTCCGGATGCCGGGGTCCCCGTGGATGATGAGCCGCTGCATGGGCGGCGGTTCGGCGGAGGCCGGGTTAAGCGCTTCGAAGCGGGCGACGACGCCCGGCTGTGTGTCCGCCCAGCCCAGCACCGATGAGCACCCCGGGCAGCGCGACGAACACGACGGTCACCGTCTCGACGGCGTGCCCCAGGACGGCCGCGCTGCCGAGCCCGACCCCGAACGGGAGGTGGGCCGCGAACGCCACGGCGAAGACGACGGTCCAGGCGCCCGTCGCCGACACGGACACGACCCAGTCACGACCCACCGCCACGCCCACGACCGGTCCGGCCGCGACGACCAGCCAGAACGCCGGCGCGAAATAACGGCCGATCCGTCCGTCGAACCACAGCAGCCCGACGACCAGGAGCCAGACCCCGCCGAGGACGGCGAGGACGGTCGCCCCCCGCTCGAGGCCGCTGCTGCGCGCTGCCGCCGCGACCACGACGCCCGCCACCGCGGCGAACGTCAGCGTGGCGCCGACGAGGACGAACGCGGGCGCGACCATCACGTCGACGGTGGGTGTCGGCCGGCATAGGCCCTGCGTCCGCCGGCCCGGAAACCAAACCCGTTTTAACCCGCGGCGCGTTACCCGACGCTACCTATGGAGATGCCACGCCGGTTCAACTCGTACTGCCCGCACTGCGACGAACACCAGGAGATAGAGGTGGAGAAGGTCCGCTCGGGCCAGTCCTCCGGGACGAAGTGGGACGCCCGCCGCACCAAACGCGGGAAGGCCGTCATCGGGAACGCCGGGCGCTTCTCGAAGGTGCCGGGCGGCGACAAGCCCACGAAGAAGACCGACCTGAAGTACCGCTGCAGCGAGTGCGGCAAGGCCCACCTCCGCGAGGGATGGCGCGCCGGGCGGCTCACGTTCCAGGAGTGACGATGGCGGGGAACTTCCTCAGCGTCCGGTGTGCGGACTGCGAGAACGAACAGGTCGTCTTCGGGAAGGCCGCGAGCGTCGTGGACTGCGCCGTCTGTGGCTCGACGCTGGCGACGCCGACGGGCGGCGAGGCGGCCATCGAGGGCGAGGTCCTCGAGGTCGTCGAGGCCAGGTAACCGGCCTTCGGGCGAACCGGCTGGCGGAACGGAGCTTTTATTCTCGTCACACGGGAACCATTGGGTATGCAATACAGCGGCTGGCCCTCGCCGGGCGAACTCGTCGTCGGCCGGGTCGACGAGATCGAGGACTTCGGCGTGTTCGTCGACCTGGAGGAGTACGAGGACAAGCGCGGGCTGGTCCACGTCAGCGAGGTCGCCTCCGGCTGGATCAAGAACGTCCGCGACCACGTCAACGTCGACCAGATGGTGGTCTGCAAGGTGCTGGAGGTCGACGAGGACGCCCAGCAGGTCGACCTCTCGATCAAGGACGTCAACGACCACCAGCGCTCCGAGAAGATCCAGGACTGGAAGAACGAGCAGAAGGCCGACAAGTGGATGGAGATCGCCTTCGGCGAGGACGTCGACGACGGGACGTTCCGCAGCGTCGCCAACGAACTCATCGAGGTCCACGGGACGCTGTACGATGGCTTCGAGGCCGCCGCCATCCACGGCCCCGGGGCACTGGAGGACACGGACCTCGACGACGAGGAACTCGAGGCCATCGTCGAGACCGCCCGCGAGAACGTCTCCGTGCCGTACGTCACGGTGACGGGCTACGTCGACCTGGAGGCCCCCGGCCCCGACGGCGTCGAGGACGTCCGCGAGGCGCTGGAGGCCGCCGAGGGCAACGGCGAGGTGCCCGAGGAGGTCGAACTCGAGGTCACCTACGTCGGCGCCCCGGAGTACCGCATTCGCGTGCAGGCGCCGAACTACAAGACCGCCGAGTCCGAGCTGGAGGCCAGCGCCGACCGCGCCGGCGACGCCATCGCGGCCGCCGGCGGCACGGCCGACTTCCACCGCGAGCGCCGCACCGACGAGGAGTAGATGAAGTCCGACATCCGGGTGTGTTCGGCGTGGGCGACCGAACACGAAGGGCCGGTCTACACGCTCGGCGACTCGTGTCCCGAGTGTGGCGCCGACGCGGTCAACAGCGCGCCGGCGCCGTACAACCCGGAGGACCCCTACGGCGAGTACCGCCGGCGGGCGCGGCGTCGCGACTGACCCGTTCCGTCGTGACCGTCGCGACTGACCCGTTCCGTCGCGGCCGCCTCGAGCGACGCGCGAAGGGTGGAACATCGCCGCGTTCTTATCACGTCCGGGCCCGAGTGGTGTCCATGGACGCATTCGAGATCGAGGCGCCGGCCGACCCGGACCTCGCCGACCCGGTGCTCGTCGAGGGGCTGCCCGGCGTCGGCCACGTCGGGAAGCTGGCCGCCGAGCACCTGCTCGAGGAGTTCGAGTCCGAGGTCGTGCGACGGGTGTACTCCGAGCACTTCCCGCCGCAGGTGACCGTCGAGGACGGCCGGTCCACCCTGGCCGCCGCCGAGATCCACGCCGTCCGCGACGCCGACCGGGACGTGCTGGTGCTCACCGGCGACCACCAGGCCGGCGACGGGCCGGGCCACTACCGGCTGACCGAGGGCTTCCTCGACGTCGCCGAGGCCTTCGACGTCGACCGCATCGTCGCCATGGGCGGCGTCCCTACGGGCGAACTCGTCGACGAGCCCGACGTCGTCGGCGCCGCGACCGCCGACGCGTTCATCGAGGACCTCGAGGCCGTCGGCGTCGAGTTCCGCGAGAACGAGCCCGCCGGCGGCATCGTCGGTATCTCCGGGCTGCTGCTCGGACTCGGCGAGCGCCGCGGGTTCGAGGCGGCCTGCCTGATGGGCGAGACGAGCGGCTACCTCGTCGACCCGCAGAGCGCCCGCGTGGTGCTGGAGGCGCTGCAGGCGGCCGTCGGGTTCGACGTCGGCTACGAGGCGCTGGAGGACCGCGCCGAGGAGATGCAGGAGGTCGTCGAGCGCATCCAGCAGATGGAGCAGGGCGCCTCCGCACCGAGCGACGAGGACCTCCGCTACATCGGCTGAGGTCGGGTCCGGAGTGCGCGCCGGTTCGATCCGGTCCCCGGCCCGGCGTGGCTGACCGACGCCGTCATCCTGATATGCGGGTCGGTCCAAGACGGCCGCGTGGCAGTCGAACCGCTGCTGGCGCTCCCGCGCTGGGTGTACGTCGGCGTCGCCGCCGGGGCCGTCCTGAGCCTCGGGGTCGCGCTGACGTTCCTGATCGGCGCCCGTCGCTTCCCGGACGGCGATGCCGCCGTCCGGAGCGGCGGGTCGGGCCGCTCGACCGAGGCCATCCGGCGGGCCGAGATCCGCCAGTACCTCGCCGACATCGACGAGCGGTTCACGGAGAGCGCCGAGGTGGCGGGCAACCGCGTCGCCTTCTTCCTCCCGCAGCGCGACGTCGCGGTGACGTTCGACGCCCGGACGTTCCTCGCGCTGGAGCCGACCCCCACGCACGTCATCCTGGCCGAACACGAGATGCCCGGCGTCGGGCTCGGCCGACGGCTGCCGTTCGAGACGCCGGCGCCGTCGGCCGGGGCGACCCGCGACCGGGACCCCGACCCGTCGCGGGGTCGCGTCGCCGCGCCGGACGCCTTCGAGGTCCTGGGCCTGCCGAGCGGCGCCGACGAGGCGGCGGTCCGTCGGGCCTACCGCCGGCGCGTCAAGGAGGTCCACCCGGACCACGGCGGCGACGAGCAGGCGTTCCAGCGCCTCCAGGAGGCCTACGACGCCGCCCGGAGGGACGCCTCGTGACCCGGGTCGACATCACCGACGACGTGGTCCGCCAGCTCCGGGACGTCCTCGACGCGGACGCCCTCGGCGACGAGTACAACTACATGGGAGCCCGGTTCGCCGCGATGGACCTGGGACACGACGAACTCGCACGGTTCGTCCGCGAGGCCGACGCCGCGACGTACTACGAGGCGCTCCAGCGGGCGAAAGGGCTGGAACGGGGCGACTGAGTCGGCGGTCGACACCGACCGGCGTGACTCTCCGACGCCGCCAGTGGGCCACCGGGGCCGACCGCCGATCGTCCGGGCCGCACCGTCGAACTGCGTGCTCGCCGTCCCGCCCGAGACCCCGATGTCAGTCCCCGTGTCGCAACTCGTCCAGCGCCGCGAGCACCTCGTCGACATCAGGCCGGTCGAACGTGGAACTGCCCTCGTGGGACCACCCGATCTCGGGCTCCTCGCCGCGGCGGTCGGTGACGAAGACCGTCGGCATCCAGCCGAGGAAGTCGCTGAACTGCCCGAGGATGCCGAACCGGACGCGCTGGTCGTAGGCGTCGCCGACATCGACGTCCGGGTCCGCGAGCAGCGGGTACGGGAGGTCGTAGTCGGCCTGCCACTCCGCCGCCCGCTCGACCGGTTCAGGGAGGACCGAGACGACTTCGGCGTGCCGCTCGTGGAACTCGTCGACGCGGTCGGCCAGGGTCCGGACCTGCTTCCGGCAGTTGGTGCAGTAGTGGTCCCGCTGGAGGTACAGGACGACGAACTCGACGTCGTCCGGGAGGGCATCCAGCGAGAACGGGTCGGGCCCGGCCGCGACGTTGGGCAGGGAGAACGGTAACGCCTGGCTGCTCATGGCCGGACTGACGGGCCGCCGACCCTAATCGCTTGGCGCCGTGGCAGGCAACGCGACGGTCGACGGCCCAGCCGGCGGCGTGATCACTCGTAGGTCTTCGTGTAGCCGCCGTCGAACAGGAGGTCGCCGCCGTTGAGGTGGCGGGCGTGCGAGGAGAACCCGAACACGAACAGGTTCGCGACCTCGACGGGCATCATGAGATCCGTCGTGCGGGCCTGCCCGAGCATCACGTCCTCGATGACCTCGTCCTCCGTGATGCCGCGTTCCTCGGCCGTGTCGGCGATCTGGTTCGCCATCAGCGGCGTCAGGACGTAGCCGGCACTGATGGAGAACCCGCGGAGCGTGCCGTCGCCCTCCGCGGCGATGGCGCGGGTGAGGCCGTTGAGCCCGTGCTTGGCGGTGATGTAGGCGGGCTTGTCGCGGGTGGCGTAGCGGCCGTGGACCGAGGACATGTTCCCGATGGCGCCGACGCCGTCGTCGGTCGCGCGGACGTGCGGCATCACGAGCTTCGACAGCAGGAACGGCGCCCGCAGCATCACGCCGGTCATCGTGTCGTAGACGTCCATCGGGAAGTCCGCGATGGAGGCGATGTGCTGCATCCCGGCGATGTTCGCCAGGTACCGGATGGTTCCCTCCTCTGCGGCGGCCTCGATCGCGGCCTCGCACTCGGCGTCGTCGGTCAGGTCCGCCGCCGCGGCGACGCAACGGCCGTCGGCGTCGAGCGCCTCGACTTTCTCGACGGTCACCTCGAGGCCGGCCTCGTCGACGTCGAGGCCGACGACCGTGAGGCCGTTGACGGCCAGCGCGATGGCGGTCGCGCGGCCGATGCCGGAGGCGGCACCGGTCACGACCGCGACGGTGTCCGTCGTGAACCGCTCGTCGTCGAGGGTGAGCACCCGGTCCTCGGTGATCGGCGGCGCCGAGAGCTCGTCGTCGCCGCTCGCGTCCGGTTGTGAACTCATAGCACGGGGTGGGGCGGCGATCGGTATGGCTTCCCGGGTTGACATGCGAACCACGCTCGCGGAGTGAATGTGGCGCGCGTGAGAACGTCGACCGCCGCCGCGGTCAGAGTTCGACGACGACCAGGGTGTCCGTGCTCGTGTCGGGGACGTCGGCCCACTCGGTGGCGGCCGCGGTGCGGACCTGTGCGGGCCCGAACTCGTAGGGGCCGGAGGCGTCCGGCATCTCGACGAGGTACTCGACCTCGAACTCGATCGCCGGCCCGCCGAGGTAGACCTCCCGGACCCCGCGGTGGGGCCGGGGCGCGACGGCCGCGACGTCGTCGCTGTACTCCGTGAGGACGTCGGCGGAGTAGGGGACGCGGTCGCGGAGCAGCACCTCGGCGTTGGTCTCGACGGACAGCCGGACGTGGGCGGTACCGCCCTGGACCCGGACGCTGCCGCCCATCGCCCGCGACCCGGTGGCGTCGACCTCGGTCTCGATGTCGTCGCCGGCGTCCGTGTCGGTGACCCACTGGTGGATGAACTCGACGGCCGTGTCGCTGGCGCGGGTCGCGTTGTGCGCCCGGCCGGACAGCAGGACGTTGGCGTTGGCGCCGTCGAGCTTCGGGCTGTCCCGGTTGGTGTAGAAGTAATCGAGGGTGCCGCGGATGGTGAAGTAGTCCACGTCGCCGGGCGTCTCGTCGGGGGTGTTGAGCGCATGGAGCGTCCCGCCGGGCTGGTTGCAGTCCGGCGAGATGACCCCGCAGGGTCGGGCGTTCGCCGCCAGGCGTTCGCAGCCGGGGCCGCACGTGTATGTGCCCTCGTTGGCGCCGGCACAGCCGACGAAGGTGTCGACGATGTCGTAGCGGGGCCCGATGCCGACGTCGAGTCGCTCGTCGACATCCGCGAAGATGGCGCTGTCGGCCAGCCAGACCCGGACGCCGGTCACGCCGAGGCTGTGGCTGACGACGTCGATGGTCTCCGCATCGGTGTACTCGAGGACGTTCGCCACGAAGTCCTCGAGCTGCCGGGCCATCTCGTCGTGGGTCGGACTGGATGCCGCGAAGGTGATAGACCACAGCTGGTCGCCGAGGTAGCCCCGGTCGAGAAAGCGGGTCGCGTGGTCCGCCCAGTCGCAGGCGTCGTGGGTGTTGCCGTGGACGAACACGACCGGGTTCTCGTCGCCGGCGAGTCCAGGCTCGGTCGCGTGGTACTCGTGGCCGCCCCACCCGCCGTAGTCGCCGCCGGTGTCCCACGGGAGGTACCGGTCGTCGGTGCGTCCGACGTCGCAGGCCGTCCCGCCGAACCCCGCAAGCGGGGTGCCGGCCTCGTCGTCGTGGCTCGCCGCCGCGACACCGGTGGCGGCCACCGCCCCGTCGCCGTGGTCGCCCGCAGGAACTGTCGTCGGTTGACGCCGGGAACCGGGTCTAGCATGCCTGATCCCTCCGATCGTGCGTAAAACGTGTTGTGACGAAACCGTCCAAAGCTGTGGAGGTTGATATGTGAATCCCGCGTTTGATGCGGGGGCGTCGCAAGGGGCCGGTATGGTAGCCGCGATGACCGCGCACGGAACCGGGCGCCGGGTCGGGCCGGTGCCGCCGGCCGCTCGAGCGAGTCGGGATGGCTGACGGCCCCGGCTGGCGGACGCGGCGGCCGGCGGACGACATCCGCCGGGGCCCGCACGCCCACGGCGACCGGGCCTACGAGTGGGTCGGGACCTGGAGCAGCCGCCGCGCGGCCCTCACGCCCGATCGGGTCGCCCTGGGGGAGCCGGCGCGGGACGCCGAGTACACCTACGCCGACCTCGACGCCCGCGCCGACCGGACCGCCCGCCGGCTCCGCGAGCTGGGCGTCGATCGGGGCGACCGCGTCGCGGTCGTCTCGCGGAACCGAGTCGAGCTCGTGGACCTGTTCTTCGCGACCGCCAAGACGGGAAGCCTGCTCGCGCCGCTGTCCCACCGGCTCGCCGAGCGGGAGCTGGCGCCCGTCGTCGGCGACGTCGACCCCGCCGTCGTCGTGGTCGAGACGCCGTTCGAGCCCGACCTGATCGACGCCCTCGAGCGCAGCGACGCCGACCCGACGGTCCGGTCGCTCCCGACGGACGACGACCACCGGTACGAGCCGCTGGCCGCCACCGGGGACGACGCCGACCACGGTACCGCACGCGACGCCGACGCCGACGGCGACCTGGAGCCGGTCGACGCCGCGCTGTCGGACCCGCACCTCCTGTTGCACACCGGCGGCTCGACCGGGACGCCGAAGGAGACGGTGCTGGACCACGGTTCGATCCACTGGAACGGGTTCAACACCGTGACCTCCTGGGGCCTGCGGCCCGACGACGTGACCCCGATCGTGTTCCCGATGTTCCACACCGGCGGCTGGAACGTCCTGTTGGTGCCGTTCTTCCAGATCGGTGCGAAGGTGCTACTCCGACGGGAGGTCGCTCCCGGCGCCGTCCTCGCCGACGTCGAGCGCGAGGCGGCGACGGCGCTCGTCGGCACGCCGACCACGCTCGGCGCGATGGCGCGCCACGGCGACTGGGCGACGACGGACCTGTCGTCGCTGCGGTTCGTCAAGAGCGGCGGCGGGCCCTGCCGGGCGGCGATCCTCGAGGCCTGGCGCGCCCGCGGCGTCGAATTCTCGCAGGGCTACGGCCTCACCGAGTGCGGCCCGAACGACTTCGCGATGCCCACGGACGCCCCGCCGGAGAAGGGCGAGACCGTCGGGGTGCCCGCGATGTTCGTCGACTACCGGCTCGTCGACGACGAGGGCGACCCCGTCGCCCGGGGCGAGGTCGGCGAACTCGAGCTGGCGGGCCCCGCGGCCGCCGCCGGCTACTGGGGCTCCCCCGAGACGGACACCTTCGGCGACTGGGTGTCGACCGGCGACCTGGCCCGCGTCGACGACGACGGCTACCTCCACGTCGAGGGCCGCACCGACGACATGTTCGTCTCCGACGGCGAGAACGTCTACCCCCGGCGGGTGGAGGCGGCGATCACCGACCACCCGTCGGTCGAGGCGGCGGTCGTCTACGGCGTCCCCGACGAGCGCCTCGGCGCCGTCCCCGAGGCGGTCGTGGTCGCGTCGTCGTCGCTGACGCTGTCCGAGCTGGCGTCGTTCCTCGAGCCGCGCGTCGCGGAGTACGCCGTGCCGACCGCGCTCGAGGTCGTCGACGAGTTGCCGACGAGCGGCCCGTCGAAGGTCGACAGGGCCGCCGTCGAACGCCGGTTCGGAAGGTCCGGCGGGGGCTGAACGATGGGAGCGGAACGCACCCACGGCGGAGGCGAACCATGGTGAACGATTATGTAGGTGGCGGAGGTAGGACGAGGGGATGCTAGACGTCACCATGGAGATGGAGCAGTTCGACTGCCCCTTCATCGACACCACCGTCGACCACGAGGTGACGTTCTCGACGATGCACTGGCAGCTCGACGCGGCCGCCGGGGAGCTGGAGACCCGGATGCTGGTGGAGGGCGCCGACCGGGGCGCGCTCGACAACGGGCTCTCGACGCTTCGGGGCCACGAGAACATGACGGACTACGGCCTCTTCACGCGGCGGGGCGACACCGCGATGGTCCGCGTCGTCATCGAGGAGACCGACGCCATGTCGACCATCCAGGCCAACGGCGGCTACATCACCGGCCCGTTCCACATCGAGGACGGCGCCGAGCAGTGGCAGGTCGGCTTCGACGACGGCGGCACCGCCGACGAGACGCTGTACGAACTCGACAAGAACAACGACTACGAGGTGCGCTCTCGGACCGACCTCGAGCTCGACCAGCTGTTCGACGTGATGACGAACGCCGACGCCGCGACCGCGATGTTGGACGCCTGCCGGTCGCTGTCGGCCGTCGAGGAGGAGACCATCCGGACCGCCGCCGAGGCCGGGTACTTCGACAACCCCCGGGAGGCGACGCTGTCGACGCTCGCCGACGAGTTCGACGTCTCCACGACCGCCGTCTCGAAGAACATGCGCCGCGGCGAGAAGAAGGTGCTCCGCAGCCTCGTCGAGGCGCTCGAGCACATCGACGACGGATAGGCCGCCGGTTCCGGTTCGGGGTACGGTGCCGGGCCGGTGCCGGTGACGGAACCCTCAAGCGGCTGCCCCGACACATTCCGACGATGGGCACACTCACGGATACGATCGGTCGCCTCGTCCGGCGGGAGGGGGACCCCAGACCCGACGACGATGACTCCGAGATGGTGCAACTCGCCGAGGAGCTCGCGGCGAACCCGGAGACGGTGACGGTCCGTGACGGCCGCGAGATCGGGTACGCCGACGTCGGCGACCCGGACGGCACCCCGCTCGTCGTCTTCCACGGCTTCCCCAACTCGCGGGTGTTCGGCGCGCTGTTCGACCGGGTCGGCCGCGAGCACGGCGTCCGCGTCGTCGCCCCGGAGCGGCCCGGGATGGGGGTCTCGACGCCCGACCCCGACCGGGCGCTGGTCGACTGGCCGGACGACGTCGCCGACGTCGCCGACGCCCTCGGAATCGACACCTTCGCCGTGCTCGGCATCTCCGGCGGTGGTCCCTACGCGGTCGCGACCGCGGCGCTGTGTCCGGTCCGCGTCGAGCGGGCGGCCATTGCCTGCGGCCTCGCCCCGATGGCGTCCGTCGGGCTCCGCGAGCGCCTCTGGTACTACGCCGCACGCGTCGCCCCGCCGGCGAGCAAACTCGGCCTCCGGCTGCTCTCCCACCAGGTGGTCCGCGACCGCGAGGGGTTCCTCGAGGACGCCGCCGACTCGGCCGCGCCGGCGGACGGGCCGCTGTGGCGGGGCGAGGTCGGGCGGACCCTCCACGCCAGCATGCTGGAGTCGAGCCGCCACCACGGCCTCGACCCGCTCGTCCACGAGACCGCGATCTACGGTCGGCCCTGGGGGTTCGACCTCGGCGACGTCGAGGTCCCGACCCACCTCTGGTACGGGAAAGCCGACACCATCGTGCCGGTCGAGATGGGGCTGTACCTCGCCAGACACGTCCCCACGGCCGAAGCGCACATCTACCCGGACCTCGGCCACCTCTCCGTCGTCGAGCACAACGAGGCCGAGATCGTCGCCGCGCTGACGGGGCCGTAGGGCGGCCGGTCGCGGTCCGGAGCTGCCACGGAGCCGACCTGGCGGGCTCCGTCGGTTCACATTGCAACCCGTCGTTATTGATGCCAGTAGGCCCGTACTGATCAGCATGAACAACACCTGTCGGGACGACCCCGACCCGGGCCGTAACCGGCCACCCACGGAGCCGCGACGATGACCGAGCGCGACCCGGGACTCGACGACCAGGCCGCCGCGCTGCTGGAGACGCTCGAGGCCGGCGTCGCCCCGCCGTCCTCGACGCTGTCGGTCGAGACCGGACGCGTGCTCCTCGAGGACCTCTTCGCCGTCGAGGACCCCGCGCCCGTCGGGGACGTCACCGACCTCGAGATCCAGGGGCCCAACGGTCCGATCCCGCTCCGGATCTACCTCCCGGACGGCGAGGGCCCGTTCCCGCTCCTCGTCTTCTTCCACGGCGGCGGCTGGGTCCGCGGCTCGCTGGACGCCTACGACGGCCTCTGCCGCCTGCTGACGGCCGAGGCCGTCGTCGTCTCCGTCGACTACCGGCGCGCTCCCGAACACCCATTCCCCGCCGGGTTCGAGGACTGCTACCGGGCCGCCGAGTGGGCCGCGACCCACGCCGCCGACCTCCAGAGCGACCCCGAGCGGGTGGCGATCGGCGGCGACAGCGCCGGCGGCAACCTCGCCGCCGCCGTCGCGCTGGCCGCCCGCGACCGCGACGGCCCCGAGTTCGCCCACCAGCTCCTCGTCTACCCCTCGGTCAACCCGCCCTCGGTCCGGTGGTTCGACTCCTACGACGACTGCGCGACGGACTACTTCCTCGAGATGGACAGCGTCGAGTGGTACCTCGACCAGTACCTCCCGCGGCCGGCCGACGTCGGGAACGCCTACGCGTTCCCGCTACGCGCCAGGAGCCTCGAGGACCTCCCACCGGCGACACTCGTCACCGCCGGCTTCGACCCGCTGTGCGACGAGGGCGCCGCCTACGCCGACCGGCTCCAGGCGGCGGGAACGCCGGTCGAGCACCTGCACTACGAGGCCCAGATCCACGGGTTCCTCAGCCTCTACGAGCACATCGACACCGGCCGGACCGCCATCGACGACGTCGCCGACCGGCTCCGGACCGCCCTGGGAGCGTAAGGACCATCGACCCGTGTGGCGTTCCGGACCCTGTTCAGCGACCCCGAAACCGTCGGCCGGTTCGACCCGCCGGGACTCGCTGCGTGCCTCGCTCGTTCCGCGGTCTCCCCCGGTCGACCGCGCAGCTCCCGGCTTCGCCGCTCACGCACCCGGTCCGGAATCCGGTCTCCTGGTGGACTGAAAGGGTGAGCCCGCCGAGAGTTCGGGGTGGTGGCGGTTCGAGCCGTTCCGGCCGCGATTTCCAGCCACGGACCCGCCTGACCCTCAGGCGTCAGTCGCTCCGTCCTCCTCGTGCGGTTCTAGCGACCGGAACGCGTCCAGAATGACCTGTTTCGTGACGGCGCCGCGGGTCGTCCAGTGGTGGGCGTAGTCGAGCATGTCGTCGTAGATGTCGGGCTTGCAGCCGGCGGCCTTCGGGTGGCCGCCGCCGTTGACCTGGCCGGCGACCTCGTGGCAGCGCTCGAAGGCGTCCGTGCCCCGGATGGAGGCGGATCCGGCCGGCTTCACGACGACGGAGGCGTCGGCGCCGGCATCGCGCATCGCCTCGGCGACCTCGTTCTGGGAGCACCGACCGTAGGTGACGCCGACGGTCCACTCGCCGATCTCCTCGTACTCGGCGCGGTCGACGGCCTTCTCGACGAGGGCGTCCTTCTCGATGCGTCGCTCCTCGATGGCCGCCTCGACGTCGGGCGGGAGGTCGGCGCCGTGCTCGAGCACGGTCTCGAGGTAGTCCTCGGGGTCGGCCCAGTGGGCGTAATCGGCGAGGTCGTCGCTCCGGGGGTCCTCGCGCAGCCAGAGGTCGTGGTCCCGGGTGACGGCCGCCAGGTCGGCGTACCGGTCCGGGAAGTCGTACTCGAGGGTCCGGAGCGCCACGTCGGCGGTGCACTCCTCGTCGGACTCGCCGACGGTCAACTCGGCGTGATCGCGCACCGTCGCCGCCAAGTCGTCGTCCCACTGGTGGTGGTCGAACCACCGGACGCGCCCCGCGAGGTCGGCGACCCGGGGCAGCGCCTCGACGTCGCGGTCGCCGTCCGGGCAGAGGTCGCAGACGAACACCTCCAGCCCGGGGTCGCCGAACGCCACGATATACTCCAGGGCGTCGTCGATCTCGTGGGGGCCGGCGGGGAGCAGGGCGGCCTCCCCGAGCGCGACCCGGACCAGGGCGACGCAGGCGAGGCCGTCGGCGTCGGGGTCGGCGACGACGACCCGGTCGGCGTCGGCCAGCGCCTCGCGGGCCTCGCGTTCGGCCGCCGCCTCGTCGACGGAATCCGGGACGAAGAACCCCTCGCCGGGCAGCAGCGACCGCCTCGCCAGGGGGATGGTGTCGTCGTCGATGAGCGAATCGTCCATACCCCCGCGACGGCGGCCCGCCCAAATAATCCTCCCGTTCGCCGCCGGCGCCCGGCGGCCGCGTCGCCCGCCGTCGACCGCGCGGTCGATTCGAGCCCATCCGTTCGCACCGGCAGTCAGTCGAGCTGGCGGACGGTCAACACCGGCCGCGGGCAGGTGCGGACGACGCGCTCGGCGACGCTGCCGAGCAGGAAGGAGTGCTCGCCGTGCCGGCCGCGGGTCCCCATCGCGACCGCGTCGGCGTCGACCGCCTCGGCGTACCGGTTGATCCGCTCGGCGGGCCGGCCGACCCGGACGGCCGTCTCGAGGGGCGCCGGGGCCTCGCGCGCCGCGTTGGCGGCCTCGACCGCGGTCAGGGCCTCGTGGCTCTGCTCGTCGAGCGCGTCCCGGACCTCCTCGTGGAGCCGGTCCGGGAGGGACTCGACCTGGGCGGCGTCGACGACGTAGAGCGCGTGGACGGTGGCGTCGAACCGGGCCGCCAGGTCCAGGGCGCAGCCGACGGCCCGCGAGACGCTCTCGGAGCCGTCCGTCGCCACCACCAGCGTCTCGAACATACCGACCCTCCAGCCCGGTCGGACAAAAAGGTACCCGGGGAGGTTTTTTGCCGGGGCGCCGCGAGGGCCGAGTATGGAGGTCGACACCGTCCTGGTGCCCGTCGACGGCTCCGAGGAGGCCATGGACGCGGTCGAGTACGCGGTCGCCATCGCCGAGCGGTACGGCACCGTCGTCCACGCGCTGTACGTCCTCAACGAGGACGCCGCGACCGCCATCCAGGAGGGCGACGTCGAGGCCGACGCCATCGCGACGCGGAGCGAGCAGGTGATGGCCGGCGTCCGGACCCTCGCCGCCGACCACGACGTCCCCGTCGACCACTCCTCCGCCTACGGCTTCTCGCG
Source organism: uncultured Natronomonas sp. (assembly GCA_964488035.1). Taxonomy (GTDB): domain Archaea; phylum Halobacteriota; class Halobacteria; order Halobacteriales; family Haloarculaceae; genus Natronomonas. Next base: position 14,687 of record CAZATR010000042.1, read on the forward strand.
GACGCGGCTCTCCCAGCACCCCGGCAGCGTCATCCTCGACGTCGCCGAGTCGCTGGACGCCGGGTTCGTCGTCGTCCCGCGCGAACCGGTCACCGGCCACCCCGAAGCGGTCATCGAGAAGGCCGCCGAGTACGTCCTCGCCCACGCCTCCCAGCCCGTTCTCTCGGTCTGACGCCGTCGGATTCTCGACCGTACGCCGGCCGGGATACCTCGCTGCCGTCGCGCGCTTACGCCTCGGGATCCTGGAGTTTCGCCGCCATCTCGAGCTCGAACCCGCCGGGCTCGCTCGCCTCGAAGCCGACCTTCCGGTACAGCGCGATCGCGGGCGCGTTCCAGCGCTCGACCGTCAGCCAGATCCGGTCGACGCCCTCCCGCCGGCCCGCCCCGAGCAGCGCCTCGATCAGCACGGTCCCGATCCCGGACTCCTGGTACGCCCGGATGACGAAGATCGCCAGCTCCGAGGCGCCGTGGCGGTCCGGCACCAGCATCGCGTGGCCGACGACGTCGCCCCCGTGGACGGCGACGACGTTGATGCAGTCGTCCTCCAGCACCGACTCGAGCCACTCCCGGATCGCCGACTCCCCCGTCGGCGGGATGCCCTGGGCCCGGTCCTCCGGGTCGAACGCCCGGTACATCGCCACGAGCGGCTCGACGTCGCCCTCGCACCGCCGGACCTCGATCTCCCGGCCCTCGCCGTCGGTGAACGTCCGCGGCGGCGCCCCGTACGGCCCCGCGATCTCGGTGGGGTACTCCCGTGTCATCTGACCAGCGTCACCGTCGTTTTCGCGTTCAGGAGCACGAACTCGGCGATCGACCCGAGCTGGACCTTCCCGAGCGGGCTGGTCTCCCCGCCGCCGAGCACGATCCGATCGTGGCCCTCCCGCTCGGCCAGCTCCAGCAGCTTGCTCCCCGGATGGCCCGACAGCGACCGGACCTCCGCCTCGAACTCCGCCGCCGCAAGGGCGTCCTCGACGCGGGCCCGCAGCGCCGCCGGCTCCGACGGCGACTCGGGGTTCTCCAGGATCGCGATGGTGAGCTCGTCCCCCGCCTCCGACGCCCGATCGATGGTCGCTTCGAGCGCACGGAGGGAATCCTCGCTCCCACCGATCCCCAACAGCACGTTCATGGCACGACCCACGACGGCGTCGGCAAAAAGGCTCCCGTATGGCTCGGCCCCGGACATCGGGCGGGTCGTTCCGCACGCGGCTCCCAGCGCTCGCCGCTCGCACAGTATGTGGGCCTCCCGCCGGTCGCGCCACGCGGCTCGCGTGTCGTCGCTCACTCCGTTCGCTCCTCCCGCTCGCAGAGTATGTGGGCCTCCCGCCGGTCGGCCCACACGTACGCCACCCGTCAGACATCGCCGATACGCTTTTTCGCCGGCGGGCCGCTACTCCGCCCATGGTCGAGGACGCCCAGGGGACGAACGCGGGGGACGAACCGACGCCGGCCGTCAGACGGGTCTCCGACGCCGACCACTGGGAGGGGTTGACGCCGGCCGTCAGACGGGTCTCCCGGCCGGACGAGGGTCGCCCCGACGACCCATCGGCGGCGGCCGCCGCGGCCGCCGACCCCGGCGCAGTCGACGACGACGTGCCACAGGACGTCCGCGAGTACGAGCGGTTCCGGAAGATCGACGGTTCCACCTACGAGCGAGCCAACGAGTTCCTCCGGGACCGCACATACATCACCGCTCGGGAGTGGGCGATGGCGCGGCTGTGTGCGGACTTCCGGACGGAGACCGGCGTCGAGATGACGAAGATCGGCGAGAACCTCCCCGAGCTCGTTCCGTTCATGACCGACACCTACAGCCCGCAGGCGGTCAACCAGGCCCGGGCGAGCTTCGACGAGAAGGTCCGGAAGGCCGGCGCGACGTTCCTCTACGGCGCGATGTGCGACTTCTACACCGCCGAGGAGCTCGACGACCTGATGTACGAGATCACCGAGGTCGCGAAGTTCCTGCTCGAGGTCGAGGGCGTCGAGCTCAGCGTCGACGAGGAACTCGAGGCCGAGGAACGTATCTCCAGCGTCATGCGCGAGGTCCGGGAATCCTCCGTCGCGCTCCGGCACGACGAGGTCACCTGCCCGGAAT
>CAZATR010000043.1:0-16720 GCA_964488035.1 uncultured Natronomonas sp.
AATCCGAGTTGGCCCACTCCCGGCGTCCACGGTCGTTTGGCCGTGGCCCGTTGTGGGCTGCACTCCCGTAGGCGTCTCGTTTCGTGCGGTCGTCGGCGATAACGAGCGGCCGCGTCGTTCCCGGCCGGGGAGGGACCGACATCGATCCGCGTCGGCGGCACGAACGCCGGATCGGGACCGCGACGGCGAGTGACGGGCCGCCGCCCCGTACGGTCACGTCAGAGCAGCGAGCCGCCGAGGACGATCACCGCGAGGTTGTTCGCGAAGACGAACAGCCCCGCGGCGACCATGCCACCGACCCAGCACTCGAAGCTCCGGGCCATCACCCAGGCCTCGACGCCGCTGGACCGCCGGAGGATCCGGAGGTAGGCGGCGACGAGCGTGACGCTGACGAACAGCGCCGCGAGGTTCAGCGCGACGAAGCGGCCGGGCCCCTGGGCGAGCGCCCAGCGGACGTACGGGTTCGCCTCGGCCATCACGCCGTGGACGGCGGCCGCGTACATCGTCGTCAGCAGGTCCAGCGACAACAGGAGGTACAGCGCGGCGCCGGTCCAGGACCAGTACTCCCGGCGGTGGCCCGCGCCGACCTCCCAGCTCGATCCGACGCCCTCGGTCATGGTCGGCGGTTGGGTCCGCACGTACCTACCCCTGTCGCCGGCGTCTGCAGGGGCTTGAAAAGCCCGTCCGCCGGAGCGGTAGCGTTTTCCCGGTGCGGGCGGAAGGTCCGGCGAATGATCGACCGGCTGGCGCGACAGCTACGCAAGGAGGAACGGGACCTCCGGGTGCTCTCGGCGGTGCTCGAGCACCACCCGATCGGCATCACCCGCATCGCCAGCGAGGCGGGGATCGACGAGCACAAGGCCCGGTACTCGCTGCGGATGCTGGAGAACGACGGGCTGGTTGAGCCGACGCCGAACGGCGCCGTGCCGGCCGACGACGTCGCCGACCGAGTGGCGGCGATCAACGAGGGCCTCGACGCGCTCGCCGACCGGATCGCCTCGCTGAAGGGCGCCGCGGACGGCCGCGCGGTCGACGGCTAACGGAACCATTAAGACCGAAACGGGGCGATACCCGATACGGATGTACGAGCTCCCCCTGCAGGTGGTCGACGGGATTCTGCGGCAATACAGCGTCGCGCACGCCATCCTCATCCTGTTCGTCGTCGCTCTCCTCGCGGGGTTCGTGAAGAAGTCGATGAAGCTGACGGGGCTGCAGCTGACGGTCTTCGGGCTGATCTTCTTTTTGACGCCGATCAGCACCCACCCGATGTACTTCCAGTACCTCGGGCTCGGCCTCGTCGTCGTCGGCCCGGTCGTCTTCATCACCGCCGAGGACTGACCCGGCCGGCACCTGGGCTCGACCAGCCGGGTATCGGGTCCGCACAGCCACGACGCACGTACCGCCGCCAGCCCGCGCTCGGGTCCGCACAGCCACGAAGCACATACCGTCGCCCGCCCAAGCGGGCACGATGTCACCGCCCGACGAGGCCCTCATCTCCCGCCGGCGACTCCTCCGGGCGACCGCCGGCCTCACCGCTGCCGGCGTCCGGGCCCCGGCGGTTGCCGCCGTCGCGGGGCCAGCCGACGCGCCCGAACTGTCGGTCCTGACCCGGAACCTCTACGTCGGCGTCGACCTCTCGCGGCTGTTCGACGTCGCGGACCTCGCGGCCCTCCGCGAGGTGGCCGGCGACCTCCTCGCCGAGATCCGCGAGCACCCCTACGACGCCCGCACGGCGGCGGTGGCCGCCGAGATCGAGGCGGCCGCCCCGGACGTCGTCTGCGTCCAGGAGGCCGCCCTGATCCGGACCCGGTCGCCGAGCCGGTTCGACGGCGACCACGACCCCGGCGCCGACACCGTCGAGGTGGACCTCCTGGCGTCGCTGACGGCGCACCTGGAACCGCTCGGGTCGGCGTTCGACGTCGCGGCGTCGGTCGTCACGAACGACGTGGAGGTCCCGGCCGAGACCCCGGAGGGTCCCGTCGACCTCCGGCTGACGAACCGGGTCGCGGTCCTCGTCCGCGGGGACGCGACGACCGAGGGGCGGCGGTCGGCGCGGTTCGACGCCGGTGTGCCGGTCCCGCTCGAGGGGGTCGACATCACCGTCCGACGGGGCTACGCCGCCGTCGACCTCGCCGTCGACGGCCGGCCCGTCACCGTCGTCTCGACGCACCTCGAGTCGTTCGCGACCGGCATCCGGGACGTCCAGGCGAGGGAACTCGAGGAGGCGCTCCCCCGGACCCGTCCGGTCGTGGTCGCCGGCGACCTCAACACCGGCCCGGAGACCAGCCCCGAGACCTACGAGCGGCTGACGGCGTCGTTCGCGGACGCCCACGCGGCGCTGCGGCCGGCCGAGGCCGGCCACACGTGCTGTCACGCCGACGACCTCCGGAACGAGACCCCGTCTTTGACCCGCCGGGTCGACGCCGTCCTGTACCGGGGCGGCGGCCGCGCGACCGCCGTCGGCCGCGTCGGCGCCGCCCCTGGCGACCGGGTGCGGGCCGAGGTGGCCGGCGAGCCGGTCCGCGTGTGGCCGTCGGACCACGCCGGCGTCGTCGCCACCGTCACCGTCCCCGCCTCCCCGACGCCAACCCCGACCGGCTCGCCCCCACCGACGCCCTCGGCCACGCCCGCCGCCGGCACGCCCGAGGAGCAACGCGGCGACGGGGTCGAACCGCAGCCCGGATTCGGCCTCGGAGCGACGGTCGTCGCCGGCGCGGGCGCGCTGGTGGCGGCGCTACGACGGCGGGCCAGCGGCGGCGACGGGTGAGACCCCGCCGCGGGACGGCCGACCACCCGTCGCCGGAAGAGGGACGCTTTTCACCGGCTGGACCGACGGTCCGACCGTGACCGACGCGACTGACGACCACGGCGACTGGCCGCTCCGGCGGCTCATGACGGAGGTCGTCGGCTCCGGCCACAAGTCGGCCGACGACATGACCCGCCCGCAGGCCGCCGAGGCGTTCCGGCGGATCCTCGACGGCGACCCGGCGCCGACGACGCTCGGGGCGTTCTGGCTGGCGAACCGCTGGAAGCGCAATACGCCCGAGGAGCTCGCGGCCTACGTCGACGTGATGGACGAGGGCGTCGCGACGGCCGCCCCCGACTGCGACCCGGTCGACTGCGGGGCGAACTACGACGGGAAGGGCCGCAGCGCCCTCCTCGGCGTCGCGGCGGGCCTGGTCGCGGCGGCCGCCGGGACGCCGGTCGTCGTCCACTCCGGCGACCGCGTCCCGACCCAGAAGCAGGACGCCTACAAGCACGTGCTCGACGAACTCGGGGTCCGGACCGACCTCGCGCCGGCGGCGTCGGCGCGGATGACCGACGACGTGGGCTTCGGCTTCTACTACCGGCCGAACTTCGCACCCCACGTCGCGGCGCTGTTCGACCGCCGCGACGAGATGGGCGTCCGCACGTTCGTCAACACCATCGAGACCCTCGCCAACCCCGCAGCCGCGTCGACGCACCTCGGCTCGTTCTACCACCTCCCCTACGCGACACGGATCATCGACACGTTCCGGGCGAGCGAGGCGGCCGTCGTCGACCGCGTCGTCATGTTCCAGGGCATGGAGGGCTACGACGACGTCCGGCCCGGCTCGACCACCGTCGCGGTGTGGACCGAGGGCGGGGCGATCGAGGACTTCGAGATCGAGACGCCCGAGTACGGCATGGACTTCGCGGCCGAGGACCTCCACGTCGACGACGTGGCGGCCGACTCGGCGGCCATCACCGAGGCGGTCCTCGCCGGCGAGCGCGACGACCACTTCGCCGACGCCGTCGCCGTGAACGCGGCGCTCCGGATCTACGCCGCCGGCGAGGTCGACGATATCGCGGCCGGGCTCGAACGGGCCCGCGAGGTGCTCGACAGCGGGCAGGCGGCCGCGAAACTCGACGCGGTGCGGGCGTTCTGAATCGGGGCGGTCGGGTCCGGCCGGGACCCGTTCGGCATACCGGTGCCGACGACGGCTCCGGGACCGCCGTCGTCGCGGCGTCGTCGACGGTGGCCCAGTCGACCGGGCGACTGCCCGACGGCCCGACGTCGCCACTCGCGGAGGGGCCGAGGGGCGAACCGCCGTCGATCGGGTGTGTCCGCGTCGCCGGTGACGAGATCCCGGGCTCGTTCACGACCTCGGGCCGCCTACGTGACGCGCAGGGAGTAGGCGATGACCGACAGTCCCGAGAGGACGAAGAGGCTCTCGATCAGGATCCCGAGGCCGAGGCTTACGCCGAGGATCTCGAAGGTGAAGCCGGCGAGCAGGACGCCGACGCCGACCAGGGCGAACCCGGCGGCGAGGAGTCGGAGGCTCTCGTCGCCGGTCCGGCGGTAGGCGCTGTAGGCCAGGTACGTCACTGCGCCCCCGACCACGAGGATGAGTGTCTTCACGATGGCGACCGCGAGCTGGACTCCTGAACTGACTGTCGTGTGTACCATGGTTACAACTCCCGTTTGACCTCCGACCACAGTTCGGCGAGCCGGTCGTCGGGCCGCCGGGCCGGCCGCTCGATCTCGACGGACAGCGCACCTTCGCCCTCGTGGGACACCACGACGTCCCGGAAGTCGATCCCGTACCGGCTGGCGTGGCTCCCGTCGGTCCGGATCTCGGTGCCCTCGTGCAACAGCGTCGCCTCGGTGAGCCGGTCGAGCTTCCGGTACAGCGTCGACCGCGGGATGTCGCAGCGCTCGAGGAGCTCCGCCGCGGTCCGCGGCTCGCCGAGTTCGCCCAGGATCGCGCGGCAGTCCTCGTCGTCGAGCGCGCCGAGGACCGTCTCGAGGTCGGGATCCTCCTCGTCGGCCAGCGGGTCCCGGACCATACCGGGTCCTCGTCGCCCCGCGAGCGTAAATGTGGAGGGTCTCCGGGGCCTGCGGCAGCCCCGGACGTCGGACCTCGGGTCGGCTCGGTGGGAGTCGGAACCCGGGCCCGGCTACACGAGGACGAAGACGGCGAGCGTGACGGCCACGAGGCCGTTGCTGTACGTCAGGCCGCCGAGCGAGTGGTTGTCGGAGAGCTGGCCGATGATGAGGCCGGTGCCGGCGGCCCGGACGAGCGCCGAGTGGAAGAAGACGGCGCGGTCCGCGGGACCGAGCCGGCGCCGAGCGTGACCGGCAGCGACCGCCTCTCCGGTGCCGCCGAGTTCCTCGGCGACGGGCGCGATGAAGCCGTGGTCGTGACGACCACGACGCCGAGGTAGATCAGGAAGCCGATGGCGACGGCGGCCACGTAGACGTTCAGCCGCTGCTGGCAGAGCTTGTCGAGCCGGTGGCGGTGCCGGGTGTCCTCGGCGGCGATGTCGATGACGCGGTGGAGCTTGTCGGTGGTGCGGCTCCCCTCCGCGACCGTCGGGAGGGACGGCGAAACGCAGTACGATCCGGACTTCGACGAAGACGTCAACCCGACGGGCGACTGGTTCATTCTCACGCTGACGTTCGACGACGGGATCACCGGCCTCTACTTCGTGGACGCGTAGACGGGACCGACTGGTCCGCCGCCGTCCACCGGATCACCGCTCGACGGCTGCCTCGACTGGCGCCCGTCGCAGATCGAACCCGTCGTAGTCGTCCGCCGCAACCCGCTGGCAGATGCCGCGGTACATCTCCAGCCCGCCCGGGAACGGCGTGAAGACGGTCGGCTTGCCGGGGACGTTCTCGCCGCGGTACCACGAGTCGGCCTCCGAGAACAGCATCTCGTCGGCCAGCATGTTGGTCTGGGAGACCCACTGCCGTTCGGCCTCGGCGGTCGGCTCGATGCGGTCGTAGCCGTGCCGGTCCATGTACTCGATGCAGTCGGCGATCCACTCGACGTGCTGTTCGATGGCCATCGGCATGTTCGTCAACACGGAGGGGCTCTGGGGCCCGGTGACGGTGAAGAGGTTCGGGAAGCCGTGGACGCCCAGCCCGAGGTACGTCCGCGGGCCGCCGTCCCACTTCTCCTCGAGCGGCAGGCCGTCGCGACCCCGGACGTCCATCGCCAAAAGCGCGCCGGTCATCGCGTCGAACCCGGTGGCGAAGACGAGGACGTCGAGGTCGTGGTGGCCGCCGGTCGTGCGAACGCCGTCGGGGGTGACTTCGGTGATGGGGTTCGCGTCGACGTCGACGAGGGTGACGTCGTCGCGGTTGTACGTCCCGTAGTAGTCGTCGTAGTCCATCGGCGGGCGCTTGGCGCCGTACGGGTGGTCCGTCGGGACGAGTGTCTCGGCGACCTCGGGGTCGTCGACGCGCTCGCGGATCTTCTCTCGGACGAACCCGGAGACGAACTCGTTGGTCTCGGCGTCCGACAGCACGTGGCCGGGTTCGAACGCGTGGAGGAACCGGAAGCCGCCCTGCTGCCAGCGGTCCTCCAGGAGTTCCCGCATCTCGGCCTCGGAGAGGCCGTGGGCGGAGGCCTCGGCCGGCTCGAACGGCATCCCCAGCCGGGAGTTCCGCGCCCGCTCCCAGATCGCGTCGTAGGTCTCGCGGATCTCGTCGTACTCCGCGTCGTCGATGGGGCGGTTCCGGGCGGGGACGGCGTAGTTCGGCGTCCGCTGGAAGACGGTCAGGTGGTCGGCCCGCGAGGCGGTCGCCGAGACGAACTGGATGCCGGTCGACCCCGTGCCGACGACGCCGACGCGCTCGCCCGCCAACTCGACGTCCTCGTGGGGCCAGCGGGCGGTGTGGTACCGCTCGCCGTCGAAGGTCTCGAGGCCGTCGACGTCGGGCGCGAACGGTTCGGAGAGACAGCCGACCGCACTGACGAAAAAGCGCGTCTCGACGCAGTCGCCGTCGTCGGTCTCGACGCTCCAGGTCCCCGCGTCCTCGTCGTACCGCGCCGCGGTGACCTCCGTCCCCAGGGTAATGTCCCGTCGGAGGTCGAGCCGGTCGGCGACCCACTCGAGGTACGCGAGGATCTCCGACTGCTCGGGATAGCGCTCGGACCACTCCCACTCCCGGTGGAGTTCCTCGGTGAACGAGTAGCAGTAGATGTGGCTCTCGCTGTCACAGCGGGCGCCGGGATAGCGGTTCCAGTACCACGTCCCGCCGACGCCGTCGGCCTTCTCGTAGACCCGCACCGACAGCCCCTGCTCGCGGAGCCGATGCAGCATGTACAGTCCGGAAAAGCCCGCGCCGACTACCACCGCGTCGCAATCGGGGACAGCGGGTATCCCCGCCGGGGTCGCCTCGGTCGCGCCAGCTTCCTCAGCCACGTCGTGTCACCATCCCCGACGTGACCCCGCGACACAAAGAAGCTACCACCTCGCATGCAAGGCAGCCGTCGGGAGGTGCGGCCCGGCGCCCGTTCCGCAGTGGACCGCGCCGACGACGGAACGGCGGCGCCAGTCGGCACCCTTTTGCGGCGGCCACGCCTCCGTCGTCGTATGAGCGACAACCCCACCGTCACGCTCGGGACGACACACGGCGACGTCACCGTCGAGCTGTTCGCCGACCGGGCGCCCCGGACCGTCGAGAACTTCCTCGGGCTCGCCCGGCACGACCCCGCCGCCGACGCCGAGCCCGCCCCGGACACCAACACCTGGACGGACCCCGAGTCCAGCGAGGTCCGCGGCGACTCGCTGTACGAGGGCGCCGAGTTCCACCGGATCATCGAGGACTTCATGGTCCAGGGCGGCGACCCGACCGGGACCGGCCGCGGCGGGCCCGGCTACGAGTTCGACGACGAGTTCCACGACGAACTGACCCACGACGGGCCCGGCAAACTGTCGATGGCGAACTCCGGGCCGGACACCAACGGCAGCCAGTTCTTCGTCACGCTCGACGCCCAGCCGCACCTCGACGGCAGCCACGCCGTCTTCGGGGAGGTCGTCGACGGCATGGACGTCGTCGAGGAGATCGGCTCCCTCCCGACGGACCGCAACGACCAGCCCCGCGACGAGGTCGCGATCGAATCCGTCCACGTCGACGAGTAGCGGGCGCGTCGAGCCCCGCTGTGGGTTCCGGGCAGCAGGTGCCGTCGGCCGGCTAGCCGGTCCCCCTCGCCGGGTCGCTGATAAAGTCCGCCTCGGACGACGGCACAACGTATACGTCCCCGGCGGGTGTCTGCGGTTCCCATGACGACCGTGTTCCTCACCGGGTTCCCCGGCTTCCTGGGCTCCGCGCTGGTCGAACGACTCCTCGAGCGCCACGACGACGACACGACGGTCACGTGTCTGATCCAGGCGAAGTACCGCGACGAGGCCGAGACGCGCGTCGAGGAGATCACCGTCGACGACGCCGAGGCCGACCGGGTCGACCTCGTGGAGGGCGACATCACCGAGGGCGACCTCGGGCTCGGCGACGCCTACGACGAGCTCCAGGCCGACGCCGTCCAGGTGTTCCACCTCGCGGCCATCTACGACCTGACGATGGATCGGGCGCCGGGCAAGCAGGTCAACATCGAGGGCACCCGCCACGTCCTGGACTTCACCGAGGGCGCCGACGTCGAGCGGCTCCACTACGTCAGCACCGTCGTCGTCTCCGGGCTCTACGAGGGCCGGTTCACCGAGGACATGCTACTGGAGGGCCAGCTGTTCGGGAACTACTACGAGTCCACCAAGCACGCCGCCGAGGTCCTCGTCCAGCAGCGGATGGACGAGGCCCCGACCACGATCTACCGGCCCGGCGCCGCCGTCGGCGACAGCGAGACCGGCGAGACCCAGAAGTACGACGGCCCCTACGCGTTCGTCGAGACGCTGCTCGAGCAGGGCGACAACGCCGTCGTCCCCGCCCCGACGGGTGCCGGCGACGCGGAGTTCAACGTCGTGCCCCGCGACTACGTCGTCGACGCCATCGCCTACCTCAGCGGCATCGACGAGTCCGAGGGGAAGGTGTATCACCTCGCGGACCCCGACCCGCCCACGACCGTGGAGCTCATCAAGACCCTCGGCGAGGCCGCGGGCAAGAAACGCACCTTCGTCCCGCCGTACCCGAAGGGCGTCGTCCGTGGCGTGCTGGAGTCGCTCGACCCGGAGCACGAACTCGTCAAGGGCGGCGGCTTCGAGTTCCAGACCTGGTCGGCGAGCTTCGACTGCTCGAACGCGCTGGAGGACCTGGAGGGCTCCGGCATCGAGTGCCCGAAGTTCGAGGAGTACGCCGAGGCCCTCGTCGAGTTCTACCGGAACCACCCCGAGATCGACGACGCCGCGATGACCTGATCTCGGGACCCCAAACGCTGGCCCTCACGTCTCACGCTGGAGCGCGTACTGGAGCACCCCCAGGGCCGACCGCCCGTCCCGGAGCTCGCCCGTCACTGCCCGGTCCCGCAACTCGGGAAACGTCGTCGTGTCGACCCGGATGGACTCGTTGTGGTCCAGGTCCCGCTCGCCCGTCGGCTCGCAGCCGCGGGCGACGACGTAGTGAAACACGGAGTCGAAGAGGCCGTTGGCGGGCTCGTAGGTGGCGAGACGCTCGACCGAATCGGCCTCGTAGCCGGTCTCCTCGGTCAGCTCCCGCCGGGCCGCCGCGACCGGCTCCGCGTCGTCGGCCTCCAGGCCACCGGCAGGGAGCCCGTAGTTCACGCGGTCGACGGCCTGTCGCCACTCCTCGATGACGACCACCTCGCCGTCCGGCGTGAACGGGAGCACGACCACCGACGGCGGTTCCGAGACGAAGTGGAATTCGGTCTCGGACCCGTCGGGCAACCGGACGTCGTCGCGGACCACGTCGAACCCGGGACAGGTGTAGTCCGTCGACGAGTCCAGCGTCGCCCACGCGAGGTCGTCGTCGGCGTCGTCGGACATACCGGCCCGTCCGGCCCGGTCGGTGAAAACGCTACGCGTTCCGTCGAGGGCCGGATTCTCCGCGCCGGGCCCCGGACGGGGTCAGTCGGTCGCGCCCCCGGTCGTCTCGAAGTACCGGTCGTAGTGGTCGGCGCAGGCCGGGTTGAACCGGGCCTCGCACTCGGGGCAGGCGTCGACGCCGAGGTACTCCTGGACGGCCAGCACAGTGCCGCAGGCGCCACACAGCACCGCTGGCTCGTCGCGACGCTCGACCGGCCATCGTTCGGCGTCGTGGTCGGCGACCTCGGCGTGGCACCGATGGCACGGGTAGTAGGTGTCACAACAGGCGAATTTGATGGCGACGACGTCGCGTTCGGTCCCGTAGTGGGCACAGCGGGTTTCGGGGTCGACATCGACGCCCCGGACCTCGTGGCCATGGACCTGCACGACCGAAGGTAACCCCTATAGCGACAAAAACCGTCGGTTGGCGGAACGAACGCAGCGTTACCGTATTGACACTCGAAGCCGTCGGCCGGCTGGACGCTTTCCCAGTTGGCCGGTCGACTCCCGAAGCCCTCGGCCGGCTCGACGTCCGGCGGACGGTCCTGCGCGGCTCGCTGCGGTCGCCTGGGCGGGCTGTGACTGCCGGCGTCACGCTCGCGTGCTCACGGCTCGCTGGGCTCGCGGGTCGCTTCGCTCCCCGCTCGCCTCGAGGCGCTTCCGGTGGTCGCGCCTCGCACCCGCCGCTCGGGTTCGGTCGACCCGCCCCGCGCCAAACCGAGAATTCACTCTCCTGGTGGACTGAAAGCGCGCCGAGGGCTTTCCGGGCGGTGGCGGTTGCTACGTGGATTTCGAGTGTGTTGCGAGCCCCCGAGGCCGTTCCTTGGATTACCCAACGCCGTTCCGGTCACACGCTTCCCCACCGTATCCACACCATCACGAACACGACGGCGAGCTGGAAGGCGCCCTGGACGCCGCTCAGTTTGGCGTTCCGCATCCCGACCTCGCTGATGAGGTCGTCGTCGGGGTCGTCGGCCGTCATCTCGAGGTAGATGCGGACCTCGCCGGGGAGCAGGACGCCGAACCCGAGGACGCTCAGTACGACGACGATACCGAGCGCGATCGCGATCGCAGGGTCGGTCATCGCGAACGCCGGCAGCGAGGCCGCGAGGTAGGCAAAGGTTCCGACCAGTGCGAGGCCGAACGGGACGAGCCAGCGCGGGTCGCGGAGGGCGTCGAACTGCCAGCCGACGAGTGCGAGCGCCGGCAACAGCGAGGCGGCTGTGAACAGCGCCAGCCACGGGTGGTGGTGCGGGAAGGCCTCGAGGCGGAGCGCGAGCGCGACGCCGCCGGCGATGGTGACGACCGCTAGCGTGGGCATCAGGAACGTCATCTTCGGCGTGAACCGGCGGAAGACGCTCGCGCGCTGCTCGACGGCGAGCCCGCCGAGCACGGGTCCGAGCACGAGCGCCATGAACAGGTCGATGCCCGTCCAGAGTACCCCCGCCATCACGTGCACGTAGATGTGCTGGGCCGTTGTACCCGCCGTCAGTGCGTACCCCAGCGCAATCGTCGGTATTGCAACGGCACCGGCCGCGAAGGCCGGGTTCGCCCGGTTCGCCATCCCCCTAATCGTTCCGCGCACGGACGTCGTCATGCGGTGGAGGGCGGATTCGGTGCGGATAAAGGTTGGCCGAGAGCGACGACATCGTCGCCTACCTCTCCCGCGAGTACGGCGAGGAGGGCGATGAAACGCCCCGGGCGGTCCCGTCTGGCGGTTCGCATCGATGCTCGGCTGACGGGACGCGACCCCGGGCGATGGTCAGTGCTCGGCGGCGTCGAGCCGGCGGGCAGGTGGTCGGCGACAGCCAGCCTGCGGTCGGTCGTCGGCGTCGAGCGGTTCGACGTCGACGTCGCTCCCCTCGCTGGCGAACGAGGGCTCGGTGCGCTCCGGCGGCTCGTCGTCGGCCTCGATAAGCGCGGCGCCGTTCCCCGTCGGACGCGTCGCCGTGGTGACACATGTGTTACCACCCACCAGGGATGTGACCCGTTCGTGGATACCCCCGGGGTGGCCCCTCCGGTTCGCCGGGCCCGCTGCCGTCGGATTTACGACACAGGGGGCAGTCCGGGCATTCATGCGCGACCGACTCCGCCGGGGCAGAGCGGTCGTCGCCGGCCTCGGCCGGCGTTCAGCCCGGGAATTCCGTCGCCGCCTGGAGTACACCTCGGTGCTCGTCCACGTCTCCGTCCTCGTGTTCGTCCCGCTCTCCGTGGGACTGTTGACCTACCTTTCGAACCGCTTCGACGTCCTCTCGTTTTTCATCTTCCCGCCGCTGGCGGCCGGCACGTACGCCCTCTTTGCGAACCCGGAGAGCGAGGCGTCCTCGCCGGTCCGGTTCGTCGCGGGCCTGACCGCCGGCGCCGTCTGTGCCGCCATCGCGGTCATGGTCGCGGTCCGGCTCGTCTACCCCGGCCTGCCGCCGTCGGCGCTGGAAGTCGACGCTCCCGGCGCGGCCTTCGCCGTCCTCCTGACCGGCGTCCTCACCTGGGTGCTCGACGTTGAGGAGGCCGCGGCCTACGCCATGGCGCTGCTCGGCCTGCTGATCCCGCCGGCGCGACAACTCGCCTTCGTCGGCAGCGTGTTCGTCACCGCGACGGTCGTCGCGGCGGTGTTCGCCGCCTGGCGGGGGCTGGTGTACGAGCGCCGCGCCCGCTACTTCTACGAGTCCACGCGGGGCGACGACCACGTCCTCGTGCCGATGCGGGCCGGTCACGACGCCGCCACCGCGATGCTCGGCGGCCGCCTCGCGGCCGCCCACGACGCCGGCAAGGTCGTGCTGCTCGACCTCGTCGACGGCGGTCGCACCGCCGCACTCGAACGCCACCTGCTCCGGACCGGCGAGGCGACGGCGCCGGACGACGACGCCACGGGCGAGGGGACTGGACGCGCGGCGATCGAGACCGGGGCGGGCGGAGCCGCCGACCCCCGCACGGATTCCGACGACGCCAGGGTCCCTGACCCCGCCGTCGCGATGGCCGTCTCCGAGTTGCGGTCGCTGGCCGACCGTCTCGAGTCCGACCTCGACGTGCCCTGCGAGGTGGTCGTCGCCGACGGGAGCGGCGCGCCGGTCGAGACGGTCCGGCGCGTCCGGACGGAGGTCGACTGCGACCTGACGGTCGTCCCGTACGAGGCCGAGAACGGCGAGCTGACGGCCTTCGTCGAGCGGGTGCTCACGACCGCCGGCGACGTCGTCGTCCACCGCAGCCACGACGGCCGCACGCGCTGGGAGCGGATCACGGTCCCCGTCCGGAAGGCCGGCGACACCGCCCACAACATGCTCGACTTCGCGCTCCGCGTCGTCGAGCCGACGGGGCGCGTCGGCGTCGCCCACTGCATCGACGACGAGGCCGACCGACGCGCCGCCGACCGGATGCTCGAGGACCTCGTCGAGACGTTCCGCGGCGACATCGAGACACGCGTCCCCAACGCCGACATCCGTACGTTCCTCCGGCGCTCGGCCGGCGCCACCGATCTCGTCATCGTCGGCGCGGGCCAGGAGCGCGGCCTGCTGTCCCGGATCGTCACCCCGCCGACGTTCGAGGGCATCCACGACGTCGAGACGGACGTCGCCATCGTCGCCCGGGAGTAACCCTCCGCACGGCTCCCGGGGATCGAGCGTGCGACCGCCATCGAACCCGGCCACGTCCGGTCCAGCCGGTCCGCGTCGGTATGTCACGCGATCCGCCCGGTCGAGGAACTCGGTCGTCGCTGCCGTCGGCCCTACCCCGTGCGGCCGTCCGCAGTCAGCCCGGCGGCCCGGTCCGAGCCGGCGTGCCGGCGGTAGTACAGCACGTCGACAGCCACGACCGCGCCGGCGACGAGCCCCAGGACCGGGCTGAGGCCCAGGAGCACGACGGTGACCGCGACGAGCAGGCTGGCCAGGAGGGGACCGAGAACCCCCGCGAGTGCGGACGTGCCGGGTGCCATCACACGAGGGCTTCGTCGCCACCGGGGATAAACCCGCGTCGCGTTTCGAGAACTGATCGCGGCCCGTCCGGGCCGCTCGGACCGGGACTGGAGCGCGACTCGGCCCATCTGAATCCGTGCGGGTCCGGTCGATCCCGGGCAGACCACTCGCTGTCGCTCGGCGTCGGTCGCGGGAGGAAGTGGGCCGGCACGAATTTGAATCGTGGTTACGGCCACCCGAAGGCCGAAGGATACCAAGCTACCCCACCGGCCCGCGGTCGAAGCCAGGCCGTGGCCGAGGTTAAGCGTTGTGATGCGTTCCGCGTCAGGCCGCCGGGTCGGCGCCTGCGGCCGGGTTGCCGGTGTCGGGTTCGCGCGGCTTCGAGTCGGCGAGCTGGAGGTACGCGTCGGCGAGGATGCCGTAACTGATGACGGTGAACACGGCCGTTAGCGCCAGGCTGGCGACCAGGGTGGCGAGTGGACTGACGACCGTCAGGACGCTGCCGAGGCTGCTCCCGACGCCGGTGACGACGCCGATGACCAGGAACAGTCCGAACAGCGGCACGCGGTCGCCGCGTGCCAGCTCCCAGCTCCCACGGAGCGAGGCGACGGCGCGTGCGTCCTCGACGCCGATGGCGAAGGCGACGAACACGAAGCTGATCATCAGGAAGACCCCGGGCACGACGAGGACGAGCCCGGCGAGCACCCCGGCGACCACGCCGATGATCCCGACCGCGGCGACGATCTCGGTCGCCAGGAAGACGCCGACGAGCAACGGCACGAGGAGGGCGATGGAAACGAGCGTCGAGACGATGATGTTGGCGCCGATCGCCGAGACGGTGGCCCGTCCGATGCGACGGGTGAACAGGTCGGTGGGGAGCGAGCCGAGCTCCGGCTCTCGGCGCGTCAGCGCTCGGGTCGCAACGAGATACAGGGCGGTGCCGAACAGGAGGCCGAGCGCCATGATGCCGGCGGCGACCGGCACGGGGACCGGAAGCGTGAGGCCGAGGCTGCCGGTTTCCTGGGCTTCCGGCGGCAGAAGCTCGGCGAACACCGTGTTGATCGCCCCCACGAAGAGGAGCTGGTAGACGAACATCAGCGCCATGAGCACGCCGCCGCTGTACGTGACCGCCCGTCTGACGCCGTCGCCGATCGCGTCGCCGATGTCGAGGACCATGTCCGACGGTACCGCCGGGCTCCTCATAAATCCCCGGCTAGCCCCGGCCCGTACTGCCGTAGGTCCGGAACTCGTCGGTGTCGAGGTAGTTGTGCGCGACGGTGACGACCTGGTCGGCGTGCAACGATTCCGGGCCGACCGAGACCCGCGCGTCGGCGGCCTGGGCCAGGGTCTCGGCTTCGGCGTCGGTGAACTCGCGGTGGTCCGACAGCACGAACACCGGATGACTTGGTGCGGGGTCGAGATCGACGATGGGCTCGCCGTCCTCGTGCAGCGCGACGACGGTGGCCGACTCCGGGAGCGCGTCGAGGGCGTCGGCGAAGTCGCGCTGCCGGATGGTGACGCCCGGGGAGGCGTCGGCGGCCATCGCGCCGACGGCGCCGTCGCGGGCCGCGAGCGCGCCGCGGATCAGCGAGGCCGCCGACCGCTCGTCCGGGTGGAGATGCCGGAGATCGCCCCCGTCGAAGGTGACGACGTACTCGTCGTCGAGGACGAGGCGGACCCGGACGCGCTCCCGGAGGTCGTGGGAGAGACAGAACGCGCCCGTGACGCACCGACAGAGGACGTCGAGCCGGCCGGCGCCGGGCAGGTCGTCGAGGGCGAACTCGGGGGTCGTCGGCGCCTCGTGGCCGACGACGACGAACTCGCGCATACGCCCGAGGGGCCCGCCGCGGCAATGAGGGCTTCGCTTCCACGGCTGCCGACCGGTCGGGTGGTGCTGGGCGCCGCTGGACGCCGTCGGGCGCCGGCAGGTCGGCCGGCTACCAGGTCAACCCCTCGTAGGTGATGCCGTCGCGCCGCTCGACGACGTGGCGGCCGTCGACGACGACCGGGTCGGCCATCGCGTCGAACTCCGTATCGAGGTCGGCGAACTCGGGCCAGTCGGTGACGACGCAGGCGCCGTGTGCTCCGTCGAGCGCCGCGGCGGCCGTGTCGACGTACGCGACGTCGGGGTACTCGGCGGCCATGGCGTCGGCCGCCAGCGGGTCGTAGGCGACGACCGTGGCGCCGCGGGCCTGGAGGCCCTCGATGACGGGTTTGGCGCGTGAGCCGCGGATGTCGTCGGTGCCGGGCTTGAACGCGAGTCCGAGGACGGCGACGCGTTTGCCGGCGATGTCGACGTGGGCGTCGAGCAGCTCGAGGAGCCGTACCGGCTGGCGGTCGTTGACCTCGCGGGCGGCGGCGATCATCGGCGGCTCGTAGCCGGCGTCCCGGGCGGCCGCGGCGAGGGCGGCGGTGTCCTTCGGGAAGCAGCTTCCGCCGTAGCCCACTCCGGATCGGAGGAAGTCGGCACCGATGCGGTGGTCCAGGCCGAGCGCGTCGGCGACCTCGTAGGCGTCGACGCCGAACTCCTTGCAGACGTTCCCCAGATCGTTGATGAGGCTGACCTTCGCCGCGAGGAACGCGTTGTTGGCGTACTTGATCATCGCGGCCTCCCGACGGCCGGTCTCGACGACGGGCACGTCCCAGTCGCTGACGAGCGGCTGGTACAGCTCCGCCAGCAGGTCCAGCGCGCGGTCGTCGCCGTCGGTGCCGAGCACGATCTTGTCCGGCTCCATGAAGTCCTCGACGGCGCTGCCCTCGCGCTGGAATTCCGGGTTGACGGCGACGCCGATCTCGTCACCGTCGGTCTTCCCGGCGGCGGCCTCGACGATCGGGACGAGTTCGTCCTCGACGACGTCCGGGAGGACCGTGGACTTGACGACGACGAGGTGGTAGCCGTCCTTGTCCGCGAGGGCGGCGCCGACGTCTTCGGCGGCCGCCAGCAGCGCTGACGGGTCGATCGAGCCGTCCTCGCGCGCCGGGGTCTCGACCGCGAGGAACGTGACGTCGGTGTCCGCGACGGCGGCGTGGTCCGTGGTGGCGGTGAGGCGGCCGCCGGCGTAGGCGGA
>CAZATR010000044.1:0-16605 GCA_964488035.1 uncultured Natronomonas sp.
ACGCGCCCTCGGTGAACTTCATGATGTTGCCCTTGTGGACGAGCGTGACCGAGTCCCGGTCGTGCTCGAGGGCGTAGTCGATGGCCTTCCGGACGAGCCGCTTCGTGCCGAACTCGGTGATGGGCTTGACGCCGATGCCGACGGGGCCGTCGTGGATGGTGTCGTCGAAGCCCATCTCCTCCTCGACGAACTCCTTGACCTGCTGGACCTCGTCGGTGCCGGCCTCCCACTCGATGCCGGCGTAGACGTCCTCGGTGTTCTCCCGGAACGTGACCATGTCCATCTGCTCGGGTCGCTTCACCGGGGAGGGGACGCCGTCGAGGTGGTAGGTGGGTCGGATGTTCGTGTAGAGGTCGAGCGTCTTCCGCAGGGCGACGTTGAGGCTCCGGAAGCCGGCGCCGACGGGCGTCGTCAGCGGGCCCTTGATCGCGATCTTGAACTCCCTGAGTGCGTCGATGGTGTCGTCCGGCAGGTTCTCGTCGTACGTCTCGCGGGCGGACTCGCCGGCGTAGACCCGCATCCAGTGGATCTCGCGGCCGGTGGCCTCGGCGGCGGCGTCGAGGACGGTCTGGGCGGCCGGCCCGACGTCGACGCCGATGCCGTCCCCGTGGATGATGGGGACGATGGGGTCGTCGGGCACGACGAGCTCGTCGTCGTCCGCTACCTCCACCTGCCGACCCGCCGACGGTACCTCGACTTTGTCGTATCCCATGGCGCGGGGTTTCTACCGGCCCCCTGAAAGGCGTACCGCTCTCCCACCGAATTGTGCATTAACGACCGGTACAAACCCTGTTCCCGGCGGTCGGGGAACGCACCCCTCCGGGACGCTCGACGTCCGTATCGACCCCCGCGTTCGAGGTGCTCGGCGGGCTCGGGAGCCACCGGGAGCCGCAAGCGGTAATCCGTCCCCGCCCGCACGAGGCGTATGCGCGTCATCGCCCACGGCGGCGCCGGCTCGCCGCCCGACGACCCCGCGGACCGGCAAGCGGCGCTCGAGGCGGCCGTCGCGGCCGGCACCGGCACGGACTCGCCGACGGACGCGGTCTGTTCGACCGTACGGGCGCTGGAGTCCGACCCGCGATTCAACGCCGGGGTCGGCGGCGCCGTCCAGTCGGACGGCCACGTCCGGACCGACGCCGGCCTGATGACCGACGATCGGGAGGTCGGCGCCGCCTGCGGCATGCCCGGCGTCGAGCACGCCGTCGACGTCGCCCGGGCCGTCAAGGAGGAGACGCCGCACGTGCTCGTCGACGGCGTCCACGCCGTCGACCTCGCCGCGGCCGTCGGCGTCGATACCGGGGTCGACCTGTGGAGCGACCGCGCCCGCGAGCGGTGGGCCGAGCTGGAGTCGACGCCCGATGGCGACCAGCTCGACCACGCCCGGTGGGTCGGCGAGCGTTTCGGCGGCGACCCGGAGTCGGGGCCCGACGCGGGCACCGACGATGGGGCGATCGACGGCGACGACCCCCGGAACCACGACACGGTCGGCGCCGTCGCGACCGACGGCGACCGGGTCGCCGCCGCCACCTCGACCGGCGGCCGCTGGGCGGCGCTGGCCGGTCGGGTCGGCGACGTCCCCCAGGTCGGGTCGGGTTTCTACTGTGCGCCGGCCGGCGGTGCCTCCGCGACCGGCGCCGGCGAGGACATCGCTCGGGTGACGCTCTCTCGGCGGGCGGTCCAGAACCTCGAGGACGGCCACGGGGCCCAGGCGGCCGCCGAGGCCGCCCTCGCCGAGTTCGGCGACCTCGTCGAGGGCTCGGCCGGCCTCATCCTCCTCACCCCCGACGGCGACGCCGGGCAGGCGTACGATAGCGACGCGATGCAGACCGCCGTGGCGGGCGAGCTGTAGGACTCCCCGGCGGGGCCGCTGGCGCGCGGCGCCGCGGGGTCCCCGGTCCGCCAAAGCGGTATGGTGCTCCCGGACGAGCAGCGTGCATGCCCAGCGTCAGCGAGACGTACATCGAGAACCGCCACCGGGTCCAGCCGACCGACACGAACAACTACGCGTCGGCCCACGGCGGCACCGTCGTCGAGTGGATGGACGAGGTCGGCGCGCTGTCGGCGATGCGGCACGCCGGCGAGACCTGCGTCACCGCCCGCATCGACGGGTTGAACTTCGAGCGCCCGATCCCGCAGGGCGACACCTGTGCCATCGAGTCCTACGTCTACGACGTCGGGCGGACGAGCGTCAGCGTCCGACTGCTCGCCCACCGGGAGTCGCCCCGAACCGGCGAGCGCGAGCGGACGACCGAATCCCACTTCGTCTTCGTCGCCGTCGCAGCGGACAACACCCCCGTCGGGGTTCCCGAACTCCGGGTCGAAACCGAGCGGTGTCGGGAGCTCCGGGAGGCGGCCCTCGAGACGGCGCCCGATTAGCGGTCGGGGTCCCGCTACAGCTCGGTCACGGCGTTGAGCGCGATGCGGATGGCGCGACCGACGTTGTCCTTCGCCTGGTCGGGCAGTTCCTCGTCGTCGGTCTCGCCCTTCTGGGTGCCCTCGACGAGGTTCCCGTCGACGGTACAGATCGCCCCCGCACGGAGGCCCTTCCGGCGGGCGAGCGTGAAGATGGCGGCGGCCTCCATCTCGACGCAGAGCAGGCCGGCGTCGTTCCAGGCGTCGACGTGGGACCCGGTCTCGGCGTAGAAGGCGTCGTCGGTCGCGATCGGGCCGACGTGGACCGGCGCATCGCGGGCCTCGGCGGCGTCGACGAGCGCGGACAGCGTCCCGTGGTCCGGGACCGCCGGGACCGCGACGTCCTCGTAGCGCTTCGTGGTGCCCTCGTCCTTCGCGGCGCCGGTGGCGACGACCATGTCGCCGATCTCGATCCCCGACTGGAGGGCGCCGGTGGTGCCGACGCGGACGAACGTCCCGACGCCGACGGCGGCCAGCTCCTCGACGGCGATGGCGGCCGACGGCGACCCGATGCCCGTCGAGCAGACGGTGAGGTCGCGCCCCTCGTGGCGGGCGTTGACGACCTTGTACTCCCGGTTCTCCGCGACCGTCACGTGCTCGTCGCAGTGGCCGGCGATGCGGTCGACGCGGCCGGGGTCGCCCGGCAACAGCGCGACGTCGTGGACGTCGCCCGACTCGACAAGGAGGTGCGGCTGCTTGCCCATGGCGGGGCGTCGCGGGCGTCCCCCAAAAGTCAGTCGACGTGCTGCCGGACCGGCGGCCGGTGCGTCGCCTCAGTCGGCGCTCGACCGCCGCCGGCGGAACGGCGGGACCGTCGGGAGCGCCGAGGGGTCGGCGACCCGGTGGTCGGCGAGGCCATCGGCCGCGGGGTCCTCGCCGACGAACACCGTCCGGTAGCCGCGCTCGGCCGCGGGCCGGATGTCGTAGTCGACGTTGTCGCCGACCATCACGTACTCCGACGCGTCGAGCGCGTCGGTGACGGCGTCGAACGGCGGGTCGGCGGGCTTGAACGCCTCGACGTCGTCGGCACACACGACGGCGTCGACGTGCGTGTCGAGCCCGACGTCGGCGAGCTTCCGGCGCTGGACCGGGCCGTAGCCATTCGTCACCACGCCGACGCGGTCCAGCGACGCGAGCAGTTCGGGTACCCCCTCGGGGACGTGCGTCGACTCGAGTTCGGTCTCGACGTAGGTGTCGGCGAACGACGCCGGGTCGACGTCCAGGCCGGCCTCCCTGGCCGCGCGGGCCGCGCCGACGTAGGGACTCTCCTCGAACTCGACGAACGTCTCGACGTAGCCCGGGCCGATGGCCTCGACGGCGTCGGCCGTCGGCTCCACGCCCGCCTTCTCGCAGGCGGTCCGGAAGATGCCGTGGACCTCGGGCTCGTAGGTCACGAGCGTCTCGTCGAGGTCGAAGAGGTACCCGGTGGTCACGGCCGACGGTAGGCGGAGCGCGGAATAAACCCTTTCGCCGGTATATGCCGGCTCGACGCCCGGCTACAGCGGGAGGACCTCGTACAGCGTGCCGAGGGCCACCACGAGGCCGACGCCGTAGACGGCGGTGGAGACGGCCCACTGCCGGCGGACCGTGCCGGGCCGGGTCCCGTAGGCGTTGCCGCCGTACCGCGGGAACACCAGCCACGAGAACCCGGCGTAGAGGAGTGCCACCAGGACGGCGGCGACGAGGAGTTCGGCGACGGTGACCAGCCCGGCGACCGTGTACTCGACGCGGATGCCGAGAGCCAGGCGTGCCCGCTCGGCGCCGACGTTGCCGGCCTCGTAGCAGGCGCCCGCGAACAGCCCGGCCGCCAACTGCGTCGCGTGGGCCGCCGAGCGAGCGACCTCGCTCGGCGGGTCGCGCCACAGCACGCCGGCGACGACGTAGGCGGGCACGTAGCCGTACGACTGTCGCCACATCACGAGCGTCGTGACGAGCGTGGCGGCCAGGCCCGCGACGGCACCGACCGCGAGCCGCGTGGTGGCGGGGAGGGCGCTGCCGTGGGCGGCGTGTAGCACCGTCCCCCGCGGGGCGTCGAGGAGCGCGGCCTGGAGGAGGGCGATCGGTGTCATCCCATCACCGCTTCGATCCGATCCCAGGAGAGGTCGGGTTTGGGGCCGGGCGCGCTGGCTGCCAGGGCACCGCAGGCGTTGGCGACCGCGAGCGCGCGCTCGGGGTCGCGGTCACCGATCCAGACCGCGAGGAAGCCGGCGGCGAAGGCGTCGCCGGCGCCGGTGGTGTCGACGGCGGTACACTCGAAGCCGGGGTGCTCGAAGCGGCCATCGGGCCCGACGAGCGTGGCGCCGCTGGCGCCGTGTTTCGTCACCGTCCGGGCGGCCGAGTCGTGGACAGCGGTCGCCTCACGGTCGGTGACGAACAGCAGCTCCGTCCGCTCGAGGACGTCGCCGTAGTCCCGATCCCCCAGGCGGCGACCGGGGTCGAAGCTCACCGGGACGTCGTGGGCTTCGGCCATGCGGGCCAGGCCCGCGGCGGTCGCCGGCGACTGGCTCGTGAGGTGGAGCGCGTCGGCGTCCGCGAACGCCGATGCGGGCACGTCGTCCGGCGAGAGCGCTTCGTTGGCCCCGTCGGTGCCCAACAAGGCCACCTCGCCGTCGTCGTCGACCAGGATGTACTTCCGGGTCGTCTCGACCCCGGCCACCCTCCGGAGCCGGGTCTCGACGCCGACCGCCCGGAGGCTGGACCGCGCGCTCCGGCCGGCCTCGTCGTCGCCGACGCTGCCGAACAGGCGGGCGTCGCGGGACAGCTTCGCGAGCGCGGCGGCGACGTTCCCGGCGCTGCCGCCGTCGGTCTCCGACCGCTCCCGGACCAGCGCCTCGTCGTCGGCGGCCGGCAGGCGGTCGACGCGGAGGGTGACGTCCCGGTTGACGTGACCGGCACACACGACGCGCATACCCCGTCTACCGCCCCGGCGGTGTAAAGCGCTACGGGATCGCGAACAGGTGGCGGGTGCCGGGAACGCGCTACGCGATCGCGAACAGCACGACGTTGTGGGCACCGGGGCCGAGCCCGACCGCCGCCACCAGCCCCAGGACGGGGAAGCCCTCGGCCGGTTCCTCCCGCACGTAGTCGTCGAACAGCGCGACCACGGCCGCGCCGACCAGGAGCTTCACGAGGACGAACAACCACGCGTCGCCGACGACGGCCGGGGCGGGCAACCCCGCGCCGAACTCGATGATGACGCGGGACAGCGGCGTCTGTTCGCCGTACCCGAGGACGTCGTAGCCGACGGCGGTCGAGAGGCCGTCGAGCGCGTGGCCGAACACCGCGACGACCCCGACGGCACCGGTCGCCCGCCCGACGTCGAGCCGGCGGAGACCGCCCCAGACCAGTGCGGTCGCGACGACGGCGCCGGCCAGGATGGCCACCGAACGCCCGACGGCCGCGGGACCCCCGCCTGGAGCGACCGCCGCGGCAGCGGCGAGCGCGACGAGCAGCACCGCCGTGCCGAGTCCCGCCAGGACACCGGGTGCGGTCCCGGATCGCCACCGCTCGCCCGGCCGATCGGCGACGGCGGCCCACGTCAGGCCGGCGGCGACGGCGACGGTCCCGTAGACCGCCGGCGAGCCGAACAGCGGCGCGGCGGCGGCCGGGACGGCGTCGACCTGGAACAGCGCGTACAGCGCCCCGCCGGCGGCCATCCACGGCGCGACGGCCGCCACCGTCGCCTCCGTCACCGGCGGCCGCCGACGGGACAGGGCGGCGGCGGTGCCGGCGAGGGCGACGAGGAGGCCGAGGAGGTACGGGAGCGCGGGCAGCGCGAACCCGGTCGGGAGCACCTGCACGGGTCGGCCCGCGGCCGCGCCGGTCGAAAGCGTTGCGATTGCGGCGGGGCGGACGAAGCCGCCGTCCGTTCCCGGGGCGAGCGGGCGGTTGGCGAACGCAATCCCTTTCATCCGACCCCGCGAACCCGGGGCCATGAGCCCCGACCTCTCCGAGGAACGGTACGAGAAGCACCGCGAGGCCGGCGAGATCCTCGCGCAGGTCCGCGCGGAGGCCGCCGAGCGCGTGGAGGTCGGCGCCGGCCACCTCGAGGTCGCGGAGTACGCCGAGGACCGCATCCGGGAACTGGGCGGCGAGCCCGCCTTCCCGGTCAACATCAGCATCGATCACGAGGCCGCCCACGCGACGCCGACGCCGGACGACGAGACGACGTTCGGCGAGGAGATGGTGAACCTCGACATCGGGGTGCACGTCGACGGCTGGCTGGCCGACACCGCCGTCACCGTCGACCTCTCCGGCAACGCGGACCTCGCGGCGGCCTCGACGGAGGCGCTGGACGCCGCCCTCGAGGTCGTCGAGGCCGGCGTGGAGACCGGCGAGATCGGCGCCGAGATCGAGTCGGTCATCGACGGGTACGGCTACAACCCGGTCGTCAACCTGACCGGGCACGGCCTCGGCCACTGGGAGCAGCACACGGAGCCGAACGTCCCGAACCGGGGCGTCGAGCAGGGGGTCGAACTCGAGGCCGGGCAGGTCGTCGCCATCGAGCCGTTCGCGACCGACGGCGGCGGCAAGGTCAACGAGGGCGGCCGCGAGGAGATCTACTCGCTGGAGCGCGAGGCGAGTGTCCGGAACCGACAGGCCCGCGATGCCTTAGAGCAGATCGTCGAGCAGTTCAAGACGCTCCCGTTCGCCCGGCGCTGGCTCGAGACCGACCGGGCCGAGATGGCGCTCCGGCGGCTCAAACAGAACGACGTCGTCCACGGCTACCCGGTGCTCCAGGAGCAGGAAGGCTTCCTCGTCAGCCAGACGGAGCACACGGTCATCGTCACCGAGGACGGCTGCGAGGTCACGACGCGGGCGCGGTAGCGCCCCGGGCGGTCCGCGGGCGGGGGTTGCCAACGAATGGCGAACGGATCGGCCGGAAAATACCGAACCTTCGTCACGTGGCTTCGACACCACGGCAACCGCCACCGTCGGAACGGTCCCCGGCTACGGACACGGCCGGCGGTCGACCACGCGACGTCCGGACCGGGGTCAGGCGTTGTTCATCCGCGTCGTCGTTTCGGCGCCGCAGACTCTACACGTGGCCACGCGGTAGGGCTCGCGGGAGAACTCGGCGTTCTCCTCCTTGTGGCTCTCCGTGAGCAGCTTGATGCTGACCTCGTGGGGCGTCTCGCTACGACACGTCTCGCACTCCTCGTCCATCCGGTCGTCGTCGATTCGTGTTGCCATCGTCACTCCCCGGATTGCCGCGAGATCCGGATAAAGGGGGAGTTCGGTTGCCCTCCGTTCGAACCGTTCAACGCCGCCGAACGGCCGCGGCGGGACGGACCGCGCCTCCGGCCCGGAAAGCGGCCGGAGACCGTTCACGAACGGTCCCCGGCCCGACCGTTTCGGACTGAACGGCCAAAAGATTCAAATACGGGAACGGAACGGAAACACCGTTAACCGGCTCGGGCGCCATCCCGACACATGGACCAGCTGTTCGCGCCGTGGCGCATCGAGTGGGTCGAACGCGACGGCAACGAGGACATCGACGGCTGCCCGTTCTGCGTCCTCCCGGGGCGGGAGGACGCCCGCGAGGCGAACGTGCTCGCCGAATCCGACCACGCCTTCGTGCTGTTGAACAACTTCCCGTACAACCCGGGCCACGCGATGGTCATCCCGCGGGAACACACCGGGGCCTACACCGATCTGGACGACGAGACGCTCCTGGACCACGCACGGCTGAAGCAGCGGACCATGGCGGCGTTCGACGACGGTCTCGGCCCCGACGGCGTCAACGCCGGCCTGAACCTCGGCGACGCGTCCGGCGGCTCCATCGACGGCCACCTCCACACCCACCTCGTGCCGCGGTGGACCGGCGACACCAACTTCATGCCGGTGACCGCGGACACGAAGGTGATCGTGGAGGCCGTCGAGGACACCTACGAGACGCTCCACGACGCCTTCCGCCAGCAGGACGGCGCGACGGTGGGCGACAGCGGCGCGGTCCGTCTCCGGTTCTAGCCCCGTCGAACCGCGGTGTTCGGCCGCCCTAATCCTATCACTTATCCGGGTGGTTCCGCTAAGGCGGACGATGAGCGACGCGGCGGTAGCCGAGGCGGGCCTGGAGACCGACACCGCGCGGCGGCAGTTCACCCGCGCCAGCGCCGTCAACGTCGTCGGGAACCTCGCGAAGATCCTCGTCGAGGCGGCGGCGGGACTGACGTTCGGCTCCGTCGCGCTGCTCGCGGACGCCGCCCACTCGGTCGGCGATTTGGTGGCCAGTGGCGTCGTCCTCGTGTGGGGCCGGAGCGTCTACGCCGACCCGGACGAGACCCACCCGCACGGCCACCAGCGCGTCGAACCGCTGGCGGCGCTGTTCGTCGGCACCGTCATCCTGCTGCTCGGGCTGGACCTCCTGTACCAGTCCGCCCGCAGCCTCTTCGAGGGCCCGACCGTCGTGTTCAGCCCCCTTCTGGTGGGCGCACTCCTCTTCTCGATGGCGGACATGGGGCTGCTGTACCGGTACACGCGACGTGTCAACGCGACCGTCGACTCCTCGGCGCTGGAGGCGCTGGCCGTCGACTCGCTGAACGACATCTACACATCGGTGGCCGCCCTCGCCGGCGTCGTCGGCGTCTTCCTCGGGTACCCGGCGCTGGACGCCGTCGCCGGCGCCGTGGTCAGCCTGCTGGTCATCTATCAGGGCGGCGACGTCGCCCGCGAGAACGTCACCTACCTCGTCGGCGGCGCTCCATCGGACGCCGAGCGCCGCCGGGTCGTCGAGGCGCTCCGCGCCCATCCGGCGGTCCGGGGCGTCCACGACGTCGCCGTCTTCTACGACGGGACCGACCTCGAGGTCGAAGCCCACCTCGAGGTCGACGGCGAGCTGACGCTCGTGGAGGCCCACGACATCGAGTCCGACATCGTCGCCTCGCTGGAGTCGATGGCGGCCGTCGGCGACGTCCACCTCCACCTCGACCCCGCCGGGATCGGCGAGTGGAAGGACGCCGACGCCCCCTGACAGGGCGGTCATCGGGCGACGGATCGCGGAGTCGTCGACGCGGACGCCGGGCCGGGTCGGCGGCGCCTACACCGGCTCGCCGAAACAGTAGACGGTCTCGTTCGCCGTTATCTCCACGTCGAGGACGTCGCCGACCGCGACGCCCTTGGCGTCGGCGTCGGTGACGACGACCTGCCGGTAGGCCGGGTCCCGGCACTTCACGGAGTCGCCGGTGCCCTCCTCGACGGCGAGCACCTCGCGGGTGTCGCCGACCATCGCGGCGTGGGCCTCCCGACAGACGTCCATCTTCAGGTCGGTCATCTCGCTGGAGCGCTCCTTCTTCACCGTGCCGCCGAGGCCCTGCATGTCCGCGGCGTCGGTGCCGGGGCGCTTCGAGAACCGCGTGATGTTGATCCGCTCCGGGCGGACGTCGGCCAGGAGCTCCATCGACTGCCGGTGGTCCTCGGGGTCCTCCGTGGGAAAGCCGACGATGAAGTCCGTCGACAGCGTCCAGTGGTCCAGCCGCGCGTCGAAGGCGTCGACGACCTCGCGGAACGTCTCGACGCGGTGCTGGCGGCGCATGTCCGCCAGCACGTCGTCGCTGCCGGACTGGACCGGCGCGTGGACGAAGTCGTACAGCTCCTCGTTTCGGGCGAAGACGTCGGCGAGCTCCTCGTGGATGCCGTGGAGGCCGCCGGGGTTGGCCATCCCCAGCCGGACGCGGAACTCGCCGTCGATGTCGCAGACCCGGTCGAGCAGCTGGGGGAGCTTCCGCTCGCCGGTGTCCCAGCCGTAGACGCCGGTGTCCTGACCAGTGATCCGTATCTCCTTCGCGCCGGCGTGGACGAGCGCCCGGGCCTTCTCGACGTTCTCCTCGACCGGCGGCGAGTCGACCCTGCCCGTCGCGAACTTCGTGATGCAGTACGAGCAGTTGCTCATGCAGCCGCGCGCGATGGGGAGGATGCCGACGACGCCGTCCAGCACGGGCTCGGCGTCCGGCGTCGTCGTCGGACACTCCCCGTTCGTGACCGCCGTCGGGACGTCCTCCCAGTGCAGCACCTGGACGTCGAGGTCCTCGAACGCCTCGCCCTGGGCCAGCGCCATGCAGCCGGTGACGATGAGGTCGGCCGTCTCGTCTGCCAGTTCCTCCGCCCGCCGGAGCATGTTGCGCTCGGTCTTCTCGACGACGGTGCAGGTGTTGAGGATGGCCACGTCGGCCCGGTCGGGGCCGTCGACCGGGTGGTGGCCGGCGTCGCGGAGCTCGCGCTCGATCCGCCGGCTCTCACCCCGGTTGGACGTACAGCCGTACGTCTCGATGTGGTAACTGGCCATCCGGTTACCGCGGCTTGTCGGTCGGTCGGCAAAAGGGCGACGCTTCGGGGCGTCTCGGAGACGGAGCTGCGGCGCGTCGAACCGGAGGCGTTCGCGTCAGAACGCCTCGGGGTCGAAGCCCGCGAGGATCTCGACACCCGAGGAGGCGCCGATGCGCTCGGCGCCCGCATCCAGCATCGCGACGGCCGCCTCGAAGCTCCCGATGCCGCCGCTGGCCTTCACGGGGAGGTACTCCGCCATGACCTGGACGTCCTCGACGGTCGCGCCGCCCTCCGAGAACCCGGTCGCGGTCTTGACGAAGTCGGCGTCGGCCTCGGCGGCGAGCTCGCAGGCCGTCCGGAGCTCGGCCTCGGTCAGGAGCGGCGCCTCGACGATGACCTTCACCGGGATCGGAACGGCGGCGACCACCAGTTCGAGTTCCTCCCGGACGGCGTCGGTGTCGCCGGCTTTCAGCCGGCCGACGTTGAGGACGACGTCGAGTTCGTCGGCGTCGTCCATCCAGGCATGTTCGGCCTCGGACTCCTTGGTCGCGGGCGCCTCCTGGCCGTGCGGGAAGCCACAGACCGTGACGAGGGTGACATCGGGGGCGTACTCGACGGCCTCCGCGACGTAGCAGGGCGGGATGCAGGCGTTCATCCCCCGGGCGTCGGCGTCGTCGAGGCCCGCCTCGACGTCGCGCCAGGTGGTCTCCGGCCCGAGGACGGTGTGGTCGATGCGTGCCGCGAACTCGGCGCGGTCCATACCCCGTCGGTCGCGGTCACGGACAATAAATGGGTTCCTCCTCGGAGTCGAACCGGTGATCGGGTCCCCACGGAGCCATCCGACGATCAGGCCCTCCCATGGAACCGAACCGACGGACAATTACCCTCCGCGCGTACAGGTGGGGTCATGACGGAGTACTTCGAGGTCCACGCCCGCGACGCGGCGGCGCGCCGCGGCGAACTTCGGCTCGAGGACCCACTCGGCACGCCGGCGCTCGTCGACGACGTGCTCGATGACGCCGGGAGCCGCTGGCACGAGGCCCGCGGGGTCCCCGAGGGCGACCGGTCGGCGCTGACCGTCCTCCCGCACCGCGCGCTGCCGCCCGGCACGGAGCAGCCGGTCGCCGAGGCGTTCGCGCCGGACGTGCCCGACGTCGATTACCCCAGTGCCGTCGTCGTCTCGCCGGAGACGGCCGGCGACCACGGCGCAGACGCCTACGTCCTGGCCGGCGCGCCGGGCTACGTCGGCCACGCCGAGGCGTTCGTCGACGCCACCATCCAGGTTCGCGAGGCCATCCCGGACGACACCGCGCTGTACCTCGCCGGCGTCGCGACGCCCGCCAACGCCGCGACGCTGGTGTACGCCGGCGTCGACCTCCTCGACGAGAAACGGGCCAGAGCCCGGGGACTGGAGGGCTTCTACTGCACCACCGACGGCGAGGCGTTCCTCGAGGACCTCGAGGAACTCCCCTGTGCCTGTGCGGCCTGCCGGACGCCGGTCGCGGAGTTCTCCCGGCAGGACTGCGCCGACCACAACGCCACCGTCCTCCGGGCGGAACTGGCACGGGTCCGGGGCCGGGTCCGCGAGGGCCGGCTCCGGGACTACGTCGAGGGCCAGGTCCGCCACGAGGCGTGGCTGACGGCGACCCTGCGGCGGCTCGACCAGCAGTACGGCTACCTCGAGGCCCGAACGCCGGTGTTCCGGCGCGAGGAACTGCTCGCCGCGACCGACGACGCCCTCCGCCGCGTCGAGATCCAGCGGTTCGCCGACCGCGTGACGAGCCGGTACCGCCGGCGGCTCGACGCGCCGCTGGTCCTGCTTCCGTGCTCGGCGCGGAAGCCCTACAGCGAGTCCCAGAGCCACGAGCAGTTCTCGCGGGCGGTCCAGTACCGGGGGCACATGGTCTCGATGACCTCCCCGATCGGCGTCGTCCCGAACGAGCTGGAGACCACCTACCCCGCCCAGCACTACGACAGCGTCGTCACCGGTCGCTGGACCGAGACCGAGATCGCGTTCGTCGCGAGCGTCCTCGAACGGTACCTCGATCGCGCCGACTACGACCGCCACATCGCCCACGTGCCGCCGGAGGGGTACCGCGAGATCTGCGAGCGCGTGGCCGATCGGACCGGGGTCGAGTTCGAGTACACCGTCGCGGACCACCCGACGACCGACGAATCGCTGGCGACCCTCGAGGACGCCCTCGAGGGCCACGACAGCTACCTCAAGCGCGAGCGGGAGGCCGCCACCGTCCGCGCGATCGCCGACCACCAGTTCGGTCCCGGCGCCGGCGACGCGGTGTTCGACCCCGACGCCGGGACGACGGGTCGGTACCCGAAGCTCCGCGTCGGCGACGCCGACGGCGAGCAGCTCGCCACGATGGTCGCCCAGTACGGCACGCTCGCGCTGACGCTGGCCGGCGGCCGCGCGTGGCGAGAGAGCGACGCGCCGACGAAGACCGTCCGGATCGACGACTTCGTCCCCAGCGGCAGCGTGCTCGCGCCGGGGGTCGTCGACGCCGACCCGTCGATCCGGCCGGGCGACGAGGTCGTCGTCGAGGGCCCGCGCGCGTTCGCCGTCGGGCGGGCCGGCTGTCACGGCGACGCGATGGTCGAGTCCACGCGCGGGGTCGCCGTCGACGTCCGGCACAGTGAAGAACAGTAGGGTTTAGGCCCTCCACGCCGCCGGGTGCGGCATGGACCGCCCCCTCCGCCTCGTCCTCCCGGTAGCCGTGCTCGCAGCCGTCGTGGTCCCGCTCCGGGGCATCGTCGTATTCGAATCGGTCCGCCAGCTACTCGACGCGGTCACGCTCTCGGTGCTCTCGCGAGTACTGTGGTCGGTGCTCGCAGTCGTCGGCTTCCCCCTGATAGGCTATACCTACGGCGAGCCGACCGATGGGGATCGGCCCCCGATGGTGCTCGGCCTGGCGGGTGCGGCTGCCGCCGTCGGCTCCCTCGTCGGCGCGCTGTTCGTTCGGCTTTCGACCGACGCCACCGTTCCCGGGTCGGTGCCGGTCGAGGTCGGGACGGTCGGCGTCTTCGCGGCGCTGGACGCCACGATGTTCGGACTGTTCGTCCTCGCGGGGTACGCGCTGTCGGGTGCCGCCGGCCGGACCTGACCGGTGGCGACTCGACCCGGCCGCCGGCCAGCTTTTTACCCTCGCGGTGCCACCGTCACCCATGGACGAGATCGCGCTGGGCGTCCCCGAGCCGCTCCTGGACGCGCTCCCGGAGGACGGCTCGGCGGCCGCCCGCGACATGGAGCGCGCCGTCGAGGGGTACAACGAACGGATCGGGCGCGTCCTCGACGAGGCCGACGACGAGAGCGAGGCGGCCGCGGGCGTGCTGGACGTCATCGAGCACTTCGAGGCCCGCGGCGAGCGGTTCGACGAGTTCGTCCCCGAGCTGCGCGCCTGGGGCCAGTCGCCCGTCTTCGCGCTGGCCTGGCGGAACCTCTACGCGGACCTCATCGCCCAGCTGTACGAACACGACTGGCTCGCCTCGCAACTCGACCGCGAGCGGAACGCCCGCCTGGTCGAGGACGGCGTCCGGCTCTCGGACCGATGACCGGGAGCGCCGCCGGGGAGGGTGACGCGAGCGACACGAAGGGGCTTGAACTGCGGTTCTTCGCGACGTTCCGGGAGGCCGTCGGGCGGAAGGAGATCCACCGGGAGTTCGACGCCGACGCGACGGTCGGCGACGTCCTCCGGGCCCTCGAGGCGGAGTTCCCCGAGCTGGCCGGAGAACTCCTGGACGAGGGGGGCGAGATCCGGCCACAGTTGACGACGCTGAAGAACGGCCGGGAGGTCGTCCACCTCGACGGCACCGCCACCGAACTGGAGGACGGCGACCGGCTGAGCGTCTTTCCCCCGGTCGCGGGTGGCTGATGCAGCGCACCAAGCAGTACCGCGGCATCTCCAAGCGCCTGGCCGCGAACTACCTGGAGAACCTCGGCGGCGAGCGTGCCGACCCGGACGGCGACCGGATCGAGGCCGACGATTGGACGGCCGACCTGTCCGCCGAGACCGTGGCGGTCGCGGGCTCGATGGAACTGACGGAGGTCACCGTCGCGTTCGAGGGCGATGAGGCGGTCCTCGAGGACGTGATCGAGGCCTTCGGCCGGAAGGCGATGCGCGCCGGGGGCTGACGGCGTGGCGGGGGGTCCGCTGGACGGCAACGCGCTGGTGCTCACCGCCGCGAAGGCGTCGGTCTCCGGGGAGCGCCTGCCGGACCTCGTCGACGTTGCCCAGGCCCGCCTCGACGACCGGCTCCCCGAGTACGGTCGCCGCTACGAGTGCCCCCACGAGGACGAAACGCACGCCGTGTTCTTCGTCGAGGAGGGCCACTGGGCCGACCTCGGCGAGGAACTCGGCCTTGAGGACCGGGAGTGGCAGGCACTCCGGCGCGCCCACGCCGAGCACCTCGATCGGATCGGCCGGGACCTCGACCGCAGCGAGGAGTTCGAGGCGGCGCTGGACCTCCGGGAGGTGGTCGTTATCGGGAAGGGGACGGAGTGAGCAGCGGCGGCGATCGAATAGTTACGGTATGCGCGGCCGATCCCTTTAGGCACGCATACCGCGAGCGAACGGAGTGAGCGAGCGGTTCACCGGCCGCGACCGCAGGGAGCGGCCGGGGCGGTAGTTTTTCCCCAAGTTTTTGCGACTGAGTGGCTCCCACAGCGCGCCGAAGGCGCGCGAGGAAGCCCGAAGGAGTAAAAAGTGGGAGTAGAAAAGTGGGTGTTCTAGTCGTCGGCCGGCGCCGCCGAGTCACCCGCGGAAACGCCGGTGCCGGGCCCGACGGCGATGTCGAGTTCGTCGAGCTTCTCGTCGGGGACGACGCCGTCGACCCAGCCGCGGACGTCGTAGTACTCCGCCTTCATCTCGTCGAGTTCGACGAGGCTGCCCTCGACGCCGCCCTGGCCGGGGATGGCGCCCTCGCCCTCGACGAACCGGTCGGGCAGGTCGTCGTCGCTGCCGTCGAAGCCGACGAGGTTGTTGTAGTACCGCTCGAGGTTGTAGACGCGCTCGCCGGCCTCCATCAGCTCCTCCTCGCCGACGTCGCGGCCGGTCATCCCGTTGTACTGGAGCACGTACTCCTCGACGCCCTCGGCGAAGGCGTTGAACTTGCAGATGTCGAAGCTGTCGGAGATGGCGTGCATGTCCTGGAAGGTCGCGGTGAGCTCGCCCTTGCCCTCCCACTCGACGGGGTCGACCTTCTCGGGGATGCCGAGGATCTCCGCCGCCGGCGTGTAGCCGCGCAGGTGGCAGGCGCCGCGGTTCGAGGTGGCGTAGGCGATGCCCATGCCCTTCATGCAGCGGGGGTCGTAGGCCGCCATCGACTGGCCCTTGACGGCCAGGGAGTTCCCGTGGGCGTCGAACGCCTCGGCCACGTGGTCGGGGCCCTCCGCGAGGTGGTCGGCGAGGTCGGTCTCGCGGTGGGCGATCTTGGTGAGCATCTCGACCATCTCTTCGGTGTCGCCCCAGTCGATGCCGTCGTCGAGGTCGTCAAGTTTGCCCTCCTCGGACAGCTCCATCGCCATCGCGAGGATGTTGCCGCCGTCGATGGTGTCGATGCCGTGGTCGTTGCAGCGCTGGATCATCAGCGCGACCTCGTCGCGCTCGGTGTGGCCGGAGTTCGGGCCGAGCGCCCACGCGGACTCGTACTCGTAGGACTCCGTGCGGACGTTCAGCTCCTCGCCCTTGTGCATCACGTCGACCTCGACCTCCTTCTTGCAGGCGACGGGACAGGAGTGACAGGTCGGCTCGTCGACGAGGATGTTCTCCCGGACGTTCTCCCCGGAGACCTTCTCCGCGTCGAACCCGTCGCCGCCCCAGCCGTCGTTGCGGGCGTCCTCGGTGGAGGTGTACTTGGCGTTCCGGGCCGGGAGCCCGGACATCTCCTCGGTCGCGTTCATCAGGACGTTCGTCCCGTACA
>CAZATR010000045.1:0-16354 GCA_964488035.1 uncultured Natronomonas sp.
CGACGACGCTCTCCGGGGGGAACTGGCCGTGCTCGGTGACGATGGCGTCGACGTGGCGCGGCGGCGTGACGTCGAAGGCCGGGTTCGCGACGTCGACGCCGCCGAGTTCCGTCCGCACGTCGGGCGCTATGACCTCGTCGGTGTCGCGGTGCTCGATCTCGACGGCGTTGCCGGTCAGCGTCCGCGGGGCGAGCTTGATCGACTGGGCCGCGACGACGACCGGGACGCCGCGGTCCCGGGCGGAGACGGCGAGGCCGGCCGTGCCGATCTTGTTGACGACGCTGCCGTCGGCGGCGATGCTGTCGGCGCCGACGAGCAGGTGGTCGACGTCGTCCAGGAAGCGGTGGGCGGCACTGTCGACGACGAGCGTCACCGGGACGTCGAGCTCGCGGAGCTGGCGGGCCGTGACGTGGCCCTGGTTCCGCGGCCGGGTCTCCTTCACGACCGCCTCTAGCGTCGTGCCGGCCTCGACGGCGGCCTCCAGACACGCCATCGCGTCCGTCGAGTGACAGTGCGTCATCACAACGTCGCCGTCCGAAAGCCGGCCGGCGCCGATGTCGCCGAGCCGGTCCTGGGCCGCATCGAGGTCCGCGCGGAACCGCTCGACGCGACGCGTGACGGTCCGGCGGAGGTCGTCGACGTCCCCGGCCTCGATGTCGGTGAGCACGTAGCGGAGGGCGTTCGGGAGGCTGACGGCGGTCGGGCGGGTGTCGTAGAGCGTCCGGGCGGCGGCCCGGAGCTCCGCCCGGAGCTCGGCCGCCGTGTCGGCGTCGGTGTCGGCCGCCTGCGCGCCGAGGGCAGCGGCGGCCGCGTCGGCGATGGTGGCCGCACCCCGGACCTCCATCCCGGCGATCTCGGCCGCCGTCTCCCGGACCTCGGGGGCGACGGACGGCGCCTGGTCCATGCCCGGGAGTGGCACGGGAACGGCAAAAGCATCAGGGTGCGGGAACGGCGAAGCGTCCGCCCGCGAGCTCGTCATTCACTCGGTTGATAACAACGCGCACTGGCGTGAAAACCGGGCGGTTTGATGGCCCTCCTGTCGGAAGGGGCCGGCGATGGGGGCGCACACGGTCCCGGTCCACTTCGACATGGTAACTCGGCGCGTCCCCATCGCTTCATGGTTGGTGCCATCGCCGCCGCGGCCGGTCGGGATCGGGGCCGCGGCGTCGGCCCTCGGCGGGCCGGGGACCGTTACCGCTCGGCGCCAGCCGGGTCCGGCGGCGGCTCGCTGTCGGGCCCGAGCGCGAGCGTGTCGACGTCGTCCGGAAGCGCCTCGAGCGCCGTCTCTGGCCACTGCCAGTGGGCGACGGTAAAGGAGACGTCGGGGTTGGCGGCGGCCAGTCGTCGGACGCCCTCGGCGGCCGCCTCGTGGGCGGCGGGGTCGAGCCGCTCCGCCACCTCGGCGGTGAAGGGGTAGCTGTCGGACAGCGCCGGCGGGTAGGGGCCGAACGGCGGCCGGAGCCGCCAGGTCTCGTCGAACCGGCTGTTGTCATCGCCCTCCGAGAGCAAGACGA
Source organism: uncultured Natronomonas sp. (assembly GCA_964488035.1). Classification (GTDB taxonomy): domain Archaea; phylum Halobacteriota; class Halobacteria; order Halobacteriales; family Haloarculaceae; genus Natronomonas. The sequence goes on from CAZATR010000045.1 coordinate 1,515, forward strand.
TGTCGCCCTCGACCGCCAGCCGGTCGAGGCGGCCGTGGTGCCGCCGCACCTCCGGCCGCCGCGCCGACGCGGCCGAGAGGTGGAAGAACGTGCCCTTCGAGACGGGGTCGGCTCCCTCGAGCTGGTCGGCGCCGTCGAGCAGCGCCTCGTAGCCGTCCACCATCGCGGGGTGCCCGCGGGCGCGGCGTTCGATCAGCTCGAGCAGGTTGCCCTCCCGGATCGCCTGCTTGACCGTCCGGAGCTCCCGGTAGCTGACGTGGAGGTTGTGTTCGGCCAGCCGGCGCTCCCGGGCCCGGTCGTCGAGTCCGCGGAGCTCGTCGGCGGTGTGGTCGGCACAGACCGGACACGCACAGGGCAGGTAGTCGAGGTCCCCGAGGGCGTCGGTGCCGGCGACGGTGAGGTAGCGGTCGTCGCGGGCGTACAGCGCGTACGCCGCGGAGTCGAAGAGGTCACAGCCCGCCGCGACCGCCAGCGCGAACGTCATCGGGTGGCCGGCGCCGAACAGGTGCACCGGCGCGTCGGCGCCGAGCCCGCGTTTGGCCGCGAGCACGACCTCGACCACGTCGCCGTAGCGGTAGCCGTTCATCAGTGGGACGACCGCCCCGATCGGGAAGACGTCGAGGCCGGTCCCGTAGGCGTGTTCGGCAGCCGACTCCCGCAGGTCCGCGTAGGTCGAGCCCTGGATCGGCGCGTTGACGAGCATGTCGCCCACGTCGACCGCGTCGGCGGCCTCCAGGCGCGCCTGCGTGGTAGAAAGTTCCGACTCCGCGCGCTCCCGGGCGGCGTCCGGCGGCGTCGGGATGTCCACCGGCGTCCCGACGTCCGACCCGATCTCGTGCTGGAACCGCAGGATCTCCTCGTTGGTCACCGCGATTTCGCCGTACTCCGACAGCTGGAACGACCCCGAGTCCGTCATGATCGCCCCGGAGAAGTCCAGCAGATCGTGGAGGCCCGCCTCGAGCGCCCGCTCGCGGTACTCGTCGCTCTTGTAGAGCACGTAGCCGTTCGTGATGAGCACGTCCGCGCCGAACTCGCTCTCGAGGGTCGCCGGCTCGACCGTCCGGATGTGGGGATTGATGACCGGCAACAGCGCCGGCGTCTCCAGGGTGACGCCGGCCCGCGGGACCTCCAGCTCGCCGATGCGGCCGAGGCCGTCGGCGTCCCGCAGCTCGAAGATGTCGCGCATTGGACGTCGTTCCTCCCCGACCGCGGTAAGGGTTACGTACTGAACGGGTGGTGCGGTCCTAATTGGGGTGAGGTCTCTAAATGATTCATCAGGCCAACAGTCGACGGGACAGGAGGCCCTTGGGCCCGCTCGCGGTAGGTCCAGCACGACTCAGCCACTTCAACACCCCAACCACCACCTCGAAAGCCCTCGGCCGGCTGGCGGACCGCGCTGTGGAGGATATCCTCGCTCCCTCCGGTCGCTCGGATAGAGCCTCGACAGCGGCCGCCACCCGGGCGGTCGGCTCCGCCGGCCGCCCGGTCGACAAGCCGTGCGGGAGGGAAGCGAGACCCTCGAATGCCGAGCGGCGACCAACGGGAGCCGTGAGGTAAGCCCGAACCCGACCAGTGGGAGGGTGAGGGAGTCGGCTGGGGAGGTGAGTGGTTGCGGTGCGGTCGCAGTCTTGGTGGACTCGAAGGGCGAGACCGGCGTGGCGGCCGGAGGCCGCCACGTTACAGGCGGTCGGCGACGCCGACCGCCCGGTCGACCCGGCCCCGGCGACGTAAGCCGCGAGGGACCGGAGGTCCCTCGGCCCGCTCGCGCGGCGCAGCCGCGCGAGGACACCGCAGGCCGGAGGCCGAGGAGCGCAGCGAGCGCGTGGCGCGACCGCAAGGAGCGCCACGGATGCGCGAACGGCGAGCGAAGCGAGCCGTGAGCGCCGCGGCCGGTCGAGCCGGTCGAGGGCTTCGGAGGCGGTGATAGCGTGGATGACATCGACGAGAGCGAGTCAAGGGATGGGAAGGATAGCGTGATGCCCGAGACCCACTAAAAATCGCCGCCGATGTGTGGGGAAACGGTGTAACGCTCCGACGGGCAACCCACGCCCATGCCCGAGCCGACCCGACGGGCGCTGCTCCGGCGGACCGCGAGCCACGGCACTCGAGGGGTCACCGGCGCGGACCGTCGTCCGGTCGTGCTCGTCCACGGGTTCGGCGACACCGGCGAGACGCCGTGGTGGGACGAACTTCGCGGCCACCTGCTGGCGGATGGCTACGACGAGGCCGACCTCCGGACGGTCAGCCTCGGCGACCGGCTGTTCGAGGCCCACGACTCCCCGCGGGAGTACGGCGTGGATATCGCCGCCGAGATCGAGGCCGTCCACGACGAGCGCGGCTGCGAGGTCGACGTCCTGGCGCACTCGATGGGTGGGCTCGGGAGCCGCTGGGCCATCGAGCAGGCGGGCGCCGCGCCGCAGGTTCGCAGCCTGGTGACGCTCGGCACGCCACACCAGGGGACGCGCGCTGCGCACCTCGCGCGGCGGACGCCGGGCGGCCGGGACATGGTGCCGGGTAGCGACTTCCTCGGGACCCTGAACGACACCGGTGGCGGCACCGACGACGTCCGATATACCGCCGTCTGGGGGAGTCTCGACCCACTCATCGTCGGGCGACGCCGCGCCGAAGTTCCAGGGGCGGTGCTTGGCGAGGGCGACGAGAACCTGGCGGCGGGCCGGCACACCCACCTCGGACTGGTCTCCGACCGGGCCGTCTACCGGGCCTACCGGGGCCGACTGACCGGCGGGCGTTCGCCGACGGGCTGATGCAAGCCCGTCGACCGGACGGCGACAGCCTGAAGGCAGCTCCAGCCGGAACTCCGCCAACGATGGACTGGCGACTGTTCGCCAACCTCGCCGAGGCCGCCGACACCCGTCGCGTCACCGTCGACGCGGGGCCGGGCGACACCTTCGAGGAGGCGTTCGACCAGCTGCTCGCGGCCCACCCGGAGCTCGAGGCCGAGGTGCTCGGCGAGGACGGCGAGATCCGCGACCACATCCGCGTCCTCCGGAACGACCACGACCCGTTCGTCGAGGACGACGGCTACGACACCGTCCTGGAGGAGGGCGACGAACTGGCGCTGTTCCCGCCGGTCAGCGGCGGCCGGCGGCCGGTCGAGACGGGGAAATGACCGGCGGTCGGAACGCACTTGGGGCAGCCAACCGTTCCGCCACGGCATGACGATGGACAGACGCGGCGCGCTGCGGGCGGGCTGTCTCGGCGTCGGCGCGGCACTGGCCGGCTGTCTCGACGCCGGCGACGACGCCCGGATTCCCACCGAGCGCCCGCCCCGGTCCGTGCTGGCCGTCACGGACCACGAGACAGTTCCGTTCGCCGTCCGGGGTGCGGTCGGCTGGGACGACGCCCCCGGCTACGTCGTGATCGTCGACTCGGAGGCGCGCCAGCGCGCGCTGTTGACGAAGTACGGCCTCTCGGACGACCGCCGCGAGGAGATCCTCGAGTTCCTTGCGGACGTCGACTACGGGCGCGAACGGCTCGTCCTCGTCGAGTCCGTCGGGCCGGACCAGTGCCACGACCGCCTCGAGATCGACGGCGTCGCGGTCGGCGAGGGCGGGATCGTGGCCGAGGCCACGGTCCGTCGGCGGGACGCCGACGCCTGCGGGGAGGCGCTGGCGTACCCTTCGACGCTGCTCCGGGTGCGGTTCAACGGCGAACCGCCGAGCAGCGCCGCCATCGAGGTCACCGACGGCCGCGGCGACACCGCGAGGGTCACCGCGACGGTCGAGGACCCGCTGTCGCCCGCGCCCGAGGACCTCGCCGGCAACGTCCGGCCCGGGAGCGAGCCCGCGGTCGTCCCGCCACTCTCCTGTGAGACCCGGGGCGTGGTCCGTCACGACCAGCGGTTCGACGAGGCCGCACTCCACTGGGGCAACTACGAGCGGAACGGCACGACCCGGCTCGCCCTGCGCGTCGACGACCTCGCCTACCAGCAGGGCGACACGCTGAACGTCGGCCTGACGAACGTCGCCGACGAATCGGTCGAGACCGGGAACAGCGCCACGTACAACCTCCAGGTCAGGACCGAGGCGGGCTGGGAGGACGTCCGCGTCATCGACGGCGACGGCTTCACGTACACCGACGAGGCCGTCTCCCACGGCCCGGGCGAGGGCTTCGACTGGTCGATCGACCTCACCGAGGCGGGCATCATCGAGGCGTCCGGCCACGGGAACGCCGACGTCTGTCCGGCGCTCCAGTCGGGCCGCTACCGGTTCGCCTACTTCGGCGTTCCGGAGGACGCCGTCGCCGTCGCCTTCGACCTCGAGGGCTGACCGGACGCGCGGCCGGACGTCGCCGGTCGCCGATCGTCCCGCGTCCTACCCGTCGGCGTAGGCGGTCAGGTCCCGTTCGAGGACGAAGTCCGGGTCGTCGGCGTACGGGACGCGGGCGTGGGCGGCGTCGGAGACGTGGCGCGGCGTCTCCGGCGCGAGGATCCGGGTCCGGTCGGCACCGACCGACGCGGCGTCGCGGGCCACGACGGCCGCCAGCGCCCGCAGCGCCTCGTGGTCGGTCCAGGCGCCGACGCCGTACTCGGCCCACGTCTCCCGGTCGCCGTCGTCCGGTTCGCGCTCGACGGTCCGCGTCCGGTAGGTCATCGCGCGCCGCCGGTCGTCGTCGACGAGCGCGATCGCGGCCGGGGCGGCCCCGAGCCGGTCGCGGGTCAGCTCCGCGAGCGCCCAGGACTCCTCGAGGTCGAGGCCGAGGCCGTGGAGGTGGGCGGCGGCGTCGCCGTCCTTGAAGGCGCTCCAGGCGACGGCAGGGTCCCGGCGGACGTCGAGGGCTCCGGTCGTCGCCGCGTCCGGGTCCGGCCCCACGTCCGGGTCGGGATCGGGTTCGAGCCAGCGGAACGACGTGGTCGGTCGGAAGCCGACCGCCCGGGCCTGGCCGAGCCCGGCGTCGTTCCAGGAGAACACCATCGTCCGGCAGACGGTGGCGTCGCGGCCGCCCGCCCAGGCGAACAGCGCCTCGCTGAGCGCCTCGCTCACCCCGGCGCCGCGGGCTTTCGGCGCGACGCGCATCCCCTGGCCCCACGCCTCGTGGCCGGACAGCAGCACGCCCTGGCAGAGTCCGACCGGCCGGTCGTCGAGGGTGGCGACGAAGGTCCGCTGGTCGGGGCCGTCGGTGTCGACCCACTCGTCGAACACCCGCGGGACGTAGTCGCCGCCGAGTTCCGGCCAGGTGTCCTCGGTGAACGAGACGACCGCCTCCCGGTCGTCGTGGTGCGCCTGTCGGATATCGATGTCTGGCGCCCCGGACCGCCCGACGGGACCCGTCGGTCCGGAGTGCTCGGCGTCGCCCGGCATCTCAGGTCCAGGGCACCGATCGCGGCTGGAGCTCGTCCGCGACCGGGCGGCGCATCGTCTCGGCGACGCTGTCGACGTTGGCCAGCGCCCACATCAGCTTCACGTAGGCGGTCGCCGGGAGGGTGTCGCCGGCCTCGACGACGCCGGCCTCGAGCAGGTCCCGGCCGGTGTCGTAGACGCGGTCGCAGACCCGGCCTTCGAGACACTGACTCGTCATCACGACCGTCGTCCCGTCGTCGACGAGCGCCTCGATGCGATCGATCCAGGCCGTGTTGACGTGGCCGAGCCCGGTGCCCTCCAGGACGACGCCCGCGGCGTCCTCGGCGACGTCGAGCGCCGACGGATCGGTGCCCGGGACGAACTTCACGAGTTCGACGTCGCGCTCCAGGGCCGCCGAGAGGTCGAGGTCGGCGTCGCCGCGGTCGGCGACGGACCGCCGGAACGTCACGTCGCCGGTCGCCCACTCGACCTCGCCGATCGGGCGGGCGCCGACGGTCTCGAAGGCGTCCCGGCGGGAGGTGTGGTTCTTCCTGACGCGGGTGCCGCGGTGGAGCGCACACCGGTCGTCCGAGGGACCGGCGTGCATGCAGACGAGCACCTCGCCGTGGTCGGCCGTCGCCGCTTCGACGGCGCAGACAGCGTTCATCACGTTGTCCGAGGAGGGCCGGTCGGCCGACCGCTGGCTGCCGGTGAACACGACCGGGACCGGCGCGTCGAGCATGAACGACAGCGCCGACGCGGTGTACTGCATCGTGTCGGTGCCGTGCATGACGACGACGCCGTCGGCGCCGGCCGCGATCTCCTCGTGGACGGCCTCGGCCAGCTCGACCCAGACGTCGGGGGTCATGTTCTCCGAGAGGATGTTCGCGACGACGCGGCCGCGGTAGTTCGCCCGGCCGGCCAGCTCCGGCACGGCCCGGAGGACGTCCTCGGCGTCGAACTGCGCCGTGACGGCGCCGGTGCGGTAGTCCACGGTCGAGGCGATGGTGCCGCCGGTCGAGATGAGCGCGACGGTCGGCAACCCGTCGTCGAACGTGATCTCGCTTTTGCCCTCGGCCGCGCCCGCGTCGGCGACGTCGTGGGTGTCCGTCTCCAGGACCTCGACGGTCGCGTCGCCGCGGTCGACGCCGACGTTGTAGCCGCCCGGCAGCTTCACGACGAGGTGGTCCGCCGTCGTCGACGGCATGAGCACGCCCTCGTAGCTCGTTGCCTCCCGGTCGACGCGGACGCGGTCCCCTGGGTTCATACGACCCGGTACCGCGTGGGCGACCTTGAAAGCCGCCCTTCGCCCGCCGGTGGCGGGCGGGGCCTACGGGCCGGCGCCGCGGAGGCGGGCGGGCACCACCGTCCGTTCGACGGCGAGGACGAGCGCGAGCCCGACGACGCCCCCGAGCACCCCCGCATCCAGCAGCCGAACCGAAGCGCCGGCGACGAGTCCGACGCCGAGCAGGAGCGGGATGGCCAGCATCCCGGCCGCGGCGAGGACGTACCCGAACCGTTCCCGGCGACCGTCGGGGACCCGCTGACGGGCGACCCAGGCTGCCGGGCCGCCCAGGAGGACGGTCCCCACGGTGACGGCCGCCGCGAGCCACCAGTACGCCGCCCCCGCATCGATCAAGCGGCCGGCGGCAAGGAGCCCGATGGCGCCCAGCGAGCCGTAGCAGAGTAGCCGGGCGACGCGGCGCCTCCCGAGAGGTGACATACCCCTCGGTGGACGGGGACGGGCAAGTCGTTTGGGGACCGAGCGGCGATCGGCCGGGGTTTCGACCCGGGACAAGACCGATGGCGCTGGCCGCCCTTGAGGGCGGCATGAGCGGCGACCGGACCCGGACCCGCGAGCGGACGACTCGCGAGGACGCCGACGCGCGCGTCGGGAGGGACGCGGACCCTGAGACGACGGGACGCGAGGCGGCCACCGACGACGCGGGCCGGCTCTCCGGGCTTGGAACGCGCACATGGAGCGTGTTCTTGCCCCGGCCGTTCCTCGCCGCCCTCCTCGCTACCGTCGGCGGACTCGTCGCCGGCGTCGTCCTCGTACCGCTGCCCGGCGCGGGCCTCCTCGGCATCTTCCTCGCCACGTTCCTGTTCGGGGTCGTCCCCGAACGGCGCCGCTACCTGGAATCGGCGGTCGCGGGCGGGCTCACGTTCGGGGCGGGTGCACTGCTCGACTACGCCGTCCTCGCGGCGCTCGGCGGGCTCGGCCTGCCGCTGGCGGCGGTCGCGGGCGGCCTCGGGGCGGCCGCCGGCGCCCTCGGCCACTACTTCGGCCGGGATCTCCGGGACGGGCTGACGCGGGAGCTGTGAGTCAGGCCGCGAGGCGCCACTCGTCGCCGTCCCGCTCGACGACGCCGTGGGCCGCCAACCCCTCCAGCGCGTCGGCGACCACGTCCGGCGGCGCCTCCACCCGCCGGCTCAGCTCGTCGGGCGTCGCCGTCCCGCCCGCCAGGCCACGGAGCAGTTCGCCGTAGAACCGGCCGTCGACGCCCTCGAAGTGGGCCGTGATCTCGTCGAGCGTCTCCGTGAGCCGGCCCTGCACCCACCGCTGGGCCATCGAGAGCTCGTTCTCGAGGCGCTCGAGGCGCTCGAGGTCCGCGGCCAGCGACGGGAGATTCGCGTCCGGCTCCCCGTCGGCGTCCTCCGATCGAGCGCTCGAGCGCTCGATATCGATGGAGACGTACCGACAGGCGGTGATGTCGAGGTTCGGCGACGCGGAGTAGGCGCTCTTGGTCCCGAAGTCGTACGGCGAGACGTTCACCTCCAGCCGGAGGTTCCGGGCGATCGAGAAGTACTTCCGCCGGCCGTCGTCGACGTGTGACTCGACGAGGCCGGCCTCCTCCAGCTTCCGGAGGTGGTCGATGACGGCCTTCGGGCTCACCCCGAGGTACTCGCTGATCTCGGTGACGTAGCACGGCTTCCGGGCGAGCAACCGGAGAATCCGCCGCCGGTTCTCGTTGCCGAGCAGGTCGAGGAACGCCGCCGAGTCCATCGTGACCCCATTCGCCCCGCGCACGAAAAAGGGTGACGCGCCACCCGACGCGCCGGGGACCGCCCGAGCGCGACCGACCGGTCAGGCGGACCCGTCGGCCGAGTCGTCGTCATCCACGTCCGCGTCGTCGCCGGGCGGCCCGCCGGCCCCGTCGTCGGACGTCCCCCCGTCGTCATTTCCCGAGTCACCATCGGCCTCCGATGCGTTCGAGCCGTCGGAGCCGGGGCCCAGGCCGGGGGGCTCCTGGCCGTCCGCCGAGTCGTTCCCGCCGCCGGGTACTCCCGCCGGCGGGCCGCCGACGCCGGCGGGTGGGCCCGCGAGGCCGCGCGCGATCTCGGCCACGCCGCGGCCGTGCATGTCGCTCGCGTTCGCCCTCAGTTCGGCCAGGGCGGTGGTGTTCAGCCCCGCCGCGGCGGCGGCGCGCCGGGTCCGGTTCGCGGACTCGGCGAGTTCGCCGGCCCCGACGGCGACCTCGGTCGCGATGGCGTACCGGCCGACGGCGCTGCTGTTGCTTGCGTTCAGCGCCCGCTGGCGGGCCGTGAGGTGCGCGCGCCGGTCCTGCAGTTCGGCCTCGCGTTCCTCGATGAGGTCACGTCGCTCCTCGGGGTCGTCGGTCCGGTTCAGCGCGGCCGCGAACATCCCGTCGTCGACCTCCCCGCTGACCTCGACGCTGCTGGCCTGCATGAACGACGAGACCTCGGCGCCGAAGGAGGCGTTGGCGCCGGCGTCGTCCTGTATCGCCGTCCCGGCCGCTCCTCCGATGGCGGCCGTCCCAGCCACCGCGAGTCCGAGCGCGAAGACGGTCACGAGAGCGGGTCGCTTCATCACCGGATACTGCGCACTCCCACTCGTAAAAACCCGACCTCCGTTCTCATCGTTCAACGACCGACATCGACGGCCCTGCGCGCCGAAGAGAGTTCATGCGACACGCAAACCGTTCCATCCGGTCCGAGACGGGTCGCCCGGGCGGACGGGGGTGAATGCACGACGGGATAAGGCTCCCGGCCAAGGTTTATGCGTGGTACGGACCCACATACCGGTGGCCGCATGTTCGAACGATTCTCGAGCGGATACTACCTGGGGCGGCTCTACGTCGAACCCCACGGGAACGAACGGGCCGTGATGCACCGCGAGCAGCACGAGCGGGTGAGCGACCAGCTCTACGACGGCGCCGACGACCCGGCGCCGCTCGTGATGAAGATCGGGTCCGCCCACGTCCCGGTCCACGGCGCCGACGGTGTCCCGGGACGCACCGTCGCCCTCCCGGAGTCCGTGCTGCCCGCCGCGGGCGTCGAGAACCCGCCCGCCCTCAGCGAGGTCCTGCTCGCGAAGGCCGACCGCGCCGCACAGCTCCTGGACCTTGGCTCGGTCGGCGACGGCGACCCCGCGGGATTTTAGGCGGCCGCCGCCCTCGGTCCGGCGATGCTCGACGACCTCCTCGGTCGGACCGAACTCAAGGAGCGGATCGCGGCCCTCGAGGACGAACGGGACAGCCTCCAGGCCCAGCTCGACGCCGAACGGGAGCGCCGTGCCGACGCCGCCAGCGCCCGCCAGGACGCCGAGGAGCGCGTCAATCGGCTGGAGGACCGCATCGCCGACCTCGAGGGCAAGCTCGAGGCCGAGGGGGAAGCGGGGACCGTCGACCTGTCGTTCCGGCACCGCGAGACCGTCCGCGGCGGCCGCCTGGACGCCGTGCTCTCCCGGCTCGAGTCCGTCGAGGCGGACCCGGAGAGCGTCCTGACCGCGTTCGTCGGGGAGACCGTGCCGGACGACGTCGTCGACCGCCTCGGCGACCGCGCGGCGCTCGTCGACCGGGCGGCGCCGTGTGTGGTGTGTGCCGACGACGCCGGCGTCGTCGCCGTCGCGCTGCGGCCGCCGGTGGCCCCCGAGCCGTTCGTCGAGTGGAGCGACGGCCCCATCCTGGACCGGACGTGGTTCCAGCCGACCGGCCGCTACGCGCTCGCGCTCGTGCGGTCGGACGTCTTCGCCGTCGGCGTCTACGAGGCCGGCGAGCGGGTCGACTACGAGGGCTTTTCGAGCGACGTCAAGGGCGACCACTCGAAGGGCGGGTTCTCCCAGGCCCGGTTCGAACGGCTGCGCGACGAGCAGATCGCCGAGCACGTCGAGCGCTGCGAGGCCGCGCTGGCCGACGTCGACGCCGACCGGCTGTACGTCACCGGGGACCGCCGACTGATCGACGAGTTCGACGCCGACGGGACCGCCGCCGTCGACGCCACCGGGAAGCCGGAACCGGCGCTAGCCGACGCCCACGACGACTTCTGGACGGTCCGGCTCTGGGGCCTCTGAGCCCGCCAGCGGACCGGTAACGACCCGCTAAACCGAACCTCCTGGGCATCGTCGGCGTCCCGACCTGTGCGTTTATGCCCGCGGGCCGTCTGGCCGGGGTATGCGCGTCGCCGTCCTCGCTCACGAGCAGTTCCCCGACCGGGCGAAGACCGCCGTCGGGATTTGCCGCTACGCCGCCGACGACATCGTCGCCGTCGTCGACCGCGCGACCGCAGGCACCACCGTCGGCGACCACGTCCCCGACCTGGCCGGCGACGACACGCCGATCGTCGCCGACGCGGCCGAAGCGCCGGCGTTCGACGCCCTCGTCATCGGCATCGCGCCGATCGGCGGCGGCTTCGAGGACGACTGGCGGCCGGACGTCCGGGCCGCCATCGAGCGCGGTGCCGACGTCGTCGCCGGCCTGCACTACTTCCTGTCCGAGGACGGGGAGTTCGCCGCGCTCGCCGACGAGCACGGCGTCGAGCTGCGGGACGTCCGGAAGCCGCCCGACGACCTCGGCGTGGCAGAGGGCGTCGCCCGCGACTTGGACGTCGAGGTCGTGCTGACCGTCGGCACCGACTGCTCGACGGGGAAGATGACGACCAGCCTGGAACTCGTCGAGGCGGCCCGCGAGGCCGGCGTCGACGCCGGCTTCGTCCCGACCGGCCAGACCGGCATCATGATCGCCGGCTGGGGCATCCCCATCGACCGCACCATCAGCGACTTCACCAACGGCGCGGTCGAACGGATGCTGAAGGAGCGGGCGTCCGAGCACGACGTCCTGGTCGTCGAGGGCCAGGGCGCCATCGTCCACCCCGCCTACTCGGCGGTCACCTGCGGCATCCTCCACGGCGCGATGCCGGATCACCTCGTGCTCTGTCACGAGGCCGGCCGCGAGGCGATCCACGGGTTCGAGACGTTCCCCCTTCCGGCGCCCGGCGACGTCGCGGACCTGTACGTCGACCTCGCCGAGTCGGTCGCGCCGACGACCCTCCTCGGCGGCGCCCTGAACACCGCCCACCTCGACGACGAGACCGCCGAGCGCGCCATCGCCGACTACGAGGCGGCCATCGACGCCCCCGCGGTCGACCCCGTCCGCCACGGCGCCGGGAAGCTCGTCGACCAGCTATGAACTGGCAAGTCGAGACCGTCGAGCTGACCCTGGACGTCCAGTTCACCATCGCCCGCGGCACGACGACCGTCACGGAAAACGTCGTGGTCGAGTTGGAGCACGCCGGCGCGACCGGCTACGGTGCCGCCGCCCCGGCCGCTCACTACGGCGAGACCGCCGGGACCGTCGAGGCGATCCTGCCGGACCTCCTCGAGGCCGTCGAAGACGTCGGCGATCCCCACGCACGCCGCGAAATCGCCGAGCGCATGTGGGAGGTCGCCCGCGGCAACCCGGCGGCCCGGGCCGCGGTCGACGTCGCACTATGGGATCTCGCCGGCACACTGCTCGACACGCCGGTGTATCGGCTGCTCGGGCTCTCGGACGACCGCGACCGCCGGCCCGCCACGTCGTTCACGGTCGGCATCGCCGACACAGAGGTCATGCAGCGGCGTGCCCGCGAGGCGGTCGAGGCCGGCTACCCGGTCCTGAAGCTGAAGCTCGGCACCGACCGGGACCGCCGCATCGTCGAGGCCGTCCGCGCCGTCGCGCCGGACGTCCGCATCCGCGTGGACGCGAACGAGGCCTGGACCCCGAAGGAGGCCGTCGCCCACTGCGAGGCGCTCGCCGAGTACGGCGTCGAGTTCGTCGAACAGCCCGTTCCGGCCGAGAACCCCGAGGGCCTCGAATTCGTCTACGAGCGCTCGCCGCTCCCCATCGCGGCCGACGAGTCCTGCGTCACCGCCACGGACGTCCCCGACATCGCGGACCGGTGCGACGTCGCGAACCTGAAACTGATGAAGACCGGCGGCATCACGCCCGCCCTCGAACTCGTCCACGCCGCCCGCGCCCACGGCCTGGAGGTGATGTGCGGCTGCATGCTCGAGACCAACGCCGCCATCGCCGGCGCCGCCCACCTGCTCCCGCTGCTCGACTACGCCGACCTCGACGGCTCGCTGCTGCTGGAGGCCGACCCGTACGCCGGCGTCCCGGTGTCGCGGGGTCGGTTCGACCTCGGCGCGGTCTCGGCCGGAACGGGTGCCGAACCGCGTTAACGGCCGATTAATGCACGATCTCGGCGCGCGAGCAACGCGCGCGAGGGACGAGTAGCGCAGGCCGACCGACGGGAGGCCGAGCAACGCAGTCGGCTGGGGAGGGTGTGGCTGCGGTGCGTTCCTGGCGGACTCGAAGGGCGAGGTCTGCGTGGCGGCTTCGCCGCCACGTTAGAGGCGGTCGGCGGAGCCGACCGCCCTGGTGGCGGCCGAGGGGCTTCGGATGTCAACACGAGTTCGCAATCGAGAGCATACCGGCTGGCAGTGACAGCGTGAGCTACCCGAGGAACGTGAGTCCCCCGGTGGTGAACACCGTCACTCCGGGGGTACGACGAACAGCGAGGCCGCGACGAAGACGCTGGCCACCGCACTCCCGACGCCGACGGCCAGGGCCATCGGGATCGCGAGCAGCCAGCCGGCGAGCACCCCACCCACGACCGACGCGGGCATCGCCGCGAGGAGGCCGTCGTATCGGGTGGGTGACTCGTCCATACGTGACGTGTGCAGCCCCGGATAATTAAATCTAATTACCGGCGTGTGGTGGCTGCGTCCCGACCCACGGAACAACCACGCACCCCGTCGAAAACGACCGTTACTTCCCCCAGAACGGGTCGCGGTTCCGGTGCTTGTCCAGATACATCCCGAGCGCCTCCAGTTCGTCGGCCGGAATCTCGTCGGCGAGCTCCTGCTCCAGGATCTTCGCGTGCTTCTCCGGGAGTTCGGTCCAGAGCTCGTCGCCCTCCTCGATCTGGCGGCCGACGGTCGGGCCGTCGATCGAGGCGGCGACCTGGTCGCCGCGGCGGGCCTCGTCGATGTCCTCGCCGGCGTCCTGCAGGGACTTGAGTTCGCCGACGCGGGTCGGCTCGCCGCCCGCCCACTTCACGACGCGGGAGTTCCGCTTGAGCGTGCCGGCCAGCACCTCGACGCCGACGACGGCGGGGTTGGACTGCCGGAACACGTGGTCGTCGAGGATCCGGAACCGGCAGGGTCGCTGGATCTTGTCGAGCACCTGTTCCTGCTGGGCGCGCTGGATGGCGTCGACGTGCTCCTCGTACTCCTCGACGAGCTGGTAGATCACGTCGTCGACGAACAGCGTGACGTCCTCCTCGTCGGCCTCCTCGCGGGCGTCCTCGAGCACGTCGACGTTGAAGCCGAGGACGGCCCGGTTGGTCGGCTCCTCGGCGGTGGAGGCGACCGCGATGTCCCGCGGCGCGACGTCACCGACCTCGGCGCGGACGACGGGGACCTCCGCCTCCGCGAGAGCGGCGGCGACGGCCTCCAGCGAGCCGAGGGTGTCGGCCTTCACGACGACGCCGGCCTCGCCGGTGGTGACCTCGATGTCGGCGAGTTCGGCCCGGACCTCCGCGACGACGTCCTCGAGCGGCCGATCGCGGACGACGCGCACGGGGGCGCCGGCGAGGGCGTCGTCGAGGTCCGGCGCGGCGATCTTCAGTCCCGCGGCGGCGCGGACCTCGTCGACCTGCTCGAACTGTTTCTCGGTCCGGATCTCCGCCAGCGGCCGCGGCTGCAGGAGCGCCCGGACCTCGGTGACGATGGGCTCGCCCGTGCCGCCGACGACGATGGTGTCGTCCGCCCGGACGGTGCCGTCGTACAGCACCAGATCCAGCGTGGTGCCGAAGCCGCGCTCCTCGGTGACCTCGAGGACGGTGCCGACGCCGGGGCCGCCGACGTCAACGGACATCTCCTCCTTGAGGTACCGCTGGGACAGCCCCATCAGCACCGTCAACAGGTCGGGGACGCCCTCGCCGGTCTCGGCGGAGACGGGGACGACGCCGATGTTCTCGCGGAAGTCCTGAACGCGCCAGTACATGTCCGCGGAGAAGCCGTTGTCGGAGAGGTCGCCGATGAGTTCGTAGAGCTTCTCGTTCAGGCGGTCCTCCGCCCGGTCGCTCTGCCGTTCGAGGGTCCCCTGGATCGGCATGTCGGGGTTCGGGTTCCAGCCGGCGACGGTGTCGATCTTGTTCGCGGCGACGATGAACGGCGTCTGGGTCCGCTTGAGGATGTCGATGGCCTCGTGGGTCTGCGGCTGGAAGCCGTCGTTGACGTCGACGACGAGGATGGCG
>CAZATR010000046.1:0-16182 GCA_964488035.1 uncultured Natronomonas sp.
TCGGGGATCTCCTCCATCTGGGCGACGCCGCCGAGCAGCCACAGCGTGATGGACTCGATGTGGACGCCGTAGCGGCGGGCGACAAGCGAGTGGCCGAACTCGTGGGCGACGACGCAGACGAACAGCCCGACGGCGGCGACGGCGCCGATGCCGAACCGGACGAGGGCCGATCGGGTGAGCGCGTCGACGTCCAGCGGCGCGCCGAAGCCGTCGGCCAACAGCGGCGCGAGCTCGCCGAGCTGGGTGCCGATGAGGTAGGCGAACACCGGGAGGATGAGGAGGAAGGTCAGATCCAGCCGGATCGGGATGCCGAACGCGCTGCCGACGCGGAAGCTCTTCATGCCGCGGCGTTGTCGCCGGAGCCGTAAATATCCGGTCGAGCCCGCCGAGCGGCACGGGGTTTGGAGTGGCCCGACGCCATACGAGCAGTCATGGCCGAGCACGCACCGCCGCTGGTTCGCCGCGCCGACGACGTCGAGTACGAGCCCGTCGCGGCCGCCGACGGCCTCCGGAAGGGAGTCCTGGTCGGCGCCGAGCACGGCGCACCCACCCTCGCGATCCGCCGGTTCGTCCTGGAGGCCAGCGGCACGGTCCCGAGACACACCAACGGGATCGAGCACGAGCAGTACGTCCTGGAGGGCGAGTACGTGGTTGGAATCGAGGACGAGGAGTACACCGTGAGCGCGGGGGACTCGCTGCACGTCCCGGCCGGGACGGTGCACTGGTACCGGAACGAGGGCGACGAACCGGGCGCCTTCCTCTGTGCCGTCCCGACCGGGGACGACGAGATCCGGCTCGTCGAGGAGTGACCCCGGCGGGGCCGGACCGCCCACGCGGTCCCGGTTCACTCAAATAGCCCGCGCCGCTACGCTCGGGCGTGTCGAAGCAGGTCGCCGACGTCGATACCCTGTTCCTCCACGGGACCGGCGACGAGTACGCGGTGGTCGTCCGCCGGGACGGCGAGCGACTGCTCCGCGGACGCCTGGAGCTGAAGGAGACCGACGCCGGGCCGCGCCCCGGACGGTTCCGCGTGATCGACGGGGACGACGAGGTCCCGCACAGGCCCGAGCAGTTCGTCGAGATGGCGCGACGCGCGACGCGGATCCGGATTTCCGAGCAGACCGCCCGGGCGGACCGCGATACGCTGGCGGCGATGCTGGACGGCTACCAGCTCGACGCCACGCAGGTGCGGACGTGCCGGATCTGCGCGGGGAAGGGCCGCTACTCGCCGCTGACGTCCGAGACCGCGATCCGGTCCGACGACGAACACATCTGTCCCGACTGCGCCAAGCGCGAGCTCGAGCGGGAGGCCAACTACCGCGGGCTCCGCACGGGTGCCCGCGAGCGGCTCGAGGAGCTCCTGCTGGAGGTTGGGGACCTCGAGCGCGTCCGGAACCTCCTGTCGGGCCAGCTCGACCCCGAATTGACGAAGTTCGACGAGATCGGCGCCACGACCGACGAGATCGACCCCGTCCCGACCGACTCGCTCGACGTCCACCCGGACCTGCTGGCGAGTCTCGAGCAGTTCGAGGAGCTGTTGCCGGTCCAGAGTCTCGCCGTCGAGCACGGGCTGCTCGAGGGCGACGACCAGCTCGTCGTCTCCGCGACGGCGACCGGCAAGACCCTCGTCGGCGAACTCGCCGGCGTCGACCGCGCGCTGAAGGGCGAGGGGAAGCTGCTGTTCCTGGTGCCGCTCGTCGCGCTGGCCAACCAGAAACACGGGGACTTCCGGGACGACTACGGCGACCTCCTGGACGTCACGCTGCGGGTCGGCGCCTCCCGCATCCGCGATTCCGGCAACCGGTTCGACCCCGGCGCCGACGTCATCGTCGGCACCTACGAGGGCATCGACCACGCGCTCCGAACCGGGAAGGACCTCGGCGACGTCGGGACCGTCGTCATCGACGAGGTCCACAACCTCGGCGACGACGAGCGCGGCCACCGCCTCGACGGCCTCGTCTCTCGGCTGAAGCACTACTGCGAGACGAACGCGTGTGACACCCAGTGGGTGTACCTCTCGGCGACGGTCGGCAACGCCCCCGACCTCGCGGGGAAGCTGGGCGCCCGGCTCATCGAGTTCGAGGAGCGCCCCGTCCCGATCGAGCGCCACGTCACCTTCGCCGACGGCGGCGAGAAGGTCGACATCGAGAACAAGCTAGTGAAACGTGCCTTCGACGCCGAATCGTCGAAGGGCTACCGCGGCCAGACGATCGTCTTCACGAACGCCCGGCGGCGCTGCCACGAGATCAGCCGGCGGCTGGAGTACGACTCGGCGCCGTACCACGCCGGGCTCGACCACGGCCAGCGCAAGCGCGTCGAGCGACAGTTCGGCGACCAGGAACTGGCCTGCGTCGTCACGACCGCCGCCCTCGCCGCGGGCGTCGACTTCCCGGCCTCGCAGGTGATCTTCGACTCCCTCGCCATGGGCATCGAGTGGCTCAGCGTCCAGGAGTTCGAGCAGATGCTCGGCCGCGCCGGCCGCCCCGACTACCACGACGAGGGCACCGTCTACGTCCTCGTCGAGCCGGACGGTACCTACCACAATTCCATGGAGCGGACCGAAGACGAGGTCGCGTTCACGCTCCTGAAGGGCGAGATGGAGCCCGTCGTCACCCGGTACGACGAGGCGGCGGCCGTCGAGGAGACGCTGGCGAACGTCACCGTCGCCGGCGGCGCCGCCAAGCGGCTCAACGACCGGATGGTCGGCGAGGTCCCCACGACCCACGCCGTCGGGAAGCTGCTCGAATACGGGTTCATCGACGGCCTGGCGCCGACCCCGCTGGGCCGGGCCGTCACCGAGCACTTCCTCGCGCCCGACGGCGCCTTCGCGATTCTGGACGCCGTCCGGCAGGGCACCGACCCCGCCGGCATCGTCGCCGAGATGGAACTCCGCGACCGGGAGTAACCCGGCCGGTGGTGGTCAGTCGCCGGCCCGGACGCGCCACGTCGTGGCGTTGGTGTAGGACCACTTCTCGACCTCGAGGCGGTCGTCGGCCTCCCGGAGCCGCGTCAACAACAGGCCGACCTGCGAGGGCGTCAGATCGACCTCGTCGGCGATGAACTTGCTCTTGATGTACGTCTCGCCCTCCCCAGCCTCGCGCCGAAGGAACCGCTCGAGTCGCTTCTCGTCGGCCGCCGTCACCGACTCCGTGCAGCCGCTCATGCGTCACCCCCGTCCGCCCGGTTGTGGCGATGACCGGCGACGATGGCGGCGGCATGCACCGCGGCCAGGGCAACGAGCACCGTGCCCGGGAGGGTGCCCCGGGCGTACAGCACGACGGCGCCGAGGTGGACGAACGGGAACGTCGCCGCCGCCCAGAACGCCACCCCTTCCAGCACCGCCACGAGGCGGGCCACAACCCCGCGTTCCGGTCCCAGCAACCCGCGATCCGCTTCGGCGTGTCGCATGTGCGGGGACACGGCCGGCTATTTCAAAGCCCTCACTATGGCTCAAACGGCTCTTTGTGCCACCGTCTCCCATGCAGCGGCGCTCCGGCAGGGAACCACGGGGCCCGCAGCACCCACCGGCTACGGGAGCAGGAGGGCGGCCAGCGGCGCGAGCGTCGCGGCGAAGGCGACGTCCACGTACGCGAGCAGGATCACGAGCACCGCGCCCGGCACGCCCCCGACCGCACAGACGAGGACGGCGATCGGCGTGATCGCGACACCCAGCCCGAGGAAGTTCGCGACGAACAGGATGATCACCCCCACGATGGCGTTCACGATCAAGGGCTTGACCGTCTTCACGATCCGGTAGGCCCCGAACAGCAGCGCCAACACCAGAAGGAGCAGCGCGATCTCGGTTGTGGTGACCATACCCCGGGTTCCCCCTGCCGAAGTAAATCCCTTTGGGCCGTGGAGCGAAACGTTTTCACCCGGTCGGCGGGTACGCCGTACTGCGGGATCGTGGGTTAGCTTGGCTATACTTCGGGCCTTGGGTGCCCGTAACCCCGGTTCGAATCCGGGCGATCCCATTCCCGTCGCGAGTACTCCACGAGCGACGGCGACCCGCCCCACGCCCCGCCCGTGGTCCTTCGCCACGAGGGCACTGCCGTCCACGGGTCAGTCGCGCCAACCTCCCGGAGTCACCGGATTCGCTCCCGGTTGACACCATCACTTTCGCTCCGCGTGGCAAACTTCTTAATCGGTCCCGCGCCAAGTCCTGGTAATCGAATGGCCCGCGCGGAGAACACCGAAGTCATCGAGGAGTTCGAGCAGTTCTACCGCGAGTACTACCGCGACGAGATCGGGGAGCTCGCCCAGAAGTACCCCAACGAGAAGCGCTCGCTGTACGTCGACTGGAACGACCTCTACCGCTTCGACCCCGACCTCGCCGACGACCTCGTCGCCCAACCGGACCAGATGCGGGACTACGCCGAGGAGGCCCTCCGGCTGTACGACCTCCCGGTCGACGTCTCGCTCGGCCAGGCCCACGTCCGCGTCCGCAACCTCCAGGAGGCCACCGACATCCGGGACATCCGCGCGCGCCACCGCGGCCAGCTCATCGCCGTAACGGGCGTAATCCGGAAGGCGACCGACGTCCGCCCCAAAGTGACGGAGGCCGCCTTCGAGTGCCAGCGCTGCGGGACCCTCACCCGCATCCCGCAGTCCTCCGGGGAGTTCTACGAGCCCCACGAGTGCCAGGGCTGCGAGCGCCAGGGCCCCTTCGAGGTCAACTTCGATCAGTCCGAGTTCGTCGACGCCCAGAAGCTCCGCGTCCAGGAGTCCCCGGAGGGCCTGCGCGGCGGTGAGACCCCACAGAGCATCGACGTTCACATCGACGACGACATCACCGGCGAGGTCACCGCCGGCGACCACGTTCGCGTCACCGGAATCCTCCACCTCGACCAGCAGGGCAGCGACCAGGACAAGTCCCCGATCTTCGACGTCTACATGGACGGCATTACCGTCGAGATCGAAGACGAGCAGTTCGAGGATATGGACATCACCGACGAGGACAAAAAGGAGATCATCGAGCTGTCGAACGCCGGCGATATCTACGAGCGGATGGTCGGGTCGATGGCACCGTCTATCTATGGCTACGACCAGGAGAAGTTCGCTATCATCCTACAAATGTTTTCAGGAGTTACAAAGAACCTTCCAGATGGATCACGTATTCGGGGTGATCTACACGTTCTTCTAATCGGTGATCCTGGCACTGGAAAGTCGCAAATTTTGCAATACACGAAGAATATCGCGCCGAGATCGATCTATACATCCGGTAAAGGATCCTCCAGCGCAGGGCTGACCGCCGCCGCTGTTCGAGACGATTTCAGCGAGGGCCAACAGTGGACGTTAGAAGCCGGCGCCCTCGTGTTAGCCGACCAGGGCGTTGCAGCTGTCGACGAGCTGGATAAGATGCGCTCGGAAGACCAGTCGGCCATGCACCAGGCCCTCGAACAGCAGGAGATCAGCATCTCGAAAGCCGGAATCAACGCAACACTGAAATCTCGCTGCTCACTCCTCGCAGCAGCGAATCCGGTCCATGGCCGGTTCGACGAGTTCGAATCGATGGCCGAACAAATCGATCTCGAACCGCCGTTGATTTCGCGGTTCGACCTCATCTTCACCGTCACCGACCAACCCGACGAGGAGGAAGACCGCCGGCTGGCCGAACACATCATCAACACCAACTACGCGGGCGAACTCCGGACCCACCGCGTCGAAAACGCCACCTCGAACGTTACACAGGAGCAGGTAGATACGGCCACGGAGGACGTCGAACCCGATATCGACGTCGAACTCCTCCGCAAATACGTGGCGTATGCCAAACGGAACTGCTATCCCACGATGACCGACGAGGCCAAAGAAGCGATCCAGAACTTCTACGTCGACCTCCGGGTCCAGGGCGAAAGCGACGACAACCCCGTGCCGATAACCGCACGGAAACTGGAAGCGCTCGTTCGACTCGCCGAAGCCAGTGCCCGGATCCGACTCTCGGATCAGGTCGAAAAAACGGACGCCGACCGAGTCATCGAACTCGTCCGGGGCTCGCTCGAAGACGTCGGTGTTGACCCCGAAACAGGAGAATTGGACGCCGACATCATCGAATCCGGCACGTCGAAGACCCAGCGGGACCGCATCAAGAACATCAAGTCCCTGATCAGCGACGTGGAGGCGGAGTACGACGAGGGCGCGCCGCGGGAGGAGGTGCTGGACCGCGCCGAGGAGATCGGGATGGAGCGCTCGAAGGCCGAACACGAGATAGAGAAGCTCCGCCAGAAGGGCGACGTCTACGAACCGCAGACCGACCACCTGCGGACCGTCTGATGGACCGGATCGCCGCGCTCCGTCGGATCGAGACGGTGCTCGCCGACCTGGAGGCCGGCGACCTCGATCTGGAGGGCTGCGAGCGGGAGGTCCGCGCGACGGTGCGGACGTTCGCCACGGAGTTCGACGGCGACCTCGCGGCCTACCGGGCCGACGACGGGACCGTGGTGCTCGCCGACTCCGAGCGGGCGGCCCGCGAGCGGGTCCGCGAGTTGACGGACGTCGAGGCGCCGACGGTCGAACGGGTCGACTGACGCGTTAATTTTAATACCGGTAACGGGGAAAGATCGTGGCGTGCTGCTGGTGGTGACGTACTCGCGGTCGGCGCGGACCTCGCTGCGGAACGTCTGTCGCACCCACGAGGACGGCGTCGTCAGGCGGTTCGGTCGGGCGGCCCTCCTGGAGGAGACCGAGCACGGCGCCTTCCTGGCGCTGCGGCTCCGGGAGAAACACCCCGACGACGTCCAGCTCGAGCGGACCGAGCCGTTCAACGAGTTCCGCGACGTCCCCGACCCCGTCAGGACGGCCGCGGCGGCCTACGAGGACCGCAGCGACCGGAACGTGCCGTACGCGACGTTCGCCGTCGACTCCGACCACCCGTCGCCGGCGACGCTCAAGCGCCGGGAGCTGTGACGCTGTACGATCACGTCGCGGTCGTCGCCCCCGGCCTGTCGCTCGACCGGCGGGCCGCGCTCGCGGCGGCCGCCCGCTCGCGCGGGCACACGACGCGCGTCGACGGGGAGTTGCGGGCGGCGCGGGACCGACTCGCCGAACTCGACGAGCCGGTCCCCTCGCCGTCCGAGGCCCGCCGCACCGTCGCCGACACCGAGGCCGACCTGGCCGCCCAGCGCGAGCGGGTCGCGACGCTACGCGGCCGCCTCGAGTCGAGCGACGGCGGGGATGGTGACGCGGACGCGGAGGCACGGACGGCCTACCGGGAGGCCGTCCGGACGCTCTCGGAACTCGAGACCGACCACCAGGCCGCCCTGGAGCGGTTGACGGCGGCCCGCGAGCGGGCCCGCGACGCCCGCGACGCTCGGGAGCGGCGGCTCCGGCTCCAGGACCGAATCGGGAACCTCGAGCGGACCGCCCGCGAGGAGCTGGTCGCGGCGGTCCGGCCCGACGCCGACGCCGCCGTCACGGCGACGCCGGGCGCCACGGCCGAGTCGTACTCCGAGGCCGGGGCCGTGACCGCGGCGCTGGCGCTCGTTCGCGTCGGCGTCGTCAGGCCGCCGGTCGTACTGGCGTGCCGCCGGTTCCCGGACGCCCCCACCGCCGAAGCCTGGCTCGAGACGCCGGTCCTCCGGCTGTAGTTTATGGCCGATGCCGGGACCAGCACCGGTATGCCGACCGTGTCGACGGCGACCGTCGGAACCGACGGCGTGACGCTCGTGGAACTGCGCGTGACGGCGGCCCGACCGCACCGGCTCCGGCTCGACGTCCGGTGCGACGGGCCCGTGTGGCCGCCGCGTGACGCCGGGGAGGCCGCCGCGTGGGAGCCGGACGGCGTGACGCTCGAGGTCCCGGCGGGCGACAGCGGTGCGGGCTTCGCGACGCCGGCGGCCCCGGAGACGGTCGAGGTGGCGTTGGTCGAGGCGGAACCCGTGGAGGACGGATTGCCGGCGGGCCTCGAGGGCTGGCTCGACGGGGTCGAGGAACGGGTGGCGACGGCCGAACGACTCGCCAGCGCCGACGACCTGGCGGCCGCGACGGACGCGGTCGCGTCGGTGGGCGGCCTGGTGGCAGTGGAGCGGCTGGCCGCGGAGCTGGCCCGCGACCGGCGGCTCCTGGCGCGGTTCTCGTTCCCGCCCGAGGAGCTGTGCGAGCGCGTCCAGGCGGTCGAGGTGCCCGTCGAGTCGCTGGCGACGGTCGGTCAGTCCCGCAGTTCCTGATAGGAGCTCCGGATCGTCACGGCCGAGACGTCCGCGACGTCGCTCAGTTCGGCCTGCGTGAGGTCGTAGCCGGCCTCGCGGGCGGCGGTGTAGAGGCAGGCGGCGGCGACGCCGCTGGGGTCCCGGCCGGCGACGAGGCCGCTCTCGGTGGCCGCCTCGGCGAGGTCGCGGGCGCGGCGCTCGAGGTCGGTGGGAACGTCCAGCTTCGAGGCGAAGCGGGCGAGGTACTCCGCGGGATCGATCGGCCCGGTCGGCAGCCCGAGGTCCCGGTTCATCGCGTCGTAGGCGGCGGTCAGTTCGTTCTCCGTCGCGGTCGCGTCCGCGACGACCTCGTCGATGGTCCGGGCGACGGAGGCGGTGCGGCAGACCGCGTAGACGGCCGCGGCGGCGAAGCCCTCGATCGAGCGGCCCTGGAGGAGGTCGGCCTCCTGGGCCGACTCGAACAGCACGCAGGCGCGCTCCTGGAGGCTCTCGGGGAGTTCGAGCCGGCCGGTGATCCGGCGGATCTCGGTGAAGCCGTACACCTGGTTGCGCTCGCGCTTCGAGCCGATCCGGGCGCGCTTGTGCTGGCGGCGCATCCGGGCGACGCGGCGGCGCTTGCGGCCCTTCAGGCGGGTCGAGCGCCCGATCTCGGTGGAGAGCCCCCGGTCGTGGCGGGACCGGGTCAGCGGCGCACCGCACCGCTCGGGATCGGTGTCGTCCTCGGCGAACGAGCGCCACTCGGGGCCGCGGTCGATCGCCGTCTCCTCGACCACGAGGCCGCACTCGTTGCAGACGGTCTCCGTGTCGGTGCTCCGGAGGCGCCCCTCGCACTCGGGACAGGCCTGGTGTGTCGTCGCGCTCATCACACTCGAAGCTTCGGCCCGATGGCATTTTAAAAAAGGTCCGGAACGGGGCGGAACGATACCGGCGACGGCGTCAGAAGGTACCGGTAACCGGTACGTTCCTCGCACCCTCCTTTCACGCCTGCACAAGTTTAACTAAGGTGGCACGTCCAACGATTGGCATGGCGCTGTCGGACATCGCCGCGGGGCTGGAAGTCACCGCCGAACAGCGGGACCGCGGCGTCGCGACGGCCGACGGGACCGGGGCGCCGCTGGCCGAGCGGCTCGGGCCGTTCGCGTCGGCGTTGCCCTGCGAGCCCGCGGCGACCGCGTCGGTCGTCGAGGCCTACGCCGAGGGCGCGGACGTCGGCCGGGCGGCCGCCGTCGCGGAGGTCCCGAGGACGACGGCGGCGAAGGCGCTGTACCTGCTCGGCGAGCCGGTCGATCCGCTGCCGCCGACGGCCCGCCGCGTCGTCGCGGACTGGCTCGACGGCGAGATCTCCCGGACCGAGGCGATGACCCTGGCGAACGTCGGCGAGCGGGAGTTCGCGCTGGGCGTCTACGTCGCGACCCACGAACCGATCCCGGAGGCCGAGTCGGTCGTCGCGGACGCGCTGTCGGTCGAGGGCGACGCCGACCCGCTGGACGACGCCCGGAGCAGCCTCGACGACCTGGTCTAGAGGGAGAGTTTCTCGCGGAGGCCACCCTCCTCGTCGGTAGCCACGGCGAGGTCCAGCCCCGCCGCCAGGGCCTCGGCGACCTGCTCGCGGGCCTCGTCGCTGCTCTCGACGGCGGGGACCTCATCCTCGAGGACCGGGACCGTGGCGTCGGCGTCGGGGTGGTTCCCGGTCCTCGTGACGACGGTCGCCGTCGGTTCGACGCCGAGGTCCAGCAGACGGTCCCGCGCCCGGGGGACGGCGTCGCCGGCGCGAGGGGCGTCGGCGACGACGGCGGCCGCGTCGGCGGCGGTGACGGCGGCGACGGCCTGGTTGGCCGCGACCGGCGGGACGTCGACGAGGACGTGGTCGAACGCGCGGGCGGCCGAGGCCACGTGGTCGCCGAACGTCTCCGCGACCTCGGGCGTCTTCGCGCGGGCGAGCCGTTCGAACGGTGCTCGGGCCGGACAGACCGCCAGTCGGCCGGCGCCCGCCAGCGTCCGGTCGACGAGACCGGTCTCCAGCGGGTGGTCCTCGACGCAGAGCGCCGTCATGTCGGGGTCGATCCGGCCGGGCGTGTGGTCGGCAAGCCCCTGGGTGGCGTAGGCGGCGTCCAATAGCGCAACGTCCCGACCCTCCCGCGCCAGGAGGGTCGCACTCTCGAGGGCGAGTCGCGTGGTGCCGGCGCCGCCGGCGGCGCCGACGAGGGCGAGGGTGTCGGTTGGCACGGGCTGGTTTCGCGCGTTCTCCCCCTAAAAATTGTCGACCGACGGTCAGCCGCGGATGTCGGCGGCGATGGCGTCGAGTTCGTCGTCGTCCAGATCCGGGGGGGTGCCGGCGACGGCGTGGATGGGGCCGCCGCCGTCACCGTCGAACCGGGGGACGATGTGGACGTGGACGTGGGGGATTTCCTGGCCGGCGGCAGGGCCGTCGTTGATGGCGACGGTGTGGGCGTCGGCGTCGACGGCGTCCTGGACGGCGGGGACGAGGGCGTGGACGGTTTCGAAGACCGACGCCGAGAGGTCGGCCGGGAGGTCCCGGACGTACTGGTGGTGGGACTTGGGGATGACGACGGTGTGGCCCGGGGCCAGGGGGTTGACGTCGAGGAACGCCAGGACGTCGTCGTCCTCGTGGACGGTGCGGGCGGGGATGTCCCCGTCGACGATGCGACAGAAGATGCAGTCCTCGGCCATGTCGGGGGCACGGTCGGCCGGCCCAAGTATCTAGGGCGCGGCGTCGAGGGCGGCGAGCGCCTCGCCGATGGCCCGCTCGTAGCCGGCGTCGTCGTAGCCGAGCCGCGGGATCCAGACGTCCCGGTAGGAGGGATGCAGGATGGGGAGGATCGGCGGGAGGCGGTCGGTGTGGATGGGGTCGAGGACGGCGTCGAGGAAGCCGTCGAGGGAGCGGTCGGTGGCCGCCAGGAGCGATTCGGTGGCGTTGCGGCCGGTCGGGACGACGCAGGCCGGCTCGACGGTGTCGAGTTCCGCGAGGAGATACGGCCGGCAGTTCGCGCGCTCCTCGGACGTCGGCTCGCGGTTCGACCCCTCGCCGTCCGCCGGGACGCACTTTACGGCGTTCGTGACGTACAGGTCCTCGGGCGCGTAGCCGAGCGAGTCGAACCGGTCGCGGATGCGGCGGCCGCTGTGGCGGGCGGTGTAGGCCATGCCGGTGTGGTTGCCGCCCTGCCAGCGGTCGGCGTCGGGGTCGCCGGCGCCGGGGGCCTCGCCGACGACCACGAGCGTCGCGTCGGTGGCGCCGACGCCCCATGCGATGCGGCAGCGGGCGTCGACGAGGTCGGGACAGCGCCGGCAGTCGGTCGCGAGGGGGTTGCGGTCCTGGGGGTCCGGGAACGTGGCCACGGGATCGGGTGAGTTCGCCGGGAGCCTGACTCTTCCGCCCGCTTGGGTATTAGGGAGATATTATGCCATACAGTCGTATTGGCAGTATTAGCCGAAGGGGTATCCGCCGGGCCCGAATCCCGCCGCGTACGAACGGACGAGGAACGGTTCACCGACCCGACGGCGGGGCGAGTCCGTCGAAATCCGACCGGTACGCCCACCTGGAGCTGGCCGACGGGGGTGTCGTCATCTACGACCGCGAGGCCCCGGGCTCGTGGCTCCGGTCGGACGTCGCCGTCGAGTTCGCGTAGCCGGTCGGGGCCGGCGGCCGGCCGGCCAGTCGCTGTAGTCCGGTGTTCGACGGGCGGCCGTGGGTCGAAACACCTATAGCGGGGACCGGCCGAGGGGTCCCTATGCGTGAACTCGTCGTGGGTGCAGTCGAGCTGCTGGCCTACCTCGTCACGACCGGCGTCCTCGTGGCCGCGGGGCTGTTTGCCGAGCTGACGAGCGTCTCCTACGTCTCCGCCGGGAACCCGATGTTCGCCGTGTGGCTGGCGGTCGTCGGGGCGATCGCGCTGTATGCGGCGTTCTCGCTCGGGACGGAGAAGCTCCTGCCGCGGCTGCGTGCGTTGCGGGCGTGAGTGGCCTAAGCGTCGGCGCCGGTTTCGCGTGCGGTAGACGTTCGCCGATCGGTTAGTTGCGTGTGGGGTCCGAGGCGCCGGCGGTTTCGGCCTCGTCCGGGGGCTCGTGGCCCTCGGCGGCCTCGGCGACGTCGGTGTCCTTGGGGGTGTCGACGTGCCAGCGGTCGACCTCCGTGCGGTAGTCGGCGAGTTTGTTCGAGGTGCGGATCTTGAGGTCGTCGTCGTTGACGTTGATCTCGAAGACGTAGTCGTCGGCGTCGGCGTCGGCCCGCCGGAGGTTCGCGCTGACGAGTTCGTTGTCGAAGTAGTACGGGGACACCTGGGTCATGACGTTCTTGTAGACGCTGCCCTCGACTTTCCGGACGGCCTTCCGGGTCGCGGAGTCGGCCGCCCGGGCGACGTAGTTGATCGACGCGCGCCACTCGTCGACGGCCTCCTTCGGGGTTTCGAGGTTGTCGTAGGAGTCGGCCAGTTTCTCGCCGGCGGTCTTGAGGTCCTCGTCGGGGTTCCGTCCGGCTCGTTCGCCTTCGCCCTCGGAGATGCTGGCCTGTTCGGCGGTCTTGCGGTTGACGTCCTCCTGCAGGCGCTCGTCGGCCTTGGGTCGCCACTCGTCCCACTCCTCGAGGGCCTCGGCGTCGACGTCGACGCCCTCCTCGGCGAGATCCTTCAGTGCACGGGTGACCCGTTCGCCGTGCTCGACGACGTCTACCCAGCTTCCCCGGAGTTTGAACCCGGCGACGCTCTCCTCGAGCTCCATCGACCGACGGTTGGGTGTCGACCCGTATACCTCTTATCGCTGGCTCGGCGACGCGAACGGCGTCGCGGGGACGACTGGCTTTATGCGGGCGGCGGTCCGCGGGTTCTACATGCCCATCGAGGACCGGGACGACGCCCACGTCATCACGCACGCGCTGGCGAAGCACACGCTTTCGAGGCTGCGGTCCGTCGAGACCGACCAGGTCGCGTTCCGGGAGGGTCTCGTGGAGCTGGGTCGGCTCTGCGGGTTCGAGATCATCGACGGGATGATGGAGACCGAGTACGTCTCGATCACGACGCCGTTGGCGGAGACGACCGGGGAGGCGCTGAAGGGCCTCGACGACGTCGTCATCGTCAACGTCCTCCGGGCGGCGACGCCGTTCGTCGAGGGGCTGGTCGATGCGTTCCCGCAGGCCAGACAGGGCGTCATCTCCGCCGGCCGCGACGAGGAGACGGGGATGAACGACGAGGGGGAGTTCCCGATCACGGTCGATTACGTGAAGCTGCCGGAGATCACCGGCGAGGACACGGTCATCGTCGCCGACCCGATGCTCGCGACGGGCAGCACGATGGTGGAGGTGCTCGAGGAGGTCGTTGCGATGGGCGACCCCGAGCGGCTGGTCGTCCTGTCGGCGGTCAGCGCGCCGCCGGGCCTGGTCCGCGTCGGCGAGGCCTACCCGCGAGCCGACGTCATCACCGTCAGCATCGACGAGCGCCTGGACGACGACGGCTACATCGTCCCCGGCGTCGGCGACGCCGGCGACCGCGCGTTCGGCACCTGACCGACACGGTTCCCCATCGGCCGTCCCACGTCCACATACTCCGCCGGTCGTTGCCCGCTAGCCACGCTGAGTTCGAGCGCTAGACATCGCTGGCTTCGGGCGCTAGACATCAGGTCGATTCGACCCCCTCGCTTCACGTGGACCCCATCGCTTTCCCGCGGTTTTCGTCCTGTCGAAACGTCAGACAGGCGGCAGACAGCGGCGGGGTTCGACCCGGCGTCGTGTATGACATGTCGACATCATGGCCGCCGGAACCCCCGTCCTTCACGTGGACCCCGCCGCCGTCCGTCGGTTCCGTTCCTGTCGAAACGTCAGACGCTCGGCGGACCGGGGGCGCCACCGGCACTCGCTCGATGGACGACTGCTACTCCACCGTCGCCCGTCCGCTCGTGGCGCTCATGAGTCGGTCGCGTACGCGGTCGGCGTCGGCGACGGGGACCCGGATGTCGAAGGTAACCCGGGCCTCGTAGGTCGCGTCGAACTCGACGTCCTCGCTTTCGAGGACGCTGCGTACCGTCCCGGAGTCGTCGTAGTCCACGGTGACGGTGAGGGCGGTCCGCGGGCGACGGTCGAGTACCGTCGCGGCGTCGAGGGCGTCCGTGGCGGCCCGCGTGTAGGCCCGGACGAGGCCGCCGACGCCGAGTTCGGTCCCGCCGAAGTAGCGGACCACGACGACCGCGACGTTCACCAGTTCGCGGCCTGCGAGCACCGACAGCACCGGGTCCCCGGCACTCCCGGAGGGTTCCCCATCGTCCGAGGCGTACTCCCGGAACGGGTCCGCACGCACGCGGTATGCCGGGACGTGGTGGGTGGCGTCGGGGTGATCGACCCGGATCGAGTCGAGGAACGTCTCGGCCGCGTCCACGTCCTCGACCGGCGCCGCGTGACCGACGAACCGGGAGCCCTCGACGGTGAAGTGGCTCCGCGCCGGCCCGCCTATCGTCCTGAACGCCGTCCCCTCGTCGTCGGTCACGGTCGCGCTGGGATCGCTGCGGGGAAACGCGTTTCGCGTCCGCCGTCCGCCCGATTTAATACGCCGTGGCGTCCTACCGGCGGGCAATGGACCCGGCGACGGTCGCGACGTTCCTGGTGGCCGGCGCGGCGAGCCTGTTCATGGCGTGGGCGATCGGCGCCGGCTCCTCGGGGTCGACGCCGTTCGCGCCGGCCGTCGGCGCCAACGCCATCTCCGTGATGCGGGCCGGCTTCTTCGTCGGAATCCTCGGGCTGCTCGGCGCGACGCTGCAGGGCGCCAACGTCACCGAGGCCGTCGGCCGCGAACTCGTCGTCGGAACGACGCTGTCGGCCGGTGCGGCCATCGCCGCCCTCTCGATCGCGGCCGCCCTCGTCGCGGTCGGCGTCTTCACCGGCTACCCGGTCGCGACCGCGTTCACCGTCACCGGCGCCGTCGTCGGTGCCGGACTGGCGCTCGGCGGCGACCCGGCCTGGAGCAAGTACACCGAGATCTTCGCGGTCTGGACGCTGACCCCGGTCGTCGGCAGCGGCGTCGCCTACGGCACCGCCAGGCTCCTGCGCAACGACGGCGTCCCCGAAGCCGTCGCCATCCCGGTACTGGCCGGCCTCGTCGGCGCCATCCTCGCGAACGTCGAGTTCGTCCTCCTCGGCCCGGCGGACGGCGCCGGGACCCTCGCATCGACCGTGGGCGGCGACGCAACACTCGCGCAGGCCGCGGTCACGCTGGCGGTCGCCGGCGCGGTCGCGGCGGCGCTGGCCGCGGACATGCGCGCCGACGAGGCCGCCGGCCAGCGGCACTTCCTCCTCGCGCTCGGGGCGCTGGTCGCCTTCTCCGCCGGCGGCAGCCAGGTCGGGCTCGCCCTGGGGCCGCTGCTCCCGCTGTTCGACACCACCGACGTCGCGATACCGCTCGTCGCGCTGCTGTTCGGCGGCGGCTGCGGCTTGCTTCTGGGCTCCTGGACCGCCGCCCCGAGGATGATCAAGGCCATCTCCCAGGACTACTCCTCGCTCGGCCCGCGCCGCTCCATCGCCGCGCTCATCCCCTCCTTCGCCATCGCCCAGACCGCCATCCTCCTGGGCGTCCCCATCTCGTTCAACGAGATCATCGTCTCCGCCGTCATCGGCGCCGGCGCCGCCGCCGACGCCGGCGGCGTCAGCGCCCGGAAGATGGGCTACACCGTGCTCGCCTGGATCGGGTCGCTGGTCGGGGCCGGGGTCCTGGGCTACGGCGTCTACACGGGCGTCACGATGGTACTGTAAAGGGGCACGGAGTAGCGGGTGATGCACCAGTTGCTTGCCGAAAGCAATCGATACACTCCGAAGCCCTCGGCCGGCTCGAACCGCCGGGCCTCGCTGCGCTCCTCGCGTCGCTGCGGTGCTTGCGTCGTCCGGGCGGGATCGACCCGCTCACGGCTCACTTCGTTCGCCGTTCGCGTTCGAGGCGCTCCCTCCGGTCGCGCCTCGCGGGCCTCGCCCTTCGAATCCACCAGGCACCGTCCCGCGACCGCACCTCGGTCCTCCCCAGCCGACGCCCGCCCGTCGCTGTGCTCG
>CAZATR010000047.1:0-16154 GCA_964488035.1 uncultured Natronomonas sp.
CCGTGGTTCGAGATCGCGATGCGGCGGGACTTCGGGACGTAGCGGGCCGCTGGAAGAGCAATCTTTTTCAGCCATCCGAATCCCTGCGGAGATATGTCGTTCTTGACGTCGAGGGAAGCGCTCACGTACGCCGTCAGCCGGGAACTGGTCGAGATTTACGTCGTCGTCCTGGTCGGACTCCTTCTACAGATCGTCGGGACTGACGTGTACACCCTCGGGTTCCCGTACGTCGTCAGCAACCTCCTCCGGTTCGTCTTCACCATCGTCGGGTTCGTCGTGACCTTCGTCGGGACCGTGGCGCTGCTGTTCAAGCTCATCGCGGACGGAACGGCTCGGACCTGAGCCGACGGTCGCAGGGGGTCGAGTCGACGGTCCCAGGGGTCGAGCCGACGGGACCGGGACCGGACGACGACTCCCGCAGGGGAGGGCGCTGGCCCCGGATCACAGCAGTGCCGTCAGGCGGTCGATCGATCCCGCTTCGACGTCGTCGATCCGCTCGAGGATCCGCTCCCGCCGCCCGGTCGGGAGCCGCCGTGCGGTCCGGTGGAACTTCCGGTCGGCGGTGTAGGTCTCGACGTCGTCGCGGCCACGGCCGTTGACGTCCCGCCGGATGCAGCTCACGAAGGAGTCGTGCGTGGCGTCGTCGCCGAGCGGCGTGTCGTCGATGCCGACCGCCGACGTGATAGGGCTGCCGCCCGCCGTGGTGACGCTGACCTGGGCGCCCAGGACCCCCACGGAGAGGTCGGGCGCCTCGTCGAACTTCGGCCACAGCGCTCGAATCCGCGGGTCGGCGATCGCGTCCTCGCGGAACTGTCGGTCGGTCAGTTCCCCTGCCAAGAGCGCCGCCGCCAGGGGGTACCGGCCGCCGAACAGCAGCGCGAGGTAGGTCCAGTCGGGCCGGTCGGCGTCCAGCACCCGGTCGATGACGTCGGGCTCGGCCTCGTTGAACATCGTGGCGGTGCTGGCCATCGGGAGGTTCATGTGGACCCTGATGGACTCGATCTCCTCGGGGTCGGTCGGGTCGACGCCCGCCTCGACGAGCTGTTCGCGGACGTTCAGGGTCGCCTGGACAGCCGTCGTGGTAAAGCCGTCGCAGGGGTACCGCTTGTTGAAGTAGTGGTCGGGGCGGAAGCCCCAGGCGTCGACGGGTTCGCCGGTCGTCGAGAGGTCCGATACGGCGGGCCACAGGTCCCGCGGGCTCCGGACGTCGGAGACGCGGTAGCAGTACCCCAGCGGGTTCTCGAGCAGGTCGCGCCGCCCGGAGAGCCCGTCGCGGGCCAGCATCGCCGCGCGGACGCCGGAGGCCACCGGTTCGGCGGTCACCATGCCCTTGGCCTCGGCGGTCCAGGCGGGGATGGCGGTCAGCTGTGGCTGGGTCGCGGCGATGCCGACGGCGTCCTGGAGTTCATCGGCATCCAGTCCGAGGAGCTTCCCGGCGACGAGCGGCGTCTCGATCTGGTGCATCGGGAGGGCCTGTCCGGTGTTGAGCAGGTCGGTCATCACGGGGCTGATCCGGGCGATGACCTCGTTGCCCGCCGCGATGGCGGTGACGAGCTCCTCGCCGCTGGCGTCGGCGGCCTCGGCCGCCGCGAGCGCGGCCGGGATCACCGCCGCCCCGGAGTGGGCGTGGCCGGTCCAGTCCTCCCACTCCAGGACCTGCGAGAGGTGGCTGTTGACCATCGCGGCCTCGTGCGGGGCGGCGGTCCCGTCGACCCCCACGACCGTGGCGTCCCCGCGGCTGAACCCCGTCACGGACTCCACGAACGTCTCGCCGGGCGGCATCGTCGCGCCGACGAACGTGACCCCGAGGATGTTCTTCAGCTGGGCCTTCGCGAGCCGGATCTGGTCGTCGCCGAGGCGGTCGTAGGAGAGCGCCGCGACCCACTCCGCGAGCCGGCGGGTGACCGGCGGGGCGTCGTTCGCGCCGAAAGCCCGCTCCCGGAGCTCGCCCTCGGGGTCCTCGGTGGCCCGGGCGAGGGTCTCGAAGGATTCGGGTTCGCCCTCGCAGGACGGCACGCCGCCGCGGGCGAGCAGCCCCTCGAGCGTCTCCGTGGTAAAGCGCGGGTCGGCGTCGGGATGGGGGACGTGTGCGAGGACGTACATCACGAGCCCGAGGCCGACCAGCGAGTTCGCCTGGTCCTTGTTCGGGTACGCGCGGCCGTCGATGATCGGCGCCAGGCCCGTGTACTCGCCGTAGAGGACGTCCTTCCAGTCGCCCTCGTCCATCGTCAGCTCCGCGTGGGCCGTCGGCGTGGCACCCGGCGTGACCGTCGCCCCGGCGGTCCCCAGCGTCAGCGTGTAGGCCCTCGAGGGGTCGGGCGACCCGTCCCCGTCCTCGTCGGTCGCCGGCAGCACGACCCGGCAGGTGAACGTCCTGTTCGTCAGGAACCGGCCGAACCTGGTGGCGGTGATGATCGGGCCGCCGGCCGTCCACTTCGCCGCGAACAGTTCCAGGCCGGCCTCGACCGACCGGGCCGCCTCGGGCACCGTCGTCGCGACGTCCTGTGCCTCGGCCTCCTCGACCGCGGTCCGGCCGAGCACGGAAAGCGCCCCCAGCCCGCCCAGTCCCTGGAGCAGGGCCCGTCTGTCGAAATTCATATTCGTGCCACCCCGTGACGGGGCAAGTCCTTGCTGCCGTAGCATACCGGGCAATTATCCGGGGCTGACCCACAGGCGCCACGGGTGTGCCGCGGGCTCCGTAAACGGCCCGCCGATGGAACCGGAGAAGACACGTTCGGTCATAGAATCACGATAGATACGAAGGATCAGTTATAGAATCACGGTGGAATACGAAGAACGTATCCGAATAACGAAATGAGGTTTACGCACTTGCCGACGGTACCGACGATCACCACGATGTCGGACGGACGGATCCGCACCGCCGTCGCACTGTACCTGAGCGGCGAGCTGAGCGAGGCCGAGGCCGCGCGGTCCTGCGGGCTCTCTCGTGCAGCTCCGACGGTACGTGCGGACCTGCGGGATCGTCGTTTCCGCCCCGTCCTCGGCAACCGACATCGACCGTTCCGGGTCCGGACCCTAGTCGAGCAGTCGGGTGAGTTCGGCGA
The DNA here is from genome assembly GCA_964488035.1 of uncultured Natronomonas sp. GTDB lineage: Archaea > Halobacteriota > Halobacteria > Halobacteriales > Haloarculaceae > Natronomonas. The sequence continues at coordinate 3,066 of CAZATR010000047.1, forward strand.
CCGTCTCCGCCTCCAGGCCGCGGACCGTCTCGACGATGTCCGTCCGACGGTCGGCTTCGTAACGAGCGCCGACGAGTCCGTGGAACTTGCCCTCCACGAGGCCCCACGACGCCGGCCGCCCCGGATGGCCGGCGAACCGGTCGAGTTCGGCCTCGTGGACCGCGCCGTCCCGGCACGTGACGGTGACGCGGGCGGGGAGCTGGCCCCCGTCGGCGCGCGCCGTCAGGGCCTCGTCCGCCGTCACGGTCACGGCGTCGGCGACCGGCTCGAGGTCGGCCCGCCCGGTCGGCCGCGTGGTGACCTCCCGGTCGACCAGTGCCTTCGCCACGGCGATGGCCGGGAGCGAGGGGACGGCGTCGGCGAACGTCTCGACGGTCACCGCGTCGACGTCGGCGGGGTCCAGCGCGGCGTCGGTCGCGAGGTCGGCGGCCGCTTCCAGGGCGGTCTGGGCGTACGGGTGGGCGTCGAACGGCCGGATGGCGGCGTCCTGGACCCGCTCACACCCCGGGTCGAGGTCGAGGTCGAACGCGCCGACGACGTCCGTCCAGCCGCCGGCGCCGCCGAGGGCGTCGGGTGCGTCGACGCCGCTGTCGGCGAGTAGCGCCGCGTCGACGCCGGCGCGGGCGGCGGTTCCGACCGCGAGCGCGTCCGCCGTCTCGCCCTCCACGGCGAGCGTCGCCCGCATCGAGGCGATCCCGACGGCGTCCGCGATCGCGGCCGCGTCGAGCGACATCGCCCGGGCGGCACCGGCCGCCGCCGCAATGGCCGCGTGAGTCGCCGTGTGGAACCCCTCGATCGGTGCGTTCCAGGCGAGTTCGCCGTGGAGCTCGTGGGCGACGGCGAGGCCCGCAAGCACCGACTCGCCGGTGGCGTTGCGGGCCTCCGCGGCCGCGAGGACGGCGGCGACGCTCCCGCCGGCGGCGCCGGGGGTCGGCGCGAGGAAGACGGCGCCGTTGCCGCTGCCGACCAGCGCCGCGTCGTACAGGGCGGCGTCCGGGGGCGACCCGCCGAGGTCCGACCCCCACAGGCGGCTCCGCCCGGTCGCGTTCCGGACGGAGACCGACCGACGGACCGCGCCGGTCGGTTCGCGCCCGACGCTCCCGATCCCGACCGCGACGGCGTCGAGCACCCGGCGCTTCGTCGCCGCCCGTACCGGGTCGGGGAGGGCGGCGTACGAGACGTCGGCCGCGAACTCCGCGACCTCCGGGGTCGTCGGCATGGTCGGGACGAGTGGGCAGTCGGCTAAAAGCGTTCCGCGCCGCCGCAAGTTCCGCGCCGCGACCGGGGTTCAGGGCCGGGTGGTCGCCCACACCGCCAGCGCGGCGAGCACCACGGCGGGGATCATCGGGAGCGCGAGATAGGTGTCGTAGAAGGAGAGCCCGAACTGCTGGCCGACGTAGGGGTACGCGAGGATGACGGCGGGGATGGCGAGAAAGCAGACGGCGATGGCGGCGACCAGCACCCAGCCCCGCCAGTCGAACGTCCGGTCGGCCGCCTCGGGATGGGTCGGCTCGCTCGTGTCGGTTCGGTCGCCGTTCGGGTCCGCATGGCCGTCGGCGAGGTCGGGCGTTGTGTCGACGGAGCCGGCGTCGGTGCAGGCCGCTGGGTCGACGGCCTCCCCGTCCTCGTCGAACGCGTCCGGGTCGTGGGTGTAGCCGTCGCCCATCGCGCGATCACTCGCCCTCGTCGGTCCCGTGGATGGCGTCCGGGACCAGGACCACCGAGCCGAACCCCTCCCGGGATTCGAGCATCTCGTGGCCGCGGGCGGCCTCGCTCATCGGCAGTACCTCGCGGACCCCGGGTTCGAAGGTGCCGTCGAAGACCTTCGCCATCACGTCGTCCATCTCGCCCGGCGTCCCCATCGTGGATCCGAGGACGTCGAGCTGCTTCCAGAACAGTTTCGGGATGTTGGTCTCCGGGGAAATCCCGGAGGTGGCGCCGCAGGTGACGACGGTGCCGCCGCGGGCCGCGGCGGACAGGGAGTCGTCCCAGGTGGCTTCGCCGACGTGGTCGACGACGACGTCGACGCCGCGACCGTCGGTCCCGGACTTGACGGCGTCGACGAAGTCGACGTCGGTGTAGTCGACGAGGTGGTCGGCGCCGCACTCGCGGGCGTGCTCGAGTTTCGCCTCGCTGGAGGCGGTCGCCCAGACCTCACAGCCCTCGTTGGCGGCGATCTGGACGCAGGCGTGGCCGACGCCGCCGGACGCGCCCAGCACGAGGACGCTGTCGTTCTGCTGGATGCCCGCCCGCGTGACGAGCATCCGCCAGGCGGTCTGGAAGACCAGCGGCGCCGCGGCGGCCGTCACGAAGTCGATCCCGTCCGGCAGGTGCAGCAGGTTCGTCGCAGGGACGGCGGCTCGCTCGGAGTGGACGCCGCGGACGTGCTCGCCGAGCATCCGGTAGTCGACACAGAGGGACTGCTCGCCCTTGCGACAGAACTCGCACTCCCCGCAGTACAGGCCGGGGTCGACGACGACGCGGTCCCCCGCTTCGAACCGGGTGACGCGGTCGCCGACCTCGCTGACCACGCCGGCCGCGTCGCTGCCCTGGACGTGCGGCATCGACTCGGGGCTCGGCATGCCCTTCCGGGTCCAGACGTCGAGGTGGTTCATCCCGCCGGCCTTCACCTCGACGAGGACCTCGTCGGCGCCGACGTCCGGCTCCGGGAACTCGCCGTACTGCAGCACGTCCGTCGAGCCGTGTTCCTCGTAGAAGACTGCCTTCATGGTCGGGCGTGCGGTCGCGGGGTGCAAAACTGTAGCGAAGCCGGCCGAAACGCGGGCCCCGAGCCCCCGGATCGAGCGCCGAGTTTGCCCGTACGTTCTTGCCCGGGGCTCGCGAGATTCCTGCGATGAATCGACGTACGATGCTTTCCGGCGTCGGCCTCGGGCTCGCCGGCCTGGCCGGCTGTCAGGATCGCGGCCGGGAGGCCCGGTACCGGGAGCTACCCACCGTGGTTCGCAACGAGCGGCCCGAGCGTGTCGAGGGTGAGTACACCGTCCGGGACGCCCGGGACGGGACGACGGTCGCCTCGACGCCGTTCGTCCTCGCCGCAGCCCGGGCGGACGAGCCGTCGGACGGGGACGAATCCACGCGCGAGGTGACGAGCGAACTGGTGCCCGACCGCACCTACGAGTTTCGAGTGATGACCGACGACGGCGTCGACGGGCGTCACGAGTGGACCGTGTCCGCCGCCGCGACGCGCGTGATCCGGATCCGGGACGATACGCTCGCGTTCGAGCAACGCCCGGACTCCGCGTAGCCGCCGTCCGACCGTGGTGGTCGGCGATTGCCGTCCGGCGATGGGCTTTACCGACCCCGGCCCGGTTGCCCGAGTATGAGCGGCCACGACCACGGCGAGTCCGGCGACCCCGAGCAGCCGACCGGGGACCACGACCACCACCAGCACGGGGACCACGAACACGACGAGAGCCACGACCACGACCACCACCGGCACGACCACCACCGGCACGACCTCGACGAACTCGGCGTCGCCGTCCTCACGGTCTCCTCGAGCCGGAGCCTCGACGACGACCCGGCCGGGGACGCCGTCGCGTCGATCCTCGAGGGCGCCGGCCACGCGGTCGCGGTCCGGGAGCTCGTCCGCGACGAGTACGACGGCGTCCAGGACGCGGTCGACCGGTTCGCCGACCGGGACGACACCGACTGCGTGGTGACGACCGGCGGCACCGGCGTCACGCCGGACGACGTGACCGTCGAGGCCGTCGAGCCGCTGTTCGACAAGCGGCTGCCCGGGTTCGGCGAGCTGTTCCGGCGGCTCTCCTACGACGACGTCGGGACCAGGGTGGTCGGCACGCGGGCGGTCGCCGGCATCGCCGACGGCGTCCCGGTGTTCTGTCTGCCCGGCAGCGAGAGCGCGGCCCGCCTCGGCGTCGGCGATGTCGTGATCGAGGAGGCCCCGCACCTCGCCGGTCTCGCCCGTCGGGACGAGTAGCGGCGGACGGCGGGTGGCCCCCGGGTCGACGTGGTGGCGGTCGACGGGCTACGACGGGAGCGGACAGAGGCTCGCTGTCAGCAACGCCGGGGCGTCGCTCTCGTTGCGGGCGCCGTGCTCGACGCCGCGGGGGTTGTGGACGACGGCGGGCGCGGTCACCGTCTCGTCCTCGCCGTCCCGGGTGACGACGAGTTCGCCCTCCAGCAGGTGGAAGACGTTCGTCGCGTCCTCGTGGACGTGCGGCTCGAAGGCGCCGCCGGGCCCGATGGCGAACAGCTTGACCAGCACGTCGTCGTGGACGACGAGTTCGGCGGTCTCGACCGCGCCCGGGGCCGGGTCGACGTCGGGGAGTTCGTCGGAGGTCACGGCCGGCGGTTCGGGGCGGTGCGGCAAAGAACCTCCGTCGGTAGGAGGGCCGCGGCGTCGTTGCGGTCGCCGACGCGGCCGGAACCACGGAGTTGAAGTGCGCGGCCGGGCTCCTGTGTCGTATGAACCACGCTCGATCCGCGAAGAAGCGAACCGGCGGGCGCCGCCGGCCGGTCCGGAAGAAGCAGAAACACGAGCAGGGGTCGGCCCCGACGGAGACCACGGTCGGCGACGACCGGCTGAAGATCGCCGAGACCCGGGGCGGCAACACGAAGGTGCGGGCGGTCGCCCGCAGCGTCGCCAGCGTGGCGACCGACGACGGCGTCGAGCGCGCCGAGATCGAGGACGTCGTCGAGAACCCCTCGAACCCCAACTACGTCCGCCGGAACATCATCACGAAGGGCGCCGTCGTCGAGACCGACGCGGGCCGGGCCCGCGTCACGTCCCGCCCCGGGCAGGACGGCCAGGTCAACGCCGTCCTCGTCGACGACGAATAAACTCGCTTTCCGGTTTCGGCCTCTCCCCGTCCGGCCGCGTCACCGTCAGGGGAACTCCCGGAGCGCGTCCAGGAGGTCCTCCAGCGGCAGCGTCGTCGTCGACAGCGAGACGCCGTCGGCGCGGGCCAGGGCGGGCGCGTGCTCCCAGAGGTCCTCCGGCCCGATACCGTGGAGGACGACCGCCGACGGCGTCGGCGTGACCACGCGGAGCGCGACCAGGGGTGATTCGCCGCGGGTGACGCCGGTGAAGACGAGGGCGCGGTTGGTCGACTGGCCGTAGAGCCGGTAGAACTCCTCGCTGGAGAGCCGCTTGATGGCCTCGACGCTGTTGATGACGGTGTGGCCGGCGATGGTGTCGGCCTGGCCGGCGGCGATCTCGTCGGCCTCGATGGCGCGGTGGAACCGCCGGATCGGGACGGTGGCCTCGTACTCCCGGAGGTCGTAGACGACGTCCTGGTCGAAGCCCGCCGAGAGCACGCGGGCGTGCTGGCGGACGCGGTCGCCGCCGCGGCGCTCGTCGACGGCGAGCAGGCCCTCGACGACGCGGCGGACGACCCCGATCCCGGGGTTCTCGCGGCGGCCGCTCTCGTAATCCGAGACGACCGAGGCCGAGACGTCGAGTTCGTCGGCGAGCCGCGTCTGGGTGACGTCGAACTCCTCGCGCCACTTCCGGAGCGTCGCGCCGGGGTCCGCCGAGAGCGCCACCTCGCCGGCGATACGCTCGGCGAGTTCGGCGCGTGGCTCGCGCATACCGGCCGATGGACGGCCCGCGACATAAGCCCCCGCTCGTCGGCGGGCGCGACCGGCGGACCCGAAGATTGAAGTGAGAGTGTAAAGTACGCTTTACTGTAAAGGAGACTTTACGACAAACGCCCTTTACAGGACGAGCCATGCCCGACACCGCCACCCCCACAACGGATCGCTCCGCCAGACGACGCCGGTACCGGGTCGCGATGTACGCCGCCCTCGCCGTCGGGGTCGTCGGCTACATCGCCGGCCTGGAAGCCGACGCCCCCACCGCCGCGCTCGCGATTTACTGGGCCGGCTTCCTCGGGTTCCTCGCGGTCTGGAAGGGCAGCTCGATGACGCTGTACGACGAGCGCCACCGGGCCCTCGAATCGACCGTGGCCAAGGGAACCCTCACCGTCACCGCCGGCATCCTGATTACGGTCGCCCCGGCCACACCCGCGCTGGCGACCCTCGGCGTCGAGGTCCCGACCCTCGTGCAGGGCGCCCTGTACGGCTACGCCGCCGTCTTCGGGATCTACGCCCTCGTATACACTGTCGTCCGCCTCCGCGCATGACCGAGCCACCCGCTGCCCGGCCCGTCCATACCCCCGCCCCATGACACCCACCGAATCGCGATTCGACCCCGGCACGTACCGTCGCGCGAGCGTCGCCTTCAGCCTGCTGGCCGCCGTCGCGCTGGCGACCGGCACCGTCCTCCGGCGGCCGTTCGTCGGCATCGCCGTCTACGCCCTCGCACTCGGGACCGTGTTCCTCCTCCCGGCCGTCGCCGACGCCCGCATGTTCGACGAACGGGACGACAAGATCGTCGGTCGCGCCAGCGCCGCGACGCTGACGCTGTTCGGCTGGCTGTCCGCACTGGTGTACCCCTCGCTCGTCGCGCTCTCGGCCACCGGCGACTTCGCGTGGGGGCCCGCCAGCACCGCGGTCGCGTTCACCACCCTCGCGGTCTACGCGACGTTCGGCGTCGCACTCGCCTACTACCGCTACCGATGAACAACGACCTCCGCGAGCGACGGGAGGCCGCCGACATGAGCCAGGCCGACCTGGCGGCCGCCGTCGACGTCACCCGCCAGACCATCAACGCCATCGAGCGGGAGCGGTACGACCCCTCCCTCGAGCTGGCGTTCGCGCTGGCGGCCCACTTCGAGTGCCGAATCGAGGACATCTTCGAGCCCGAATGACCCTCGTTGCCGGCCCGGGGTGACCCGCACGCGGGGCCGCCCGTTCCGGGTCCCGGACCCCCGGCGACGCCCGCGAACTTATTGGGCCGTGGCCCGAGGGTCCGGCAATGCCGCCGACGCTGGTGACCGTCGCCGTCGGGGTGTTGCTCGGGGTCGCGCTGCTCGGACCCGCCTTCGACCGTCGGTCGCTCGCCCTCGTCGCGGTGGTCGCCGCCCTCCCGGACCTCGACGCCGTCCTCGGCCTCTGGCTCGACGGGGCGACGAACGCCGCCCTCCACACCGCGTTCATCCCCGCGGTGGCCGCCGGCCTCCTCTACTGGGACACCCACCGCGAACCCTCGTGGCTCCGGAGCCGCTACGGCTGGTACGGCGTCCGCGTCGCCTGGGTCGCCGTCGCCGTCTACGCCGTCGCCGGCATCGGGCTGGACCTGTTCAACGTCGCGAGCGCGGCCGTGCTGTACCCCGTCTCGGACCGCTACTTCTCCGTCGTCGGGAAACTCGTCCTCTCCACACAGGAGGGCGTCGTCCAGTCGTACGTCGCGTTCGGCGACGGCTGGCTGGCCCACCTCACCCGCGGGCGGACCGGGAGCCGCCACGTCGCCACCTGGGTCGACCCGACGGCCGGGCCCGACAGCCCGGGGGACGCCGCCCGGCGGGTCCGCCTCGTCGACGCCGGCTGGCAGCTCGTCGTCGTCGCGACCGCCGCGGCGGCCGTCCCGGCGCGCGCACTCGTCGCACGGAGGGAGGCCTGATGCCGTCCTCCGTCGTCCACGCCGGCTTCGCGTTCCTCGTCGGTGTCGGCCTGCTCGGCGCGTACTACGACCGACGCGCGCTGGTCGTCCTCGTCGGCGTCCTCCTGCTGCCGGAGGCCGACACGCTGGCGGGCCTGGTGCTGGACGGCGCCCACCGCGCGCTCCTCCACACCGTGCTGTTGCCGCTCCTGCTCGCCCCGCTCCTGTACCGGGACACGACCCGGGCGGACTCCTGGCTCCGCGGCAGGTTCGGGACCTACGGCGTCCGGCTGGCCTGGGTCGGGCTGTTCGTCCACGTGTTCGCCCACGTCGCGCTGGACTGGTACCACCTCGCGGGCGTGAACCTGTTCTACCCCCTCGTCGACCGGTTCTTCCAGCTCGGCGGCGAGGCGTACCTCTCCACCGCCGACGGCTTCGTCCAGACGTTCGTCGAGGTCGGCACCGATCCCGAGACCGGCACGACCACCGTCGACGCCGGACAGGGCGGGACGACGGAGAACACCCACGTCGCCAACCCGGCCCAGCCGAGCGACGACCCACAGCCGGGCCCGACCGACCGGCGGGCCCCGATCGCCGTCCAGGGCTGGCAGCTGTTCCTCGTCGTCGCCGGGCTCGTCACCGTCGCCGCCAAACACCTCCAGGGCGCGCCGCCTGAGGCCGAGTAGATGCCGGAGGAGTCCGTCACGCTGCGGCCGTACGATCCGGCGGACGCCGGGGATCGGGCGGCGCTGTGGTCGCTGAAGACCGCCTTCGAGACGGACCTGGGCGACGCCGGCGACGCGGAGAAGGCGACCACCTACGAGCGAAAGCTGACCGACGGGTACCGCGAGCGGTGGCTGGCCTGGGTCGACCGCTGTGTCGCCGACGAGCCGGACTGCGTCACGGTCGCGGAGGTGGACGACGACGGGAACGGAACCGGAACCGGAACCGGAACCGGAACCGGCCCGACCGGGGAGGATCCGGGTTGGAGCCGCCGGCCCGGCACCGATCCCGCCGGCGACCGTGTCGGATACGTGTTCGTGCTGCCGGAGCGGCTGGCGTTCGTCTGGGACGCCGCCGTGGTGAACGAACTGTACCTCGCGCCGGGGTACCGCGGCACGGGCGTGGCGGACGACCTGCTGGCGTCGGCCGTCGACCTCGCCCGCGGGCAGGACCTCCCGCTGGACCGGCTGCTGCTGGACGTCGATCCGGCGAACGACCGCGCCGCGGCGTTCTACGAGCGGCACGGCTTCGAGCCGTGGGGCGGGATCGTCGCCCGGCCGCTAGGAGAGGACTGACCGCTCGTCGGTGGTCGCGGCGGCGACCGCGCCGCCGACGGCGCCGAACACGACCGGGTACAGGATGCCGGCCAGGACGATGGCCGGCAACAGCGCCGGGGCGCCGGAGGCGTCGCCGACGGTGACCTCGAAGAGGAACACGCCGGCGACGGAGGGCACGAGGTAGCCGGGGAACACCAGCGCGCCGGTGATGGCGCCTTCGGCCGTGTCGGCGATGCCGCGGAACCGGCCGAGGGCCAGGCCCGCCGCGAGGCACAACAGCGGTGGAATCAGGAACAGGACGACGCTGAACCCGTCCTCGCCGCCGATGAAGTTCCGGGGCAGGGAGATGGGGACGTTGACGTACCGCACGCTGACGAAGTGGGCGTTGTAGAACACCCACCCGACGAGTTCGTACGTCGCGGACTCGCCCTCGGCGAACCGGACGAACCCGTTGATTACGCTGTCGTCCATCTCGGTCGCCGACAGCAGGTACGTCAGGACGTACCCGAGGATCCAGACGAGGAGGCCGGCGGCCGCGCCGACGACGTACGGTCGGTCCGGGTCGGATTGTCCCGTTGACATACGTGCCGTGTGCACGGCCCGATATAAAAAAGGGCTTGTGGCCGGACTACGCCAGGGTTGCTTCCGTGTCGACGCCGTAGACGCGGGCGGGCGTCTCGACGTGGGCCCGGTACAGCGCGTCCTCGAAGCCGGACTCGGCGAGCCAGGTCGTCCGCTTCGGCACGGTCTTCGGGCCGTACACCGCGCCGGGCCGGTCGGGGTCGTCGATGAAGTCCGTTTCCAGGAAGAACGGCCAGTCGCCGCCGCAGGCGCGCTCGAGTTCGTCCCTGTCGCAGATGACGCTCGGAATCGGCCCGTCGATGCGGCCGTTCGCGTAGTGTTTCACGACGCGCTCGCGGGGGAGGCCGGCCGCCTCGGCCCACTGGGCGATTTCGGTGAAGTCCTCGCCGCCCTCGGTATGGAGCTGGACGGCACAGCCGACCTCGGCGGCCCGCTGGAAGGCGTGCCGCATCACCGCGTTGGACGCGGTCCAGACGTCATCCTCGACGTCGTAGTGCGGGCGGCCGGACTTGATCGCCAGTGCCGGGCCGTCGGCGACGTACTCGCTGGCGACGTCGATGCCGGTCTGCATCAGGTCGGCCGCCTCGTCGGGGTCGTAGCCACGGTCGACGAGTTGGGAGATCAGGGCCGGGTGGACGCCGAGGACGGGCCAGGCGCGGCCGGGCAGGATTTCGTCGGCAGCCTCCGTGACGTCGACGGTGATGTCGAACGTCTCGCGGAAGCCGTCGGCGCCGTCGACGGCGCCGACGAGGTGCCAGGAGGGCTTGTTGAGGACGTGCAGGTGGGTGCCGCCGGCGTCGGCGAACTCCGCAGCGGCCTCCGCGCCGCGGCCGTTGACGGGGTCGAGGTGGAGGTGGTTGTCGAGGACGGGGCCGTCGTACATGCCCGGCCGTTCGGCGGGTCCGCGGAAAAGCGCGACGCTCCCCGGTAGTCAGATCCGGAGCAGGTCGACGACGCCGAGGGTCTCCCCGACGACCCACGCGAGGAAGACGAGGTAGGCGACGAGGAGCCCGTACGCCTCCACGTCGGTGAGCGAGAGGTCCGTCCGCAGCAGCGCGAACAACAGCACCGTCGCGACGGTCAGCACGCCCATCATCGGCGCCGCGACGGTGAACGAGACCGTTGCGCTGCCGGCGATGAGCACGCCGATTGGGATGGCGACCAGCAGGTCGAACGTGTTGCTCCCGAGGACGTTGCCGAGGCTCGTGACGCTCCTGCCGCCGCGGGCCGCCCGGACGCTCACGAGGGCGTCCGGGAGGCTGGTCGCGGCCGCGATGATGGTGACGCCGGCGAGGAACTCGGGGATGCCGAACGCCGCGTTCAGGACCTCTACGGCGCCGACGAGGACGTCGACGGCCACGAGGATGACGGCCAAGCCGCCGGCGAGCCGCGCCCACTCGCGCCGCAGGGTCGCGTCGTGGGGCGTGTCGTCGGCGTCGTGGTCGCCCACGTCCTGCCACTGGATGAACAGGTACAGGCCGTAGACGGCGAGCGGGATCAGCGCCAGCCAGCGCGTGACATTACCCTCCAGGACGACCCCGCCGCCGACCGGGTAGTAGATGATCGCGAGGGCGAACGTAATCACGAGCGTGGAGACGGCGAGCAAGTAGAACTGTGCCTCCTTGTAGACGACCGTCCGGTTCACGTCCAGCGGAGCCGAGGCGGCCAGGCCGGCCACCGCCGGGATGACGAGGATGTTGAAGATCGCCGAGCCGACGATCGCGCCGACGCCCATCCCGAACGCCCCGACGAGTGACGTGACGACCACGCTGGCCAGCTCCGGGAAGCTCGACCCGACGGCGACGACGACCGAGCCCTGGACGACCGGCGGGAGCCCGTAGTGGTTCGAGAGCCGTTCGGCCCCGCGCTCGAGCCAGCCGCTCCCCGCCCAGATCATCATGGTCGTGACCGCGACGACGGCCACGGCCACCGCCGTGCTGTCGGGGAGGAAGCTGCCGAGAAGCGCCATCCGGCACCCCCTCCGGGGCGGCGGCAGCCGATGCCGTTCCAGCGACCCGGGCAGTGGGCTCTCTCGTCGCATCGGGCGGTGGCTGCCGTCATCTCACTCGAGGGTGATCTCGTCGTTGGCGGCGTTCCGCAGGGCGTCCGAGCGGCCGTGACGGCCCGGCGCGACCGCGACCGTCCGGAGCCCGCGCTTCGTGGCCGTCTCGATGACCGGCTTGAAGTCGGTGTCCCGGGAGACGACGACGAGCGTGTCGAGCCGGCCGGCGGTCGTCGCCTCGACGGCGTCGACGGCGAGCTTGACGTCGACGTCGCCGCTGGTCGTGACGACCTCGAAGCCCCGGGCTTCGGCGGCCTGGATGAGGCCGGCGCTGGCGTTCTCGTCGACGTAGACCCGCGAGACCGCGACGGTGCCCTCCTCGCGGGCGATGGCGCGGAGGTCGTCGAGGTCGACGTCGAACTCCGAGCGGAACACGTTCGGCCCGTCGACGAAGACGCCGACTCGGGCCGAGCCGCCGCGGAGCCGGTCCAGCAGTCCCATACCGGCAGTGCGCGGGCCCGCCGGATATCGCTGACGGTCGGACGGACGGTCCCGACGACCGGACGGACGGCCCCGACGACCGGACGGAAGGCCTTACTCCCCGGGCCCCGACCCGTCGGACATGTCGCTCAGGACCCCGCCGCTCGCGGACGTCCACGAGGCGGCGGCCGCGACGCTCACCGAGTTCGGCGGCTGGGAGATGCCGGTCGAGTTCGACTCCATCCGCACCGAGCACGAGGCGGTCCGGACGGCGGCCGGGAAGTTCGACGTCTCCCACATGGGCCAGATCGAGGTCGCGGGCCCCGACGCGACCGCGCTGATGGACCGGCTGACCACGAACGACGTCAGCAGTCTCGACCCCGGGGACGCCCAGTACGCGGCGATCACCGACGCCGACGGCCACATGCTCGACGACACGGTGCTGTACCGGCTCCCGACCGGCCGGGACGCCGACTTCCTGTTCATCCCGAACGCCGGCCACGACGCCGAGATGTACGACCGCTGGGTCGCCCACGCCGCGGAGTGGGGCCTGGAGGCGACGGTGGAGAACCGGACGACCGACTACGCGATGGTCGCCCTCCAGGGCCCGGACGCCCTCGACCTGCTCTCGGCGCTGTGCGAGGCCCCGGGCGAAATCGGGCGGTTCCGCGTGGCGCCGCGGACGGTCGCCGGCGTCGACTGTCTCGTCGCCCGCACGGGTTACACCGGCGAGGACGGCGTCGAGTTGCTGTTCGACGCCGACGGCGCGGCCGGCGTCTGGACCGCGCTGGACTGCCAGCCGTGCGGACTCGGCGCCCGCGACACGCTCCGGTTGGAGGCCGGCTTCCTCCTGTCGGGCCAGGACTTCGACCCGGAGACGAACCCCCGGACGCCCTACGAGGCCGCCATCGGGTTCGCCGTCGACCTCGACACCGAGTTCGTCGGGCGGGACGCGCTGGCCCGCCAACACGAACGGGGCGTCGACGAGACGCTGATCGGGTTCCGGCTGCTGGAGCGCGGTATCGCCCGCCACGGCCACGAGATCAGGGTCGACGACGCGGCGGTCGGCACGGTCACGAGCGGGACGATGAGCCCGACGCTGGGCGAGGCCATCGGGCTCGGGTACGTGCCGGTCGAGCACGCCGAGCCGGGGACGGAGTTCTCGGTGGTGGTCCGGGGCGCGGCCAAGCGGGCCGCGGTCGGATCGTTGCCGTTCTACGGGCGGGACTGACGGCCCGCGGCCGGGCGGGACTGACGGCCCG
>CAZATR010000048.1:0-16101 GCA_964488035.1 uncultured Natronomonas sp.
GCGAGCGGGCCGCGCGGGTGGGAGTGGTAGAACCCGACGACCTCGTGGGGCGAGTCGTCGATGCGGTCCAGCAACTCGAGTTCCTCGGCGGGCGCGATCTCGTACCGGGTGGCGGGCGCGTCGGCGGCGTTGTCGGCCCGGAGCGAGCGGGCAACGGTCGAGTGCTCGCCGCCGCGGAAGCCGGTGAGGACCCCGACGACCTCCGCCGGCGCGCCGTCGCGAGCGTGCGCGACGAGGTTATCATGGATCGACTCGGGGAACTCGACGGTCATGGGAACGGCTCGGCCTGCCAGGCCTCGGGGGTATCGAACCGGTCGGGGAGCAGCAGCGCGGCGAGCACCTCGAGGGTGTCGACGACGCGGGGCCCGGGCCGGTTGGTGAGGTGGTGGCCGTCCATCGCGTGGACGCGGTCGGTGCGGACCGCCCGGAGGTCGCCCCAGCTGTCACGGGCGGTGAGGTCGGTGGCGTTGTCGGCGGTCTGGTCGAGGTCGAACCCGCACGGGGCGGCGACGAGGACGTCGGGGTCGTACTCGCGGATGGCGGCCCACTCGCGGGGCGTGGAGGCGTCGCCGGGGTCGGCCAGCCCGTAGCGGCCGCCGGCGAGTTCGACGAGTTCGGGGACCCAGTGGCCGGCGACCATCACGGGGTCCAGCCAGTCCAGCACCGCCACGTCGGGGACGTCTGCTTCGCTGGCGTCGGCGGCCCGCTCGGCGACGGCGTCGACGCGGGCCCGGAGGCTGGCGACGAGGTCGGCGGCGCGGTCGTGGCGGCCGAGCGCGTCGCCGATCCGCTCGACGTCGCCCATGATGTCCGCGAGGCTGTGGGGGTCGGTCGTGAGGACCTCGCAGTCGAGTCCCAGGTCGTCGACGGCGTCCTCGACGAGGACGGTGTCGACGGCACAGACCTCACAGATGCCCTGGGAGATGACGAGATCCGGGTTCACGTCGGCCAGGGTGTCGCGGTCGATGGCGTAGACGCCGCCGTCGGCCTCGGCGGCCCGCACCTGGGCGTCGATCTCGCCGCTGTCGGCGTCGGCGTCCACCCGGGATTCGACGACGCTGGGGCGGTCGGCGGCATCAGGCGGGTGGTCGCACTCGTGGGAGGTCGCGACGGGCGTGACGCCGAGGGCGTAGACGATCTCCGTCGCCGACGGGAGCAGCGACGCGACGCGGGGGTGCTCGCGTGCCATTGCGGGTGGTCCGTCGGTGGTAGGCGAGCGAGCCGAATCAATCTGCCGGGCCGACGGTGGTGACGGGCGGGCCGTCGACAGCGGGGCTGGACGCCGCCGGCGGCCGGGACCGAGTCCGGGGTTACTCCGCCTCGGCGGGCGCCGACGGGCCCTCGAGCAGCGTCGCCAGCAGCTTCCGCTCGGCGGTCCGGAGGTGCTGGTGGAGCGTCGGCGGCGTCACGCCCACCGACTCGGCGACCTCCTGGCCGGAGCTCTCCCGCGGCCACTCGAAGAAGCCGGCGTGGTAGGCGGCCTCGAGGACGGTGCGCTGGCGGTCGGTCAGCCGGTCTCGCCAGGCGCGGGCGAGCCGCTCGGCCCCGCTGGCCCGGGTGACCTGGCGGCGGGCGACGACGTCGACCCGGGGGAACACCGACTCCAGGGAGTCGACGACCCCTCGGACGTCGGTGCCGGTCGTGAACCGGGCGGTCAGCCGGTAGTCGCCGTCCTCGACGACGGCGCGCTCGACGGCGCCGCCGAGCGACGCAACGGTCGAGAGGACGGGGGGCTCGGACAGCCGGAGCTCGAAGGCGATCCCGTCCGGCGTCTCGCCGACGACCGAGATGTCCTCCCAGGCGTCGACCGCGCGGGCGGCCGCCTCGACGCCCTCGATGCCGGCCTCCGAGGTGGTGCCGTACATGAGGTAGTCCGACTCCGAGACCGCCAGCAACCGGTCGACGTGGACGGCGGCCTCGAGATCGGCGACGCCATCGACGTCGGCGAACGCGCCGGGGAGTTCGAGCTCGAGTTCGACGACGGCGTCGCTGACCAGCGCCTGCTTCCGCTGGGCGGCCGCGATGGCGTGGCCGATGATCTCCCCGAGGTGTTCGACGACCGTCCGCTCGGCCGCCCCGAAGGCGTCGGCGCGGTCGGCGTAGACGTTCAACACGGCGTAGACGGTCTCCTCGTGGCGGATCGGGATGGCGGCCACGGACCGGAACCCGTGGGTCTCGGCGACCGGTCGCCACGGCTCGTGGCGGGGGTCGGTGACGACGTCCCGGACGATCCGGACCTCGCCGGTCTTCAGCGCCCGCGCCGTCGGGTCCACGAACTCCGGAGCGTCGGCGGCGTCGGCGTCGACGTGGTCGTCGGTGTCGGCGGCGTCGATGGGGGTGCAGAGGTCCGCGGGGGCGTCGTCGACGCCGGCGGCCGTCCGCGCGGTGACCTCCTGGCTGGGCGCGTCCCGCTCGGCGATCCAGGCGAACTCGTAGGAGTCCGAGGCCGCGAGCCGCCGGCAGGCCGTCTCCTCGATCTCCTCGCGGGTCGAGCGGCCGATGACCGCCTCCGTGACGTCGTTGACGACGCCGTGTAGCTGGTTGAGGACGGCGAGGCGGTCGGTGTTCTGGGTGCGCTCGAACTCGCTGCCGATCCACTCGCCGACCAGGTCGACGTAGGTTTCGTCCCACTCGGTGAAGCCGTCCCCGGGGTCGGCGCCGTAGAAGCAGAACGTCCCGACGACCTCGCCCTCGACGACGACGGGCGTGCCCAGGTAGCAGTTGACGCCGAGCTCCCGGTTGGCGTCGCGGCCCGCCAGCTCGGGGGCCGCCGCCTCGATGTCCTCCAGCACGACGCGCTGCTTTCGGGTGACGGTGCGCTCGCAGTTCGTCGACGACAGGGGTACGGTGTCGCCGGGGTTGACGGCGTCGTCGACCCCCGAGACGCGCTCGAAGACGTAGGTGTCCTCCCGGAGCCGCGAGAGCGTCCCGTACTCGACGCCGAGCATCTCCCGGCCGACGTCGAGGACGGCGTCGACCTGGTCGGCGAAGCCGCGCTCGCGGTCGGCCAGGATCTCGGCGGTCCGGCGGAGGCAGGCCTCGCGGTCGACCAGCCGCCGCTCGTACTCCCGCAGCTCGGTGACGTCGTGGGTGTAGACGACCAGCCCCTCGACGGCCGGGTCGTCCAGCAGGTTCCGGCCCCGGGCGTGGATCGTGACCCAGTGGCCCTCGCGGTGCTGGAACCGGAACTCGGCCGAGCCCCGGTAGTCCTCGCGTTCGACGGTGGCCCGGAACTCCTCGGCGGCCGTCTCCAGGTCGTCCGGGTGGACGTAGTCGAAGGCGTTCTCGCCGACGAACTCCTCGGGCCGGTACCCGACGACGTGCTCGAGGGAGGGCGTGACGTACTCGATGGTGCCCTCGGGGTCCATGATGGCGATGGCGTCGGTCGACTCCTTGATGAGCGCCTCGTAGCGCGCCCGCTCGCGCTCGTGGGCCGCCCGCTCGACGGCGTGGTAGACCGAGCGGACGAGCAGTTTCGGGGTCGCCTCGTTTCGGACGAGGTACTCCTCGGCGCCGCGTCGCACGGCCTCGATGCCGACCTCTCGGGTGTCCAGGCCGGTCAGGACGACGACCGGTGGCGGGTGGGGGCGCTCGTGCAGCGTCGCGAGCAGGTCCAGGCCCCGCCGCTCGTCCCCCTGGAGGTCGAGGAGGACGGCGTCGGGCGACTCGGGACCGATCCGGTCGAGTGCCCCCGTCGGGTCCGGGGGTCGTGTCACCGTCAGCTCCCCGCCCGCGACCGCGCCGTCGTCCGCGCCGTCGTCCGGGCCGACGCCGTCGGCCGTCCGTGTCGTCACCGCCGGGGGTGCCGATGCCTCCTCGAGCATCCCGGCGACGTCGTCGCCGTCGGCGCCCGGTGCGAGGAGCAACACCTCGATCGGTCGGGGGTCAGTGGTCATTCCGGGACCCCCCGCGTCGCGTCCGGCGTCCGGATGCCGTGGCCGACGGTCGTGGGACGGCGCGTGCCGTCCGGCACCCGGTCACGGATACCCCGTCTCCGTCTCCACCGTGCATCGTACGGGCTCCAGGGTCGAGTCCCATTAAAACGTCGTGGCGGTGGCGACGGCGCGGCGGCCGTGTAGGACGTGGCGTCGTCGCTTCGGGTGCGGCGCCGGTCGGTGCCGGTCGGCGCCTCAGAGCACCATCCGCTGGCAGGATCCGCAGAGGTTCTCCTCCTTGACGTCGACCTCGCGGACGGTCGGCGAGAAGTTCATCACGCAGCGGGAGTTGTCGCAGTGCTCCAGGCCGAGGGTGTGGCCGATCTCGTGGATGACCTCCTTCCGGATGCGGTCGGAGAAGATCTCGGAGGCGGGCTTGTTCGAGAAGCCGCCGTCGCTGGAGGTCTGGAGCCGGTACGTCGAGATGACGGAGCCGTTGCCGGAGAGGTAGGCCAGCCCGAAGACGTAGTTCCGCCGGCGGTAGTAGAGGTCGTTGTCGGTGATCGCGATGTTCTTCTTGCCGCTGCCGACGCGGCTCGCGAGCTCGATGAACTCCTCGGCGCGGTACTGCTCGCGGGAGGCGTCGTAGGCACCGTCGGGAATGGGTTCGTCGTCGTGGATCGTCACCTCGCAGTCGTAGACGGCCCGCAGCCCGCTGGAGGCTTCCCGCTTGACGGTGGCGGGAAGGTCACCGACCGGCACGATGTCGACGTGCATGGGAAAACGTTAGATAGCGCTGTTCATAAACATCCCGACGTGCACACCGAACGGAACGTCGCGCTGATCGAGCGGCTCGCCCGGTACGACGCCCTGGTCGAGGTCGGCGTCGGCCGCCGGCACGGCGTCGCGGCCGCGCTGGCCGACCGCGGCCGGGCCGTCACGGCGACCGACGTCCGCGCCCGCGACGTTCCCGGCGGCGTCCGGTTCGTCCGCGACGACGTGACCGACCCCGACCCGTCGGTCTACCGCGGCGCCGACGCCGTCTACGCCCGCAACTGCCCGCCGGAACTCCAGCGGCCCCTCGACGACGTCGCCCGCGACGCCGACGCGGCGTGTCTGTTCACCACGCTCGGCGCCGACCCGGCCGTGGTCGACGCGACGCCGGAGACGCTGCCCGACCGGACGCTCCACCGCGCCCACCCATGAACGCCGACGCAGTCGTCCTCGACGTCGACGGCGTGCTCGTCGACGTGGAGCAGTCCTACCGCCGCGCCATCGTCGAGGCCGTCGAGCACGTCTACGGCGAGACCATCGCGAAGGACGACGTCCAGCTGTTCAAGGACGCCGGCGGGTTCAACAACGACTGGGAGCTGACCGACGCCGCGGCCCTGTACGTGCTCGCCCGGCGGGAGCGGCCGCGGTTGAGCATCGAGACCTACACCGGCCTCATCGCCGCGTCGGGCGGCGGCCTGGAAGCCGCCCGGACCGCCATCGCCGACGAGCTCGATCCCGCCGACCGCGAGCGCGTCCTCGACGAGTGGGACCCCGACCGGCTGCGGGCGGTGTTCCAGCAGCTCTACCTCGGATCGGACCGCTACCGCCGGCTGGAAGGTGCCGAACCCGACCTCGACCGCGAGGGTTTCATCGAGGACGAACCGGTTCTGCTGGAGGACGCGACCCACGAGGCGCTCGAAGCGTGGCCGCTGGGCGTCATCACCGGCCGGCCGGCCGCCGAGGCCGACATCGCCCTCGACCGGGTCGGCCTCGAGGTGCCGGACGAGCGCACGTACACGATGGACGACTGGGAGGAAGGGAAACCCCACCCGCGGGCGCTCGTCGACCTCGCCGACCGGCTGGAGGCCGACCGCGTCGTCTACGTCGGCGACACCCTCGACGACGTCCGGATGGCCGTCCGCGCCGCCGACGACGACCCCGACCGGGCGTATCTCGGCGTCGGCGTCCTGACCGGTGGCCTCACGGGCGAGTCCGGTCGAGAGAAGTACCGGCAGGCCGGCGCCCACGCGGTGCTGGACAGCGTCAACGACCTCCCGGAGGCCCTGGACCGATGACCGCCGAACGCCTCGCCGTCTGGCTCGCGGCCGTCGGCTGCGTCGCCGTCACGTGGCTCGGGTACGCCGGCGGCGTTCCGACGCCGCCCGAACGCCTCGTGGCCATCGGCCTCGGCGTCGTCGTCGCGCTCCCGCTGGCCGTCGTGGTCCTCGCGTGGTGCTCCAGCTTCCGGAAGCGGCAGCGCGGCTGGACCTGACGGGTACGCTTCGTGTGGCATCGCGACGGCCCTGTTCGGACCACTGCGCGTGTCAGGCCGGTTCGGGGCTGGCGTCCTCGTGGTCGGTGACGTCGAGGATGGTGCCGGTGATCCGGAGCCCGCCGTCGTCGGTCTCGGTGACCTCGCCGCGACACTTGACCCGGACGACCTCGCCGTCCGGCCGTTCGATCCGGTGTTCGAACGTCGGGAACGTGCCGGTTTCCATCGCCTCCTCGACCATCGCACCGGCGTGCTCGCGGTCCTCGGGGTGGACGGCCTCGATCCAGTCGTCGAACGTCGGGCTGGTGTCGCCCGCGGGGTCCCAGCCGAAGATCCGGTAGGTCTCCCGGGACCACTCGACGGTGTCGGTGGCGGCGTCCCACTCCCAGGAGCCGACGCCGGCCACCCGCTGGGCCTCCTGCAGCCGCTCGGTCCGCTCCTGGAGCGCCTGCTCGAGTTCCTTCCGCTCGGTGACCTCCGTCGCGAAGCCGGCGATCCGGACGACCGCGCCGTCGTCGGTGATGGGTTCGCCGCGGACGGCGACCCAGCGGCCGTAGTCCTCGTCGGCGTTGACGCGGAACTCGACGTCGAGGGCCTCGCCGTCGCCGAGCCGCTCCATCGACTCGCGCACGCGGTCGCGGTCGTCCGGGTGGACCCCGTTCAGGAAGTCCGTCGGGGTCGCCCGCAGGTCCTCGGCGGACCGTCCCCAGACGGCCTCGTAGGCGGAGTTGATGAACAGGAGCTCGGACCAGTCCGGTTCGAAGATCCAGAGGATGCGGTCGGTGTTCTCGGCCAGCTCCCTGAGATGGCGGGCGGCCCGCTGGCTCTCGGCCCGCGAGACGGCGTTGACGATCCGGTTGGCCAGGACCTCGTAGTGGCCGGTCCCGGTCTCCTTCTGGAGGTAGTCCGTCACGCCGGCCGAGATGGCGTCGCTCGCGACCTCCTCCGTTCCCTTCCCGGTGAAGAGGATGAAGGGAACGTTCGGATACCGGTCGCGGACGGCCCGCAGGAACTCCACGCCGTTGCGCCGCGGCATGTCGTAGTCCGAGACGACGCAGTCGAAGTCCCCGGCTTCGAGTCGAGAGAGGCCCTCGTCGACGGACGCGACGACGTCGACGTCGAACCGGTCGTCCTGGCGCTGGAGGAAGCGCGCGGCCACGTCGGCGACCGACGTCTCGTCGTCGACGTGCAGGACGCGGATCCGGTCCGGCGTGACACTCATCGCTATCTACGAACCTACGGGGTGCTGAGCGTATAAATTTGGGTGGGTGTCACGCCCACGCACGGAACGCGCCGACGAGGGGTGACGCGTCGACCGGACCGTCGGTTCGGCCGGCGGCGAGTGACAGCCGACGCGTGCGGAGCGCCCGGTCGCGAGACGGACGGTGGCCCCTCAGAAGAAGAGCTCGGGGTCCTGGTGGGTGAACGTCACCCGCGCGTCGTCGGCCGGCGGCCGGACGTGGGTGTACATGGCGCCCGCCTCGCGGGCGCGGGCGGCCAGCGCGTCGGCGGGCAGCGGGAGGACAGCAGGGACGAACACCGAGAGGGCGGCGTCGCCGGTCGCCGTGTCGGCGTCCGGTTCGGCGGCCGCGTCGGTCGGCGGCAGCGTCCCCTCCAGGAGCACGATCAGGAGGCGGACGTCGTCCGCCTCGGTCCGGTAGACGTGGCTGGTGTCCAGCGTCGCGACGTCGACGACGGCCTCGAGTGCGTCGAACCGGTCCCGCGGCGTGACCACCTCGAGTCCGAACGGCGTGCCATCGAGGACGCCCGCGTCCGTCGGCGGCACGACGACGGTCTCCCGGCCCGCCTCGCGGTGGTCGTCGGCCATCCCCTCGACGTCCGCGAGCACCTCCCCGAGTCGCTCGCCGGCGACCGGTGACTCGTCGTCCATACCGCGCCGCGGGGGTTCGACGGGCAAAAGGTCGCTGGTCCGTGCCACGGGCGGCCGGGCCCGACGGCCGGGGGCGCGTCCTGCCGGTTCATATCCCGCGCCGGACCGGAGCGGGAAGTCCGCGGCGGTCACTCGACGGGGTCGACGTCGGCGGGGTCGACCGCCTCGGGGAGCCCGCGGAGGTGACAGGCCGACCGCTCGCCGTCCGGGCTGTGGGTTTCACAGACGCTCTCGTAGCGGTCCCGCAGGTGGGTTTCGGCGGCCTCCCAGTTGCCGTCTGCCAGTTCCTCGAAGGCGTCACGCAGGTAGCGTCGCTCGGTCTCGGGGAGTTCGACCGCGACGAGTCGGTCGAAGAGCGTCTCGACGACCGCCGACTCGTCGTCGGCCTCCGCTCGTATCTCCTCGAGGCTTATCTCCCGTCGCTCGGTGCGGAGTCGGACGTCCATGATCGCCCGGTAGGTCTCCTGGTCGGCGCTCACATCAGCGGACGGGATGACCTTCGGACAGCGGGTGCGGAATCGACACCCCGATGGGGGGTTCCGCGGCGAGGGGACGTCGCCGGCCAGCGGGTCGACGTCGCGGTCCCGTTCGTCGGTCGAGGCCCGCGGGACGCTCTCCAGGAGCGCCTCGGTGTACGGGTGCTGTGGGTCGGCGAACAGCTCCTCGGTCGGCGCTATCTCGACGATCTCGCCGAGGTACATCACCGCGACCCGGTCACAGATGTGCCGGATGACGCTGAGGTCGTGGCTGATGAACAGGTACGTGAGATCGAACTCCGACTGGAGCTCGGCCAGCAGGTTGAGAACCTGCGCCTGGACGCTGACGTCGAGCGCGCTGGTCGGCTCGTCGAGGACCACGAACTCGGGGTTGAGCGCGAGCGCCCGGGCGATACCGATGCGCTGGCGCTGGCCCCCCGAGAACTCGTTGGGGTATCGATCGATCTGGTCCGTCGAGAGCCCGACCCGCTCCATCAGGTCGGCGGCTCGCTCGCGGCGGAGTTCGCCGTCCGAGCGGCCGACCCGGACGTCGATCGAGAGCGATTCGCCGCCCGAGGCGGACAGCTCCAGGGGCTCGGCGACCCCGACTTCGACGGGGTCGCCATCGACGAGGACGTAGCCCGCGTCGTCGTGGGGGTCGACCCTCGTCGATTCGGTGACCGTTTCCGGGACGTCCGTCCCCGAGCGTCGCCGGACGGTCACCTCGACCGTCGCGACGCCGTCGACGGGGTCGACCGATTCGAGCCGATGGACGTCGTCGGCCACCGTGACGTCGGCGTCGACACCGTCGGCCGTCACGTCGGCGGTCGTCTCGACATCCGCCGCCGGCCACGGCCAGTCGTGGACCTCCATCGGCTGTCGGATGGTCGCACCGACCGGCATGCGCGGGTCCAGACTCGAGAAGGGATCCTGGAACACGACGCTGGCCCGCCGGCGAAACGAAAAGAGGTCGTCGGTCCCCGAGAGGTCGGTGCCATCGTACTCAACCGTCCCGTCGGTCGGGTGCTGCAGTCGAAGCACCGTCTCGCCGGTCGTCGACTTCCCGCAGCCGGACTCGCCGACCAACCCCAGCGTCTCGCCCTCGTAGACGTCGAACGAGACCCCGTCGACCGCACGGACGGGGTCGCTCGTGTCCCCGAGCAGCCGTTCCAGTAGCGAGCCACCGGTGTCGAAGTACTTTTCGAGGTTCCGGACCCGGACGAGCGGTTGCTCACCGGCCTCGGACGAGGAGTCGCCGTCGCCGCTCGTCGGGCCCTCATCGGTCGACTCCCGATCGCTACGCATCGAAGTACCCCTCCGGTAGCGCGTCGGATGGAGCGTAGTCGTGGACGGCGAGATAGCACATGGCCGTGTGGTCCTCGTCGACCTCGAACCCGGGTGGTTTCGTCAGACACTCCTCCATCGCCTTCGGACAGCGGTCCGCGAAGTAACACCGATCGTCCATCTCCGAGTCGACGAGATCGGGAACGTTGCCCTCGATCGGGTCGAGGCGGCCGCCGGCATCGTCCAGGTCGGGAACGGAGCCCAACAGCCCACGCGTGTACGGATGGACGTGGTCGTCGAAGACGTCCTCGAGCGTACCGCGTTCGACGAGTTCGCCGGCGTACATCACGCCGACCCGGTCGCACATCCGGGCGATGACGCCCAGGTTGTGGCTGATGAGCAGCGTCGTCATACCCGTCTCCTCCTGGAGGTCGGCGAGGAGTTCGAGTACCTGGGCCTGGATGGTCACGTCCAGCGCAGTCGTCGGCTCGTCGGCGATCAGCACGTCGGGGTCCCCCGCCAGCGCCTGGGCGATCATCGCCCGCTGGAGCATTCCCCCGGAGTACTGGTGGGGGTACTCGTCGGCCCGCTGGACCGGGTCCGGGATGCCGACGGTTTCGAGCAACTCGACGGCCCGCTCGTGGCTCTCCTGGGTTACGAACTTCTCCGACCCGAGTACCGTCGAGGCCAGAAACGACGAGAAGGAGTACTCGACGCCTCGCGATAGCCGCGGCGTCGCGCTCGCGCGGCGCTGGACCTCCACGGCCTCGGCGATCTGCTCGCCGACGGTCAGGCTCGGGTTGAAGCTGCTCTCGGGGTCCTGGAAGATCATCGTGAAGTTGGTCCCGCGGAGCGCCCGCCGGACCGACGACGGAACCTGCAGCAGATCGACGAAGTCGCCATCGACGGCTTCGGGGTGGTCCTCGCCGATGTCGGCGGCGAGGTCGGCGTTGCGGTATTCGATCGAACCGGCCGTGATCTCGCCCGGCGATTCGACGAGATCCATGATCGACAGTGCCGCGACGCTCTTCCCGCTGCCGCTCTCGCCGACGATTCCGAACACGTCACCGCGTTCGATCGTCAGGTCGAGATCCGATACCGCGTTCACCTGCCCCTCGGCAGTGAAGAACCGCGTCGAGAGCCCCTCGACGCGGAGGAGGTCGTCGCCCACGTCAGGCCCCCCGTTCGCTCCCCTCGACGTTGGGGTCGAGGGCGTCCCTGAACCAGTCACCGATCAGGTTGATGCTGATGATGGCCAGCACGATGCCGATACCGGGAACCATCGCGACCCACGGCCGGGTCCGGAGCACGTCCTGTCCGGTCTCGATCTCGTATCCCCACGAGAGCGTCGTCCCGGAGAACCCGAGGTACGCGAGCGAGGCCTCGATCAGGATGATGACCGCCATCTGGATCGTCGCGAGGACGAGGATCGGCGTGAGGCTGTTCGGGAGCACGTGTTTGAGCAGGATCTGCCAGTCGGCGGTCCCGAAGCTCCTGGCGGCCTTGACGTACTCCTCGTTCCGGATCGACAGCGCCTCGCCGCGGGCCACGCGGGCGAACCAGACCCACGTCACCAGCGCGACGACGATGGTCACGCTCCCCGGGATCGGGATCGACGCCGGCATGCCCTCCGCGAGGCCGGCGGCGACGATGGGGTCGGGCACCTGAACCGGTTGTGAACCGAACACGCCGATCAGCGCCAGCGCGAGCACCAGCGCCGGGAACGCGAGCATGACGTCGGCGAGCCGCATCAGCCCATCGTCTATCCGGCCGCCGTAGTAGCCCGCGACGAGCCCGAACGGCACCCCGATGAGAAGCGCCAGCGCGACCCCGAAGACACTGACCAGAAGCGACACTCTGGCGCCGTAGAGGGCCCTCGAGTAGACGTCTTGTCCGACCGTGTTCGTGCCGAGGAGGTGTTCGTCCGTCGCGGTGATCGTGGTCTGCCGGATCTCGCCGTCATCCGCGACCGTCGTGGTGTAACCGAACCCCGGTGGCGGGTAGGCGCCGCCGTTCTCGTGGAAGTAGCCGGTTCGCGTGGGGTTGTGCGTCGCCAGCAGCGGCGCGAACGTGGCCAGGAGGACGATCGTCGTCAGCAGTACGATCCCGACTTTCGGGAGCAGGCTCTCTCGAAACGTCTGCTTGAGGTTCGATCTGACCCGGTCCGATATCATTCGACGGTCACCTGTGGATCCAGATACGCATAGACCGTGTCGACGACGATGTTGATGGCGACGAACATGATGGCGATGAAGATGATGATCCCCTGCATGACCGGCCAGTTGCGGACACCGAGGGCGTTGATGAGCCTGAGGCCGAGTCCCGGCCAGTTGAAGACGGTCTCCGTGATGACCGCCCCGCCCATCAGCGTCCCCATCTGCAGGCCGAGCACGGTGATGATCGGGATGAGCGTGTTCCTGAGCACGTGTTTGTACTGGATGAGCGTCCCGGGCAGACCCTTCGCCTCCGTCGCCGTGACGTAGGGCTTGCCGAGTTCGTCGATCATCCCGCTCCGCGTGAGCCGGGTGATGAGCGCGGTGAAGTACGTTCCGAGCGTGACTGCCGGCAGGGTGATGTGTTTCAGCCACAGCCCGAGCTGGCCGGTGGACCCGGTCCTGACCAGCGCCATCACGGCCTCGGCGAAGCCAACCTCCCGACGCCCTGTCGGCAGGTCGATCAGGCCGATACCGAGCGGCGTCCACCCCGCGGTATCGATCGTCGGATAGGGGATCCCGTACCAGACCCCCAACACGAGGATCAGCATCAGGCCGAGCCAGAAGTTCGGGGTGCTGATCCCCAGCAGGGAAAACAGCGTCGCGCCGTAGTCCGAGGGGCTGTTGCGCCGCGTCGCCGAGATGACGCCGAGCGGGATCGCGAGCAGAAGCGCGATGATCGTCGCGGCGACGGCGAGTTCGACGGTGGCGGGGATGCGCTCTATCACCATGATCTCGACCTCCCGCTCGGAGCGCCAGGAGTAGCCGAGGTCGCCCTGGACGATCCCGCCGAGGTAGTCGGCGTACTGGACGTAGATCGGCTCGTCCAGGCCCTCGGCCTCCCGGACCTCTCGGATGAGTTCCTGTGTCGCACCCTGCCCGAGCATCAGGGTCGCCGGGTCCCCGGGTGAGACGGCGCGAAGACCGAACAAGACGGTCACGACGCCCCAGATGACGAACACGCCCTGGAGCGTCCGCCGAAGCAAGAATCTCCCCATCGACATCGTTTATATCAACGGTGTAGGGCGAGTTTAACTATTTTGTGCTTCCCGTACGGGGGTTTCGTTCACCCGCGGCGACCGTCCCCGACGGGGCCTCTCCGGGCTCGTCCGTCGTCGGTGTTCGCGGCGCCTCCGCCACCGGTATGTCGGTCGACGAAGTGGTCGCGACGCCGTTTACGTCTGCATCTCCTCGACGTAGACGACCTCGTCGGGGCGGGGCTCCCACTGGATGGCCTCGTTGACCCCGTAGATGCTCTCCTGGACGTGGAGGAACAGCCACGGCGCCTTCTCGTGGGCCAGCTCCATGACGTTCTGTAGCTGCTGGGTCCGCTCGTCGGGGTCCTGGATCTGCTGGCTCTCGAGGATCGCGTCGCTGAGCTCCTCGTCGTGGAACGTCCGGCTCGGGTTGTCCGGGATCGTGAAGAAGCCCTGGACCCCGTAGTCGGCGTCGCCGGTGATCGTCCCCCACCCGATCATGTAGAACGGGTGGGTGATGTTCTCCTCCTCGACGCCCGCCTGGTTCTCGTCGGAGACGACGGGGAACTCGACGATGTTCGCCTCGCAGTTGACGTTGCTGAGCTGGTCGATCTGGTCGGCCGCCGTCTGTGCGACCTGGGCGTCGTTGAGATACCGTCCCTGCGGCGCGGTCAGCGTGATGTCGACGCCGCCGTAGCCGCTCTCCTCGACGAGGCTCTCGGCCATGCCGACGTCCTGCTCGTAGGGCTCGATGTCGGGGTTGTAGCCGTTGATGTCCGGCGCGACGGGCTGGCCGACCGCCTGCCCGAATCCGCTGAGCACGTTGTCGACGATGCCCGCGTTGTCGACGGCGTAGTTCATCGCCTGCCGGAACTCCTGGCTGTCGTACGGTTCGACGGTGTTCTTCATCGGACAGAACACCGTCCGGAAACTCGTCACGTTCCGGATCTCGACGCCGCCGGCGTTCTGGATCGTCGCGACGTCTTCGGGCAGGATGTTGATCGTGAGGTCGGTCTCACCGGCCTCGAGGGCTGCGGCCCGGCCGCTGGATTCCGTGTTGGCACGGAACGTCACGGTCTCGAAGGGCGGCTCCTCGCCCCAGTAATCGTCGAACCGCTCCAGAACGATCTCCTCGCCCGAGGTGAATTCGACGGCCTCGTAGGGCCCGGTTCCGTTGAAATCGTCCGGGCTGGCGCCGGATATCGCCGAGTTCTCGGCGTCGTGGTTCTCGATCGACCACTCCTGGTTCATCGCACGCCCGTAGTTACCGTACTCGAACTCCGCGAGGCCGGGTGCGGCGCTGTAGTTGACCGCGACGGTCAGGTCGTCGACCGCCTCTGCGCTCTCGATCGAGCCCAGTCCGAAGGTGCCGATCGGGCTCTGGACCCCGATGTCCGGATCGAGCGTCCGGTTGATCGTCCAGGCGACGTCCTGGGCCGTGAGGTCGTCCCCGTTGTGGAACACCACATCGTCGCGGAGCGAGAGATGCGTCGTCCCATCTCCCTGGACCTCCTGTTCCTCCACGACCCGCGGGAAGATCCCTTCACCGGGCTGGAAGTCGAATATCGGCTCGTAGATGTGGTCGAATACGTTGAAGTAGTCCCCCGTGATGTGGTCGAGCGGATCGATCGTATCGGGGAACTGCGACAGCGTGATGGTGATGGCGTTGTCGGTCTCGTCCGTCCCGTTGCCGTTGCCGTTCCCGTTGCCATTGCCGTTGCCATTCCCATTGCCGTTGCCGTTCCCGTTCCCATTCCCGTTGCCCGGGCACCCTGCCAGAGCGACCGTCGTCGTGAGCGCGCCCGCGGTACTACCGTACTGGAGGAACGTTCGCCGGTTTACGTTGCGGTCCGACATGTCCCCCCAATCGGGCAAGTATTACAAATACCTTGGTGGTTGTCATCGCTCATTCGAGCCGGGAACGGGTCAGAAGTCCGATACGAATCGTGGGTATCGCCGGACGCGAAGGCAACCATCTCCGCTCACCCAAGGGTTAACCACGGCTCGGTCGAGGTGCAGACATGCGCATCGCGCTGCTCGGCGGCACCGGCGACATCGGCCAGGGACTGACGCTGCGGTGGGCCTACGACGCCGACCACGAACTCCTGGTGGGGTCGCGGGACCCCGAGCGGGCCCGCGGGAAGGCCGAGGAGTACGGGACGGAGCTGGACAGCCGCGGCGTCGATTCCGACATCAAGGGCTTCGAGAACGCGATGGCGGCCGACCGCGCCGACGTCGTCGTGCTCTCGGTGCCGGCGTACCACCTGGTCGACACCATCGAGGCTATCGCGGACCGCCTGGACGAGGACACGATCCTCGTGACGCCGGCGGTCGGGATGAAGCGCGACGAGGCGGGCTTCCACTACAACCGACCCGGCGCCGGCAGCGTCGCGGCGCTGGCCGCCGACGCCGCCCCGGAGGGCGTCCCGGTCGTCGGGGCGTTCCACAACCTCCCCGCAGACGGGCTGGCGAACCTCGACCGCGAGTTCGAGTGGGACACCCTCGTGTTCGGCGAGGACGAGGACGCCAAGGAGATCGTCGCCGACCTCGCGGCGGGCATCGAGGGGCTCCGGGCGCTCGACGTCGGCGGCCTCGAGAACGCCGCCGAGGTCGAGGCCGTGACGCCGCTGCTGATCAACGTCGCCATGGAGAACCAGGGCCTGCACGACCTCGGCGTCCGGTTCCAGTAGGGCGTGGTCGGGGGCTCCGTGGCTCGGTGTCCTCCGGCGTTCGGCGAACTCCACAGCAAGACACGTTTTGACCCGATTGGGGTCAGTACAGGTGTACGTACTTGCAGTTGATCCGGTAGCTATTTCCTGAAACGTATTGCCGACTTCCGAAGCCCGCGGCCGGCTCGATCGGCCGCGGCTCGCTGCGCTCCTCGCTCCGCTGCGGTGTCCTCGCGCGGCGTAGCCGCGCGAGCGGGCCGAGGCGCCGGAGGCGCCTCGTGGCTTGCGTCGCCGGGGCCGGACCGACCCGCCCTCGCCCTTCGAATCCACCAGGCACCGCCCCGCGACCGCACCACATTCCTCCCCAGCCGACGCCCGCCCTCGCGGTGCTCGGGCGGGCGTCCCTCGCGCGCAGCTTGTCGACCGCCGCTCGCAAGTGCTCGCGGCGGT